>NZ_JASNFO010000060.1:0-78300 GCF_032027725.1 Pseudofrankia coriaricola | reverse complement strand
AGCGCCTCGCAACGGGCCAGTCTCACGCGAAGTAGCGGGAGATGAACTCCGCGACGCAGACCGGCTTGGTCTGGCCCTCGAGCTCGATGGTGATCTGGTTGACGACCTGGACGCCGCCGGTGACGTCCTCGACCGACAGGTTCTTGATGTGTGCGCGCAGCTTGGAGCCGACCGGCACCGGCGCGGGGAACCGCACCTTGTTCAGGCCGTAGTTCACCGCCATGGAGATGCCGTCGACGTGGATCGCGTCGTGGAACAGCACCGGGATCAGCGACAGCGTGAGGAAGCCGTGCGCGATCGGCCCGCCGAACGGCCCGGTCTTCGCCCTCTCGACGTCGACGTGGATCCACTGGTGGTCCCCGGTGGCGTCGGCGAAGGTGTTGACCTGCTCCTGGGTGACCTCGACCCAGCCGCTGCTGCCCCAGTCCTGGCCGGCCAGCGCCTTGGCGCCCTCGATCCCCTGGACCGTCGTGACCATCGGACTCCTCCAAGCTCCGCCGAGCGCCCGGCCCGGCCGGCATCACCCACGCACCCGGCGCCGCGCGCGCCGCGGCGAGCAGTATCCCAACCCCCGCATCCAGATGCGCGGTTCCCGCCCGGACGCTGTTCGGGACTCACGGCGCGGTCCTGCCCGGTGGCAGCTCGCTCATGGCCGACGCGGCACCCGCCTCGCCGGTGGGCTGACCCTGGTGTCGCCCTGGGGACTCGCGAGGCGCCGCTCCAGCAGGGTGAACGCCTCGATCGCCTCGCCGGCCTCGAAGGCCCGATTGCGCCGGCCGACCGTGACCTGCCGAATCACTCCGGCGTCCACCAGCCGGCCCACCGCATCATTGCTGGTCTGCACGGAACGTCCGGTCAGCTTCGACGCCGACTGCACGGTGAGCACGGGCGCCGCGGGCAGCATTCTCAGCAGGCGGTCCAGCGTCGAGTCGGGCCGCACCGGACCGACTCGCTGGTACCAGTCCTCCTGGATGGCGCCGATCCGCCGTTCAAAGTCGGTCGCGTCGGCGCATGCTCGCACGCAGGCTCCCGCGAACATCGCGATCCAGGAATCGCTCGCGGCCCGCGCCTGCCCTGAGTCTGGTGGCCCGACGTATCGGGTCGCGGTCAAAGCCGCCACGTAGTCCCGCGCCAATGTCGCGAGAACCAGCGAGACCGGCGGGAGTACGTCGGCCGCGAGGCCGCGCCGACGAAGGACCATGTGGATCAGCGCACGACCAGCCCGGCCGTTGCCATCGACAAAGGGATGAATGGTCTCGAACTGGGCGTGCGCTACGGCCGCCTGCGCCACCGCCGGCAGACCGTCGTCGGCGCAGAACGCGCAGAGATCCTCAAGAAGCTGGGGCACGACGTCAGGCGGCGGTGGCACGAAGGCCGCGGAGCAGGGGTTGTAGCTGCTGCCGCCGATCCAGTTCTGCTCGCTCCGGATCATGCCGCCATACGGCTCAAGCCGGCCCCCGGCAAGCAGCCGCCGGTGGATCTCCAACAGGGACGGCACCGTGATCGGGTCACCGACACCGACCAGTTCCGATGCCCGGACCATCGCGTCGACGTTCGCGAGCACCTCGGACGCCGTGACATCCGTCGTGGGCTCCCCGAACTCACGGTCCGCCTCCGCGCGCAGGAGGCGGCGGCCGCCGACCTCAAGCCCCTCGATCCAGGACGAGCCAACCGACTCGGCCCGCAGCAGGATGCGAGCCAGCACCTCGGTCCCACGCAACACCACCGCGTCCCGATTGAGGGTGGCGATCGCGTGCTCCGCATCGACGACGTCGGCCACGGTCTCCCCGTCCAGGGAAAAGGCGCGCCCGACGAGGGGATCCGGCAGATAGGCGTCGTATTCACACGACCGCCGGTCCCGCCTCGACAGGCCGGCGCCGAGGTCGCTATCCCAGCGGCGCCGCAGGAGCTGTGCCACGACGACCTCCATATTCAGGCATCCTAAGCATAGCCTGAATATGGGGCAGAGATCTTCATCCTTTCCGACCAGTCCGGACCTGTCCCGCGCACCGGGCCTCCCCAGCATGGCTACCGTGGCCGGCAGCTCCTCTCAGGTCATGGGCCGCCGACCACGGGTCGGCGCCCTCAGGAGGAGCCGTCGCCCCTAGCGCGACGGCGAGCCGGCGCAATTGCCGCTCCAGCGACCGTTCCCCATCTCTGGCACCATCGGGATCAAGATCAGTCAGACGTTGTGCGTCGGTGATGGTGGCACGCAACGCCTGACCGATCTTGAAAAGGTCGTTCCGAAATGGGCGAACGCTGCCGCCAGAAGCGGTGCTAGCCGGCGGCGCCGACCGGGGTGAGGGGAACGGCCGAGCGGGCGTCCGGGACGGTGGTGGCGGTGTCCTGCGCCGTCAGGTCGTCGGCGAAGGCCTCCGGCGGCGGGCAGGTGCAGACCAGGTTGCGGTCGCCGTACGCGCCGTCGATCCGCCGGACCGGGGGCCAGTACTTCGCCGTCCGCAGCGACGCCACCGGGTAGGCGGCCACCGACCGCGGGTACGGGTGGTCCCAGTCGTCGCCGGTGACCATCTCGGCGGTGTGCGGGGCGTTGCGCAGCGGGTTGTCGTCCTGCGGCCAGGTGCCGTCACCCACCTTGCCCGCCTCGGCACGGATCGCGATCATCGCGTCGCAGAACCGGTCGATCTCGGCGAGGTCCTCGCTCTCGGTCGGCTCGACCATCAGCGTGCCGGCGACCGGGAACGACATCGTCGGCGCGTGGAAGCCGTAGTCGACGAGCCGCTTGGCGACGTCGTCGACGGTCACGCCCATCTCCTTGGTGAGCTGGCGCAGGTCGAGGATGCACTCGTGCGCGACCAGCCCGCCCCGGCCGGCGTAGAGCACCGGGTAGTGGTGGCGCAGCCGGCTGGCGATGTAGTTCGCGTTCAGCACCGCGACCGACGTCGCCGCGCGCACGCCCTCGGCACCCATCAGCCGCAGGTACACCCACGGGATCATGAGGATTCCGGCCGAGCCCCATGGCGCCTCGGAGATCGGGCCCACACCGGTGGCCGGGCCCGCCTCGGGGCACAGCGGGTGGTTCGGCAGATACGGCAACAGCTTCTCGCCCACCGCGACCGGGCCGACGCCGGGGCCACCGCCGCCGTGCGGGATGCAGAACGTCTTGTGCAGGTTGAGGTGGCTGACGTCCGCGCCGAACCGGCCGGGGCGGGCGAGGCCGACAAGCGCGTTCAGGTTCGCCCCGTCGACGTAGACCAGGCCGCCGGCGTCGTGCACGATCGCGCACGCCTGGCCGATGCCCTCCTCGTAGACGCCATGCGTCGACGGGTAGGTGACCATCAGCGCGGCCAGCCGCGCGGCGTGCTGGGCCGCCTTCGCGGCGAGGTCGGCGAGGTCGACGTTGCCGTCGGCGTCGCAGGCGACGACGACGACCTTCATCCCGGCCATCGCCGCGCTCGCGGCGTTCGTGCCGTGCGCCGACGACGGGATCAGGCAGATGTCGCGGAGCGCTTCCCCCGCCTGGGCGCGGTCGCGGTGGTACGCCCGGATGGCCAGCAGCCCGGCGAGCTCGCCCTGGCTGCCGGCGTTCGGCTGCACCGACACCCCGGCGTAGCCGGTGATCTCGATGAGCCAGCGCTCCAGGTCCGTGATCATCTCCAGGTAGCCGGCGGCCTGGTCCAACGGCGCGAACGGGTGGATCTCGGCGAACTCCGGCCAGGTGACGGCGGCCATCTCGGCGGTGGCGTTCAGCTTCATCGTGCAGGAGCCGAGCGGGATCATCCCGCGGTCGAGCGCGAAGTCGACGTCGGCGAGGCGGCGCAGGTACCGCAGCATCGCCGTCTCCGACCGGTGGGCGTGGAACACGGGGTGCTCCAGGTAGCCGGAGGTACGGACGAGCGCCGCCGGCAGCGCGACGGCCGCCACCCCGGCCTCCGGGACGGCCGGCGGCGCGTCACCTGGGCCCGGGACGCCGAAGGCGGCCCAGGCGGCGTGCAGGTCGGCGTCCAGAGTCGCCTCGTTGCAGGAGATCCCGACATGGTCGTCGTCGACAAGGCGCAGGTTCACCCCGTGCTCCAGCGCCACCGCGACGACCTCGGCCGCCCGCGCGGGCACCCGGGCGAGCACCGTGTCGAAGAAGTGGTCGTGGACGACCTCGACCCCGCCGGCGCGCAGCGCCTCGGCGAGGCGGGCGGCGTGGGCGTGGACCGTCGTCGCGATCCCGGCAAGCCCGCCGGGCCCGTGGTAGACGGCGTACATCGAGGCGATCACGGCCGGCAGCACCTGGGCGGTGCAGATGTTGCTGGTGGCCTTCTCCCGGCGGATGTGCTGCTCGCGGGTCTGAAGCGTGAGCCGGTAGGCCGGCTTGCCCGCGGCGTCGACCGAGACGCCGACGAGCCGGCCGGGCAGCATCCGCTCCAGGCCCCCCCGCACCGCCATGTAGCCGGCGTGCGGGCCGCCGAACATCACCGGCAGCCCGAACCGCTGGGTGGTACCGACAGCGATGTCAGCGCCAAGCTCACCGGGCGAGGCGAGCAATGTGAGCGCGAGCAGGTCGGCGGCGACGGCCACCGTCACGCCGTGGTCGCGCGCCTGGGCGATGACGCCGCGCAGGTCACGGACCTCGCCGTTCGCGCCAGGGTAGGACAGCAGCACGCCGAACGTGTCGGCCAGCACGTCGGCCGGGAGCTCGCCCGACGCCTCGGCGGGCTGCTCGCCCGGCTCGGCGGGCAGCGGCTCGGCCGCTCCCTCGCCCGGGGCTGGCGCTGGGCGGGCAACGATGCCCTCGCGCAGGTCGGCGACGTGGACCACCAGGCCCAGTGCCTCGGCCCGGGTCCGCACGACGGCGATCGTCTGCGGCAGCGTGTCGGCGTCGATGAGGAAGGTCGAGCGCTTCTTCTTGTCGACGCGGTGGGCGAGCTGCATCGCCTCGGCCGCCGCCGTCGACTCGTCGAGCAGCGATGCGCCGGCGGTCGCGAGGCCGGTGAGGTCGGTGACCATGGTCTGGAAGTTCAGCAGCGCCTCGAGGCGGCCCTGCGAGATCTCCGGCTGGTACGGCGTGTAGGCGGTGTACCAGGCCGGGTTCTCGAGCACGTTGCGCTGGATCACGCCAGGCAGCACGGTCGGGTGGAAACCAAGGCCGATCATCGAGGTCACCCGCCGGTTGCGGCGGGCCAGCGCGCGCAGCTCGTCGAGCGCGGCGCTCTCGGGGATCGGCGCCGGCAACTCCAGCTCGGTCGAACGGATGCCCGCCGGCACGGCCGCGTCGGTCAGCGCGTCGAGGGACGGGTAGCCGAGCGCGGCGAGCATGGTCGCCTGGGCCTCGGCGTCCGGCCCGATGTGCCGGTCGGCGAACGCCCGGTACGCGGCGGTCGGGAGCGTGGCGGTCGGGAGCGTGGCGGTGGCCGTAGTCGGGGTGGTGGCAGGCACGTGTCGCTCCGAAGGTCAGGCGGCGCCGGCCTGGCACCGGCCCCGCTTCGGGGTCCGGGAGATGATCCCCCGGCAGGCACGGCGAGCGTTCGACCACGGGGCAGCGACCAGGGCGGCCGCCTCGGGAAGGTCGTCCTTCCAGTGGCAGGCCCGTGAAGCTGACCGAAGGTGCTCATCCGCCGGTCCGCCGTCGACGGACCGGCGGGACCCCGCGCGGGGTCGCTCGCCTCGGCCTCCCCCTCTGTCATGGGCCTGAGAGCTTCACCGGGCGACGTCATGCCCGGCTTGCACCGTCGGCGGGATGCCCAGCGGCGTCCGCTTTCCAGAGTTGCCTGACCCGGCGGTTGGGGGCCTGAGAGTTTGTAGGGAGATCTTGCTCCTTCGGCGCCACGGGCCGGCTTGCCCGGGACTCTCCCGCACGGGTGTGAGCGGCACAGTATGTGGTTGTGACCCCGGTTCACGGACCCGCGAACCGACGGCCGACCCGACCACCGGACGGCTTTCCGCCAAGTGAACAGGTCCGTACCGAGACTATCGGTGGCGCGCAGACGGCGCGACCGCGACCACGGCCACGAAACCACCCCGCAACGTCGTCCGCCGGAGCCGCGCCCGGCAGCTCTCGCCCGGTCACCGGGCCGGGCCGCGCCGCCCCGACGTCGGGTCGCGTCGCGTCGCCAGCATCACATCGCGGGCCGAATGGCGTCCCCAACGATCCGCCGACGCGGGCCGTTGGGGACGCCTGCCCGCGGCAAGGGGCGAATCCTCGCGCCGCCGGCGGCCTCCTGGCTGCCCGGGCTACCCGGTGCGCCGCCTCGACGTCATCGCGCGGCGCCGGGTCGCCTGCGGGCGGCGGCGGCGGCACGCCGGTTGGCCTTCTTGATCGCGGAGACCAGCTCGTCCTTCGTCATCCGGGTACGGCCGGAGATTTCCAGCTCGCGGGCCATCTCGCGCAGCCGGGTCAGCGGCGCGTTCGCGTTCACGCCCTCGGCGGTCGGCCGCGGCCGGCGCACGCTCGCCGGCGTGCTCTGCTTTGCCTGCGCGTCGGACGGGCCCGGGGACGGCTTCGGCTGCCAGCGGTCGCCGATCCTCTCGTGGGTGTGCTTCAGCGCGGCGTACGCGGCGCGGTGCGCGCGCTGGCCCTCGCCATGGGTGCCCACCGCCGAGTCATGCGCCTTCATCCACGTGCGGACGGCCTTGCTGTCCGACCGCGCGACCGTCGACGGCACGCCGGCGCACATCTGGTCGGCCTGCCCCGCCTTACTGGCACGGGTCGTCGTCTTGGCGGGACTGGAACGGATCGTCGTCTTGGCGGGACTGGAACGGATCGTCGTCTTGGCAGGCATCTGCATCACCTCCGCTGGAAACCCTCGTCGCCCGCGACGAGGGGCGAGCAGCCTCGACCGAGGCGCCGGTCACGCTCTGGGAATCCCTTCCGACGGCGTCTGCCATGCGTCCTCTGTTCGAGTCGCGCGCCGCCGCGGTCGGGGGCGCGCGTTCGGCTCGGTGTCTGTCGGTGAGTTCCCGGCGGGCGCAGCGCAAACCCCGCCCCCACCCACCTTCGACGACGAATGCTCGGTCCGCAGGGGCGCGCGACGAATCAACGCTGGATGTGCCCGTTTGACCAGCGGCGGTTTACGCCTACTTCAGCGGGTCCGCTATTTCACCTGGTCGGCGCGCGCCTTGGCTGCCTCGACGTCGGTGGCCGCTCCGCCCCGCTCACGCTCGAAGAAGGGTTCGACCGCCCGGTCGGACGCGGTCTGGCTGGCGACCTGCCGGGCCATCTCCTCATCGCTGGCGCCCGCGCCGGCCTCCGCGGTCCTGCCCCGCGCCGGGCCGGTCGCGCGCCCCGAACGTGTGTCCGTTCCCTTGGCGGCTCGCCCGCCGGATGGAGTCGTCATCGTCCCTCCCCGCTCGTCTCGCCGTACTCGTCCCGTCGCGCAGGTACCCGGACGGCCGGGGCGGAACCGCCGCCAAGGGACCGGCCTGGCGTCGGCCGCGAGGCAACGGTGGAGAGGCAACGGTGGACACGGTGGACAGGTCACGGAGGTCACGGAGGAGAGGTCCAGGTGGCAGCGCCGCATTGACCGGGGCCGCGGCCTCTCGGGAGGCTGGCCCTCAAGCCGTGCGCCCGGTCGCCGCGGCCGGGACATGCCGGATGGGCCCGCGTACCACCCCGCGGGTGGCGGCCTCAGGTACGACGATGGCCAGACCGATGACCGAGGGAGCCGAGCGATGCCGCACCTGGAGCACGACGGGGACGTGTACGTGCTGGATCTCGGCGACGGCGAGAACCGGTTCACGACCGACTGGTTGATGGCGGTGAACGCGCTGCTGTCCGAGGTCGAGGATGCCGATGGGCAGAAGGCCCTGGTCACCACCGCGCGGGGGAAGATCTGGTCGAACGGGCTCGACCTGGACAGGGTCCTGGCCTACCCGAGCGAACTGGGCGCCTACCTGCACGCTGTGCAGGCCCTGCTCGCCCGGGTGCTGACGCTGCCGTTCGTCACCGTCGCCGCGGTGCAGGGACACGCCTTCGGGGCGGGCGCCATGCTCGCGCTCGCGCACGACCAGCAGGTGATGCGCGCCGACCGCGGCTACTGGTGCCTGCCCGAGGTCGACCTGCGCATGCCGTTCACCGCGGGGATGACGAGGCTGCTCGCCGCGCGGCTCCCCGCCAGGACGGCCGCCGAGGCGATGGTCACCGGCCGCCGCTACGGAGGCGTCGACGCGCTCGAGGCCGGGATCGTCGACGCCGTCGCCGCCGAGAGCCTCGCGGACGCCGCGGACCTGGCCGCCGCGCAGCGCGCCGTGCTCGTCGCCGCCCTCGGCCGCGCCCGCCCGCGCGCGACCAAGGCCTCTCCAGCGCTCGGCACGATCAAGTCCGGCCTGTACGCCGACACCGTCAACGCCCTGCTGGCCGACGGGAACGTCGGCCTCGCCCCATTCCCACCCGTCGGCTGACCGGGGTTAGGCGGCGAAGTCGAAGATCAGGCGGTCGGGGCCGGTCAGCTCGGTGACCCGATAGCCGACGACGTCGTCGAGGCCGACGCCCAGATGGACGTAGCCCTCGAAGTCACCGGCCATGGCGACCTGGCGCACCGCCGGCAGCCCGCCGCCGCTGACTGGCGAGCGCAGCGTCGACCGGCCCGAGTCATCGTGGGCATCGGCCGGGTGCAGCACGATCTCGAAGTGCGCCTGACCGGTCAGCGCGAGCGGCGAGCCCTCGCCCGGCCTGACCACGTCGTCGACGTAGCGGGCGGAGTAGCCGGGCAGGCCGCCGGTGAACTCCAGGACGATCCGGTCGAAGCTCAGCCCGCCCTCGACGTTGTGCGCCGCGCGCACCTCGACCAGCCGCGGCGAGGGGCTCGTCGAGCGGGTGAGGGACGTCGGGCCGCTCGACCACGTCGGCGCGGCCCCGCCGGCGCCCGACGTCGGCGAGGCACCGGCGCCGGGACTGGCGGCCGGGGTCGCGCTCTCGCCGGCCGGGGCGGAGGTGGCCGCGGCGGACGTCGTCGACGCCGGTTCCGGCGACGGCGAGCCACCGTCGTCCGAGCAGGCGGAGAGGGCGCCGACCAGCAGTACCAGCGCGGGCACGACAGTACGTGCGCCGCGCCCCCGCCAAGACCAAAACGGCGATCTGAACCGCGACATGACGGCCTCCGACCTGGTTCCCTGGCTCGTCCGACGACGACCGGGAGCGACGACGGTACGCCGGGAGCGCGGCGTCCGAGTGAGGAATGTCCTCCTACCGACGAATCGGGCGCCAGAAACCTGGGGATCGGTGATCCGGCCGATCTGGGCGTCGAGCATCCAGGCCGAGGCTGCCGGCTGTCCATTCTCGTCGGCCATGAGACGAGCCGGCCTCGTCACGGCACCGCCGCCACGGCGAGCACCCGCGTGCCCGCCGGGACCGACGCGGACAGGGCGACGGCGTCGCCGAACGCGTAGACCCCGCCGCCAGCGTCCACCAGCCAGTACCCGCGGCCGCTGGGGGTCGCCGCGACACCGGCCACGGCGGCCGGCGGGGAGGTGGGCGAGCCGTAGTGGCCGGTCGCGCCGTGGGCCGCCACCGTGCCGGCCGCCGTGACGGTCCAGTAGCCCGAGCCGGTCGGGCTCGCGGCGATGCCGACGGTGCGCGCGGGCCCGGTCGCGGCGGTGGCGGGCGCGGCGCCGGCGGCGATGCCCTCGGCATCGCCGAACGGGTAGACCCCGCCGGCCGCGTCCACCAGCCAGTACCCGCCGCCTGTCGGGGTGGCGGCGATGCCGACGACCGGCGCGGCCGGCGCGGACAGGAGCGACCCGTACGCGGCGAGTGTGCCGTGCGCCGCGACGACACCGGCGGCGGTGACGGTCCAATACCCGCCCCCGGTCGGCCCCGCGGCCGCGGCGACCACCGCGCCGCCGCTCGCGCTCCCCGCCAGCGGTGCCGCGTCACCCGCCGGGTGGCCGGCACCCGACGCCTCGACTAGCCAGTAGCCATGGCCGGTCGCGGTCGGCGCGATGGCGACGGCCGCCGGGTCGGCGCCATCCGCGCTCACCGCCCCGGCCGTGCCACGGGCGATCACCGATCCGGCGTCGGTCAACAGCCAGAAGCCCGGCGGCAGCGGGGAGCCAGCCCCCGGCGGCGTCGGGGCGTGCCCAGGGGCCGTGGTCGGCTGCGCGGGTGAGGTGGTCCGCCCGGGCGAGCCGGCCGGCGTGGCCGCGGCCGTGGTCCGCGTGGGCGCCGGCGCGGCGGAGGGACGGGCCGTCGGCGGGCCGGCCGCCGGGGCGCCGGTCCCGCCGTCACCGGCGGCATCCGGCCGGGACGGCTGCGCGCCGGTGGCGGTCCGGGGACCTCCCTGGCCCGAGTCGCTCTGCTCGGTTCGGTGGTCGTCCGCCTGGGCGGTGTCGCCGGGGCCCGGCTGGCCGGGCCCCGTGGTCTGCTCGGGCAGCTGGGTCGCGGTGGGCTCCGGCTGGGGCGGCGCGACGGTGTGGCTCGCCGTCGGCCGCGGGTCCGTCGGCCGCTGCGACGGCGGCGGCTGCTGGCCGGGTTCCGGGCCGCTCGTGGTGCCCGGCCGGCCGCCGCCGGGGCCGCCGGGCTGGCCACCGCCCCCGCCGTTCCCGCCGTTGCCGCCGTTGCCGTTCCCGCCGCGGCCGTCGCCGCCGGGGTTGCCTCCCTGGCCGTCGCCCCCGGGGCGGCCCTGGCCTGGCCAGACCTGCCCCCGGCCGTCGCCGGTCCCCGCGCCGCTGGCCGGTTGGGACGGTAGACCGCCAGGTGTCTGGCCGGGCGGCAGGGGCTTCGGGGTGCTGGTGTGCCCGCCGCCGGGCAGCGCCGCGCCGAACTTCAGGATGGTTCGCGGCGTGGCGCCGTCGACGAGGACGACGTTCGGGCCGGCCTCGTCGTTGATCCAGAGCTGGCCGTTCTGGACGTCCGCGGTGATCCGGGCCTGGCCGCCCGCCGGCGCGACCTGCACCGGCGTGGCGAAGCGCCCGGTCGCGGGGTCGTAGGCCCAGACCACGCCCGCGTCCGAGTCCGGCACGTAGACATGGCCGTCGTACCAGACCGGCGGACCCAGCCGGCGCGGTCCGCCGGCCGTCCCGCTGGCCGCCCCGCCAAAGCCGATGGTCGGCAGGTTCGTCGCGCTTACCCGCCCGGAGTCCAGGTCGGCGAGCAGCAGCCGTCCGGTGGACGGCTCGGCCAGCGCGAGCACGTGGCCTTCGGTCCGCGCGGGGATCAGCATCTGGCGGCCGCCGTCGGTGCCGGTCTCACCGGCCGCGTCGACGCCGGCCGGGAGCCGAAGGGCCGCCTCGGCGCCGTCCGCCGTCAGCCGGGAGACCGTGCCCGCCGTGCGGTCGACGATGACCGGCGACCCGCCGACCACCGCCGCGTCGACCCGGTCGCCGACCGCCGCGACGGGGACCGGCGTTCCCGGCGTTCCCGATCGGACCGGCACGACCGTGCCGGTGCTGGGCACCGGCACCCAGAGGGTCCCGTCCACGGTCTGGGCGACCGTGCCGAGGCCCGGCGGGAAAGTGATCGGCGAGCCCAGCTCGGCCAGCGTGCGGGAGTCGAGCCGGGTCACGAGGCCGCCCGCCGCGTCGACGGCATAGGCGTCACCGCCCGCGGCGCTGACCACCGTGCCCTGTGGGTACGCCACGGTGGCGACGATCTCCAGCAGCGCCGGGTCGATCCGCAGCACGGTCCCCGCCACCGCGTCGACAACGATCACCGCCTCGTCCGATGGCGCGGTCGCCAGGCCTCCGGCCGCGCCATCCGAGCCGGCCGCGCCATCCGAGCCAGCGGAACCGCCGAACGCGCCGGCCGGGCCGGTCAGGCCTGGCCCGGCGGCGCCGGGTGCCGCCGGGCTCGCCGCCCCTTCCGGACCCGCCGCGGGCGCGGTCGCGGCGGCACGGGACGCCCGGGCGGGACGAGTGGGCGCCGGAGTGGCGAAGTCGGTAAGCACGGCCAGCTGGTGCCCGGCCGCGCCGGGAAGGGCGACGGCCGCGTCCGCCACCCCGGACGGGCCGTTGACATGAAACAGCAGACCGAACTGCTCGCTCACCAGCCAGCCACCGCCGTCGCTCAGGTCCAGCGTCACCGGGTGGGAGCCGCGCCCGAGCATGGTGGTCGCGGCGACGCCGACCAGCGCGAGCGCCGCGGCGACCGAGGTGACCCGGCGGCCGCGCCCCGGCCTCGACGGGGAGCGCCGTGGCTCATCCGGACCGGCCGGCACGGCTGCCTCGACCGGCTCGGTCGAGTTCGGCCGCGGGGTTCCCGCCGGATCCGGGTTCCCTGCCCGATTCGGGGTTCCTGCCGGATTGGCGGAGCCTGCGGAGCCAATCTGGGAGGTCCGGAAGCCAATCCGGGAGGTCGGCGGTCCGTGAGGGCCTGTGCGCGTCACGGCACGTCTGACGTATGGATGCCCCGACGGGTTGCGCCCCGATCTTCTCCGGATGCGAGGGGTTACTTCTATTTCGTCCTTAAATCACCCAGAACCACGAGATCCACAATTTCTGGGCGAGCTGGCGCAACGAACCCGAAGGGCTCGCCGTCGTATGTGAGCGAACCGGTTCGGACCGTGGGGACACGGCGCGCACACCGGACTGGTTCCGGGCGGCTCCCCCCGCCGCCCGCGGGCGGGCCGCGCCGAATCGTCCCCCTCGGACGGCGCGGCCCGCCCCCACTGCGGCTCACAGCGCTGTCTCGCGCCGCGCCGGGGTCCCCGTAGGTCCGCCAAGCTGCTTCAGCCCGCGGAACACCCGGTCAGCTCGCGAGGTCCGGTCGGCCAGGCAGGCCGCGAAGGCCGTCTCCCGCGCGCCGACTGACCCGCGTGCACCCGGCAGGTCCACGACCGCCAGGAACTTCATGCCCGTCAAGGAACTTCGGTGCCCGTCAGGAAGGAGTGGCTGTGACTGTCGCCGGCCCCAAGGGGTCCTCTGGCCAGCCCGGGGGTGAGGGGCGGTGAGCGAGGAGCTGGACACGTTCGCGGCCGCGTTCGCCGACGTGGTCACGAACGTCGAGCGGGTGATCCGTGGCAAGCGGGAGGCGATCGAGCTCGCGGTGATCAGCCTGTTCGCGGAAGGCCACCTGCTGATCGAGGACGTCCCCGGACTGGGCAAGACGACGCTGGCCCGCAGCCTCGCCGCGTCGGTGAACGCCAGCTCCCACCGGATCCAGTTCACCCCCGACCTGCTGCCATCCGACATCACCGGCACCACGGTCTACAACCAGCGCCTCGGCGAGTTCGGCTTCCGACCTGGCCCGGTGTTCGCGAACCTCGTCATCGGCGACGAGATCAACAGAGCGTCGCCGAAGACCCAGTCCGCGTTGCTCGAGGTGATGGAGGAGGGGTTCGTCACCGTCGACGGCACCCGCTACCAGGTGCCGCTGCCGTTCATGGTCGTCGCGACGCAGAACCCGGTCGACATGGACGGCACCTACGCGCTGCCCGAGGCCCAGGTCGACCGGTTCCTGATGCGGCTGCGGCTCGGCTACCCCGGGACCGACGCGGAGCTGGAGATCCTCGAGGGCCGCCAGGTGGGCCGGCGCGTCGAGGACCTGGCGCCGGTCATGCGCGCCGAGGACGTCGTCGCCCATACCGAGCGCACCCTGTCGGTGCATGTCGCGCCTGCCCTGCGCCGCTACATCGTGGACCTCGTCGCCGCGACCAGGCGGATCCCGGACGTCCTGCGCCTGGGCGCGAGCCCGCGCGGCAGCATCGCGCTGCTGCGCGCGGTGCAGGTGCGCGCCGCCGCCGGCGGCCGCGAGTTCGCCACCCCCGACGACGTGAAGGCGCTGGCGAAGCCGGTGCTCGCCCACCGCCTGGTGCTCAGCCCGGAGACCGAGCTGAAGCGGGTGACCGCCGAGGACGTGGTCGACGAGGTCGTACGGGCGGTCCCGTCGCCGCGCCGCCTCGTGGGCGTGTAGCCGATGGGCACCTACTCGCCGGGCGCGGGATCGGCGGGCCTGGGCCTGGTCGATCTCAGCGACACGGAGAGGGACACGGACACGGAGACGGCTATCCGCTCCGCGGACGCGGACGCGGACGCAGGCACGGGCGCGGACGCGGGCACCTCGACCGCCCGCGACGCTCGGGCCATCCCCTCCGCGGCCGACGCCGTCCCCTCGGCGCCCGCCGCCGTCACGCCGGCACCGGCCAGCGAACCGGACGTCGCGACCCGCGTCACTCCGCCCGGCCTCGGCCTGCTCGGGGCCGCGGTTGTACTGGTCGCGGGGGCCGCCGTGCTGCACTACGCGGAGCTCGTGGCGCTTGCCGCGGCGGCGATCTGCGCGCTGCTGGTCGCGACGCTGTCGGTGGCGCGCCGGCCACGGCTGCGGGCGACGCTGCGGGTGAACCCGAACGGTGTCGCCAGGGGCGAGCCGGCGGCACTGGTCATCGAGATCCACAACCCGTCCCGCCGTCCCTCCCCGCCGGTACGGCTGCATATTCCCTGGAGCCACGGCCCGCGGGCCGTGGCGGCGTCATCCGGCCGCCGCGGCGCCCTGGGGCGGGCGGGGACCGCGGACCACAACGCGGGCGCCCGTACTGGCGCCGGCATGGACTCGGGCGACGGCCTCGCCGGCCGCCTGGAGGGTCGGGTGGGCGGCGGCACGGCCGCCCACCCGACCGGAAAGATCGTCGTCGACGTCCGTCGGGTGCCCGGCGCGGGAACACGGTCGCTGGACATCGCGCTCGACACGAGGCGGCGCGGAGTGATCTCGTTCGGGCCGGTCCTCGTACGCCGCGCGGACCCGTTCGGGCTGGTGAGCTCGACGGTGCGGCTGTCCGCCACCGACGTGCTGCGAGTACGGCCGCGGGCCCGCCCGCTAGGCGCGCCACCGGCCGCGCCCGCGCGGGACCCGGACGGCCGGACCGCCGACGGCGCCGCCGGCGGTGTGATCTTCCACGGCATCCGGGAGTACGTCAGCGGCGAGGATCTGCGGTTCGTCCACTGGCCGTCGAGCGCCCGCACGGGCGTGCTGATGGTCCGCGAGCACGTCGAACCGAGCGAGCCGGCCTCGACCGTCGTCCTCGACACCCGCCCGGAGGCCTACCCACCCGGTGAGGTCGGCGCCGACACCTTCGAGGAGGCCGTCGACGTCGCGGCCTCGGTGGTGCTCGGCTGCGCCAGGGAGTCGCTCGGCGTCGTCCTGCTCACCACCGACGGGGTACGCCGCGCCGGCCGGGGCCGGGCGCCGGAGACCGAGGCGCTGCTCGACGAGCTCGCCGAGATCGCGCTCGGCCCGACGGGCACGCTCGAGGTGCTCAGCACTGTGCGCCGGGGCGGCGTCGGCACGCTGATCGTTGTGACCGGCGGCTTCGACGGCGGTCAGCTGCGCGCCGTCGCCCCGGTCGTCCATCGGTTCGGACAGGTGGTGGTGGTCCGGGTCGGCGCGCGCAGCATGGCGGCCGCCAGGGCCCGCTCCCGGCACACGCCGGCCGAGCGGCCTCGGCTGCGCCGGGCCGCGGATCCGGACGCCGCGGCCCTGCTCGGCCGGTTCGATCTCATCGGCCGGCCGAGCGACGTCGGCACCAGCGTCGCGGGCAGGCTGCGCGTCCTCGACATCCCGGACGCCTCCCGGCTGCCCGAGGCCTGGCCGGTCGGCGGCCGGGGACGGGGGGCGGGGGTGCGGTCGAACACGCGCGCGGGCTACTTCGGCGGGGGCATGTGAACGGGCGGAACAGTCCGGACCTGTTGGAGAACCTGCGCCGCCGCGAGCGTCGCGAGTCCCCGTCCCGGTCGGGAGGATCCGCGAGGCGTGGGGGCGGGACCGACTCGCCGACCGCGCCCACAGTGCCCATGGCCAGGCTGTCCGAAGCGGCGACGGCGGCGACGCCCGTTCCCGTGCCCCAGACGGACGCCGACCGGGGGGGCGCCGATGGCACCAGTGGCGGCGACGGTGCCGGCGCCCCCGATGCCGCCGGCGCCGCCGGGAGCCGCGAGAGGGGGAGGCGAATCACGCCCGGCGAGCGCGGCCGGCAAGCCTTCGGCGGAGCGGGACCTCGCCGTTCGCGCGTCACGTTTGGCCTGGAGCGGCGCGGGGTGGCGCGGCCGGCGGAGCGTTGGCCGCGTCGCGTCCTCGCGCTGGCGCTCGTCGCCGCGCTCGCGGCGGTCGACGGCTGGGGCTTCCTGCGGCTGTTCTCCCCCGCCGACCTGCGGCTGGCCATCCCAGCGGCCGCGGCCGGGCCGGTGGTGCTGGTCGGAGCGGTGTCCTGGCGGCGAGGCCGGCCGGCGCCGTTCGCGCTCTCGGCGCTGCTGTGGACGGCCGGATTCGTCACCACCGCCGGGGCGACGATCGCCGCGGGAACCCCGTTCGACCGCCTGGCGGCGGTCCGCGCCGGCGTGACGAACGGGCCGTCGCGGCTGCTCGACGTCGTGGTGCCGTCCCCGGCTGAGCCTGACCTGCTCGTCGTTCCGGTCCTGGTCACCTGGCTCGCCGCCGCCGTGGGCGCCGAGCTGGTCATGCGCACCAGGACCCGGTTGCTGCCCGCTCTGCCGGCGCTGTTCGGGCTGCTCGCGGGGACGGCCGCCTCGCTCCCCGCGGCCGGGTCGAACCTCGCGCCCGCCGCGGCCCTGACCGCGCTCGTGGGCCTGCTCGCGCTGGCCCGCCGGCCGACGGCGGCGGACGACGCGGCCGGATCGGCCGGCGCGCCCATAACCTCCGGGGCACTGACGACAACGACGGCACCGACCGCACCGACGGCGGAGCCGGCCGTCACAGCCGTCGGGCCGGGCTCATCCGCATCGGCCGGCTCCGCGCGGGCCGACGAACCACCGCCGCGGATCACGCTCGGCCCCGACCGGCCCTCGCGGCTGCCGGGGGCGGCGCGGGCGACGGTGGCGCTCGCGGTGGTCGTGGCCGCGGGGCTCGCGGCGGGAGGGCGGCTGCCGGCCGCGCTCCACGCGGGCGCGCCGGTGGACCCGCGGGCGTACAGATCCACGCCGGCCGCCCCGGTCGACGGCCTGAACCCGCTGTCCGCGCTCGCCGGCTGGAGCACCCACCCGGACGAGGACCTGTTCACCGTCCGGCTGACGGGCCAGAGCGCCGGCCCGGTCCCTCTGCGGCTCGCCGTGCTCTCCGGTTTCGACGGCGCCACCTGGACGTCGTCCGCCAGCTACACCCGGGCGGGCCGGGAGGTGCCCGCCACCGGCGGGACCGGCGCCGACCGCGGCGGCGCCCGGGTCACCCAGCAGGTGACGGTCACCGGTCTGACCGGCCAGCTCCTGCCGGCACTCGACCGCCCGGTGGAGCTCGACGCGCCCGCCAGTCCACCTGCCGCCGCCCCCACCACGGCGCAGCCGCGGGACGCGGGGTCCGGCCAGGGCGTGAACCGCGGCCCGGCACCAGGCGCGACCGGCTCGACCGGCGCAGCCGGCTCGGCCGCCGGGACGGAGACGAGGACGGCGGACGCGGGCAGCGGCGGCGGCTTCGCCGTCGACCTGACTGACGGCCTGTTGTTGCGGACGGTACCGCTCGCCGCGGGTGAGCGGTTCACCATCGTGTCCGCGCCGCGGCCGACCCGCTCCCTGAACGAGCTCGCGGCGCTCACCACCGCCACCGCGGCGACCGCCAGCACGGACGCCGAGTACCTTGCCCTGCCGGCCGACATCCCGCCGGTACTGCGCGCGCTGGCAAAGGTCGCGGCTGGCCAGGGCAACGGCCCGTTCCAGCAGGCAGCGCTGCTACAGCACTACCTTGCCACCAACTTCCGGTTCGACCCCCAGGTGCCGCCGGGGCACTCGCTCGCCCATGTCGAGCACTTCGTCGCCGACACCCGGCGCGGCACGTCCGAGCAGTTCGCGACCACGTTCGTGCTGGCCGCCCGCATCCTCGGACTGCCGAGCCGGGTCGTGGTCGGCTTCGCTCCCGACGCGCAGGCGAGGCCCGCGACGGTCGCCGTGACCGGGCGGCAGGCGCTCGCCTGGGCCGAGGTCCGCTTCGACGGCGCGGGCTGGCTGCCGTTCTTCCCCACCCCGGCGGCGACCGACGCCCGGGGCGCCCCGCTCGCGGGCTCCGCCCAGGGCGAGTCGGCGGTGCAGGCCGCGGCGGTGGACGCGGCGGTCCGCGGGCCGCTGACCGCCCCGGCGGCCGCGGCCCAACCGGCCATCACCGTCGCCCCACCGGCCGGCCGGGCCACGGACATCCACGGGTTCCTGTCGAAGGCCGGGCTCACCGCCGCCGCGCTCATCGCCGGCTACCTGCTGGTCGCGTTCGCGCGTCCGGCTGCGCGCCGGCACCGGCGGCTGTCCGGCCGCCGCCGGCCGCGCGAGCGGGTGGTCCTCGCCTGGGCGCACGCCCTCGACGCGCTGGCCTCGGCGGGTGTGCGCATACCCGAGTCGGCGAGCCCCGCGGAGGTCGTCCAGCTCGGCGCGGTCGCGGGCGGCGGGGCGGGTGACCACAGCGCGGGACGCGGGTCCAGTCTGAGCGCCCTGCGCGGCCTCGCGAACCTGGCGACGCTCGCGCTGTTCGGCCCCGGCCCCGGCCCCGACGCCGGCACCGGCACCGGCACCGGCAAGGCGAACGGCGAGAGCGTCCAGACGCGGCGGCCGCCAGCCGGGCCGGGCGCCGCCGGAAGCCCGTCGGTCGGCTGGGAGGGCCCCTGGGGCGCCCGCGCGGCCGACGAGGCACGACGCCTGGCGAGCACCGTCGAGCGTGCCGCCCGGCGGTCGGCCTCCCCGCGTCGCCGCCTCGCCACCCGGCTGGCTCCTCGCCGAGTCCTCGGCCGGTAGGGCTGGCGCTTCGCGCCAGCCGTCGGGCGCTGAGCGCCCTCTGACGTGGTTCCGGGCCGATGCACTTGACCGTGGCCGCGCTGGGTTCGGTCCGGTCAGATGGCTGAGTTGACGCCGCGCTGAGGCGCCGTCGCCATCGGTGGCTGGGCCGGCGCTGGTCTCGGCCGATAGGTTCGTGGTGTGCGGCTGGGACTAGTGGCATTGATCGTCGAGGACTACGACCCCGCGATCGCGTTCTTCACCGATGTGCTGGGCTTCGAGCTGGTCGAGGACTCGCCGGCGGCGACGAACAGCGGGCGCCCGAAGCGCTGGGTCGTGGTGCGGCCGCCCGGCGCCGAGACGGGAATCCTGCTCGCCCGCGCCGACGGTGAGCGCCAGGCGGCGGCCGTCGGCGACCAGGCCGCCGGCCGCGTCGGTTTCTTCCTGAATGTCGACGACTTCGAGGCCGCCTACCAGCGGCTGCTCGCCGCGGGCGTCACCTTCATGGCCGAGCCGCGCGCCGAGCCCTACGGCAAGGTGGTCGTCTTCCTCGACATCGCCGGCAACCGCTGGGACCTCATCGGCCCTGCCTAGGCCCGCGTCGCCAGCCGGATCCCAGCTCGCCGCTGAAACGCCAGACGGCCAACGCTCACCTCCCCCCGCCGCCGGTTGAATTAGACGCGCGACAATGACGACATATCCCTCGGGACCTCGCTTGCCAACGCCTTCGCCCGGCCGCCACGCCGTCCGCTCATAGGGCCTTCTCATCCGTCGGAGCTATGACGGACGAGGGCCGCGCCGCGGCCGGCCGGCGCCTGACGGCCGCGCCTGGCGGGCGAACACCCAGCATGGCGGCCGACCGCTTTCCGGCGAGTCGGTCGCCAGCGCTGTCGGACCTGTCGGGTATACGACAGAAGACAACCAGACTGTCGCGCGGTGCGTCCTGAAGGAAGGACGCGCTGCCGTCCGACCACATCCAAGGTTGACCCCGGGGGCGACGTGGACTCACGCGGAGGCGGGGCCGGCTCGCCCGCGCTCAGGCCAGGCCTGTCCGCGGGCAACGAGTCCGCCCTCCCCCACGATGGCGGCTCGGATCCGAGCCTCGAGCCGCCCGACAGGCCGCTCGCGGCCATGCGGACGCTTCCGCTGCCCGGCAATCCGCTGCGGCCGTCGGACCCGCGCGAGCTGGGCGGCTACGAGCTGCTGGCCCGGCTCGGCGAGGGCGGCATGGGCACCGTCTACCTGGGCCGCTCGCCGGCCGGCCGGCGGGTGGCGGTCAAGGTCGTGCGCGCCGAGCTCGCCGACGATCCCGAGTACCGCGCCCGGTTCCGGCGCGAGGCCGAGGTCGCCCAGCGGGTGGCCCGTTACTGCACCGCCGAGGTGCTCGACGCCGTCGACCCCTCGGACGGGCCTCCTTACCTGGTCACCGAGTTCGTCGACGGCCCGTCGCTGGCCGAGACGGTGGCGGCGCACGGCCCGCTCGGCTCGGCCGACGTCGAACGGCTCGCGGTCAGCGTGGCGAGCGCCATGGCCGTCATCCACGCCGCCGGCCTGGTACACCGCGACCTCAAACCGTCCAACGTGCTGCTCTCCCAGTTCGGCCCGCGCGTGATCGACTTCGGGGTAGCCTGGGCGCCGGACAGCGTGACGGTGACCAGGGACCTGGTGGTCGGCACCCCCGCGTTCATGGCTCCGGAGCAGGCCCGCGGCGAGCGGGTGACGGCCGCGGCGGACGTCTTCGCCTGGGGCGGCCTGATGATTTTCGCCGCGACCGGGCGGCGGCCCTTCGGGGGCGGCGCCGTGCCGACGGTGCTGTTCCGCATCGTCAACAGCGACCCCGACCTCGACGGCGTCGACGAGTCGCTCACCGATGTCGTGCGCGACGCGATGCGCCGCGACCCGGCGGAGCGCCCGACCGCGGGCGAGATCGTCAGCCGGCTGCAAACGCTCAGCCCGACGCGCGGGATCGTGCCGGTCACCGGGGCCGCATATGTGGCCGCCTCGGGGACCAGCCAGGCGGACCCGGTCGCGCCGCTGGTCTCGACGCGCGCGGAACTCGGCATTCCGGCGGCGCGGGCGGTCTCGGAACTGTCGGCCGCGGGAGCTCCGGACTCCGCCGGCTCCGTGGCCGCGGCGGCCGGCCCGGCCGCCGCGAACGGCGTCGTGCCCACCGCCGGCGCTGACAGCACTGACAGCACTGACAGCACTGACAGTGATCCGCGGGCCATGGTCGCCACCGGCGACGACAATCCCACGATCGGGTCCGGTCCGGTCCTGGCCGGCCTCGCCGGCGACGGCGAGGCCGGCCAGGAGGCCCGCGCTGAGACGCCGGCCCACCTCGGCGCCGGCGGCGCCAGCGCGACCGGCGACGGGCCTGGCCCCAGCGGGCGCGCGCAGACAGACACGGTCGTGCTGCGGGGAGGCCAGGCCAGGGAGCGGACGGCCGAGACACTCGCGCTGGCGGGTCACGGTGACGCGGAGCCGCGCGAGCGGTACGCCGAGGCGCCCACGACCACCGCCGAGC
The DNA here is from genome assembly GCF_032027725.1 of Pseudofrankia coriaricola. NCBI lineage: Bacteria > Bacillati > Actinomycetota > Actinomycetes > Frankiales > Frankiaceae > Pseudofrankia > Pseudofrankia coriaricola. The sequence continues at coordinate 57,200 of NZ_JASNFO010000060.1, read as the reverse complement.
GCCAGTACCGCGACGAAGTCTCCTCACGCCGCCGGCGCGCGCGGCATACCCTGCCCGGCCGCCTGCCCTGGACGACGCTGATCAGCGCGTTCAGCGTGCTGGTCGCGCTGGTGGCCGTCGGCGTCGCGGCCAGGGCCGCGCTGGAGCGGCCAGCCGGCAGGGCGCAGTCGGGTGTCCTCGCCGCCTCCGAGCTGACCGTCCCGGGCGACCTGGTGGGGCTCACCGCGGCCGATGCGGAGAAGCGGCTGCGGGCGGCCGGGTTCAATCACGTCCGCCGGGAGATGACGCCGAACATCAAGGTGAAGGGCACCGTGCTGCAGGTCCGGCCCGGTGGGGACAGCCAGCTGGAGGCGACGGAGACGATCACGCTCGTCGTGTCGGCCGGCCTGGAGTCCATCAGGGTGCCCGAGGTCGTCGGGCTGACCGAGTCCGCGGCGAGGGGGACCCTGCAGGACGCCGGCCTCACCGTCGTGGTGCGGACGAGCACTGGCCCGGCCGTGGTCGGTCCCGGGCGGGTCGCCGCCGTGAACCCGGTCGCCCGCAGCGAGGTGGCGGCCGGCTCGACGGTGACGATCACGGTCATCGTCCCGAGCGGCACCCGGTCGTTGGCGAAGATGCCGGACGTCGTCGGGCAGCCCGCCGACCAGGCGCAGACGACCGTGCGGGCCGCCGGCTTCACCGACATCGCGCTCGACTATGCGGCGAGTTCCGCCGCGGCCGGCATGGTGACCGCCACGGACCCGCCCGCCGGCGGCTCGACAGCCAAGAACGCGACCGTGACGCTGACCGTGTCGACCGGCCCGGGGCACACCACCGTGAACGACGTCGCGGGCCGGCCGGAGGCGGAGGCACGCGCGGCGCTGGAAGCCGCCGGACTCGTCGTCACGGTCAGGTATGACACCGGGCCGTCGGGCGTCGGGCCCGGCCTGGTGGAGACGGTCGACCCGGTGTCGGGCAGTCAGGTCGCGCTGCACAGCAAGGTGACGATCACGGTCGTCAGCACGCAGGTGACGGTCCCGTACACGGTCAATTCCCAACGGGCGCAGGCAGAGAAGACGCTCAACTCATATGGCCTCGACGTGGTCGTGGTCCGGCAGACCAGCGACCAGCCGGTCGGCACGGTGCTCGCGCAGACGCCGGAGTCCGGCACTGTGCGGCGCGGCTCGAGCGTCACGTTGACCGTCGCGAAGGCACCGGACGCGCCCAGCTCCCCCGGTTCCACGACCGGGCCCCCGGCCACCGTTCCGCCTACCGATACCTCGCCGACCGGCGCGCCCTGAGCGGGCCGTCATCGCCGCGGCCGCGTCGGCCAGGGCCGGGGCCAGGGTGTTCCGGGGGCGTGTCGGCCGCGCGCGTCCGGCGCGCGCGTCCGGCGGTCCTCCGCTCGGAGCTGGGCAGGGCGGCACCGAGTGCGGGAAAAATCTGTCAGACCACGCCGGTACCATCACACTGCATTCAGTGGATCCAGCACGGGCAGCACAAACCTTGCGATACGTATACGGAGGTCCTAATCTAGGGCGCGGTCAAGAGGATGGCGTCAAGACCTGGCTCGTCGTCCGGCAACCTTCGCGCAAGGTGCCCCAGGGAACGACCTGATCGTCGTCGGCGACGGCTGGCGGCGATAACGCGGATCTCCCGAGCCGACATGGGCACGGGGGTCCACCGAGGCCCCCGGAGGTATACGTGTCGATGCGTCCGAATCCTGGCCGTGCCGAGTTGTTGGCGCTCCTGGGCGCCCAGCCCGGGGCCACAGCCGCGGCCGCCTCCCGTTCGTACCTCGACCGTCGGCGGGACCTGCTGTCCCACGACCCGGACTGGCGCCGACCGGAGGTCGCGCGACTGGACGATGCCTTCGGCCGGCTGCGCGCCGCGACGGACGTGGAGAGGCGGCTCGCCGGCTACCGGCCGACCCGGGTCCGCGTCGGCGTCGGCGCCGCGACTGTGGTGGTCGCCCCCGCGGCCCGCGGCACCACCGAGGGTGACTTCCCGTTCTCCGACGTCGAGCGTGTCCACGTCCTCACGGCGTTCAACCCGCGTTCCCGGCCGCTGCGCCCGCATGAGAACGCCAGCCGGCAGCGGGCGCTGGCTGGCAGGGTCGCCGCGACCGGCCTGCCCTCCTGGCCGGCCGTCGGCGGCGACGAGAAGAACACCGAGCTCAGCATCGCCGTCGCCGGCCTGACCAGGGCACGGGCGCGGGCGCTGGGCGCCGAGTTCGAACAGGACGCGATCTTCGAGTGGACACCGGCGGCGTGGTCGCTCGTACCCTGCGACGAGCTGGTCACGCCGCGGGAGCTCGGCTGGCGTGTCTCCCGCACCGCGGCGCCGCTGCCCGACCCGCTGGCGGCCCGGCCGCGGGCCGACGCGTCGACGACCGAGGCGGGCGCGGCGCTGGAGACTGCCCTCGCCGCCGAGGCCGAAGCCGCGGAGGCCGCGGCGATCGCCAGGGCCAGGGACCAGGCGGGCGACGCGCCGTCGGCGGGGACCGACCCGGCGGAACCCGGCCAGCCGGCCGTCTCCCCCGCCGGTCCTGCGACGCCGTCGGGCGGGGCGTCCCCCACTGGCCCGACGACGCCGTCGGGCGCCACGCCCACCTCGGACGCCGCGCCCGTCTCTCCAGCGGACGAGCCCGCGTCCCCCCGGCCCGCGAGCGCGGCCAAGGGGGACGCCTCGACCACCCCGCGGGACCACGGGGGCGGCAATGAGTGACGCGGTGGGGTTCAACACCGGGCTCCCGCTCGCCGCGCGGCTGCGCGAGCACGTCCTGCGCCAGCTGGGCGCCGAGGACGAGTGGATCGGCCAGGGCCCGGGCGGAACCGGGCTGGTCTGGCGACACAGCGAGCTCGGCACCCTGCTCGAGCTTCTCCCGGTGCCCGGCGGCGCGTCGTCGGTCGCGGTGCTGCGGGTCACGACGCCGGTCGCGACCGTCGACGACCTCGCGCGGGCGGCCGCGCTGTGCCGGCGGCGCAACGGCGAGAGCACCCTCAACCGCTGGCTGGCCGGCCCCTGGCCCGCCATTCCCTACCGGGACGAAACGGACGACGACGAGGACGAGGACGAAAACGAGGACGACGGCCCGGGCGGCGGCATCTCGCTCCGGGCCGTGTTCCACGGCGACGAACCGACCGGGCAGGCGCCGCCGCTCGACGCGAGCCCGGCGTACCTGGTGGCCCTCCCGGGCCAGGACGAAGTCGATCAGGCCTCCGTTCCGGGAGAGCCCGAAGCGCCCAGTGGCGGGCCGCCGGCGGACGAGGGCGACGAGCCCGAGCCCGGCGGTGAAGACGACCAGAGCAACGTGCTCTACCTGTCCTGCTCGTTCGTCGTCGGGCGGCGCGAGCAGCCCCGCGACGAGGAGGACGAGGAGGAGGACGAGGACACCGACGTCGACGAGATCCTCGGCGAGGAGGGCGGGGCCGTGCTGGCCGAGCTCGCCGTCGCCACGGTCGGCGACCAGATCGCGGTGGCGGTCGGCGCGCTGGACGCCGGGCTCCACGACGAGGTCGCCGGGGTCCCGTTCGTGTACCGCGACGAGGAGGGGCACTCCCGTCCGGGCCGGCACCGGGTCACGCAGTATCACGACACGCTGCATGCCGACGCCGAGACCGACAACACCTTGCTGTGGCGGGGGCTGCTGACCGCGTTCGACGAGCTGCGCTACGACCAGGAGATCGACGGCGGCCCGGTCTGGGGCTCGGGCGACGGGCGCGGCTTCCGGTGCGAGGTGCCGTTCGGCTGGGGGCCGTTCCAGGTCCCGGACGACCGTCCCGTGGAGGTCGTGGCGGCGCGGGAGACGGCGGGCTCGCTGACGAGCGTCGTACGTGCCAGTCGGCAGGACCCGCATCCGCTGGCCGGCGAGGGCCTGGTCATCAGTATGCGGACACCGGTTCACCTGCGGCCAGGCGACGACGTCGCGGGGCTGCTGGCCGCGCTCAACCGCCAGGACGTGGCCGACCCGGGCGGCGCGCACGGCATCGGGGCCTGGGTCATGCACGGCGACCAACCGACCTGGCAGCTCTTCCTGCCGAACGCGCTCGCCTCCACCAGCCAGCTGAGGGCTCAGGGGCTGCTGCGCGAGATTCTGCTGGCCACCGCCGGCGCGTCGCTGCTCGCCCGCCGGCTGCTGCTCACGGACGAGGATCTCACCCGGTTCGACCGTCGCCCGGTCGGCCCGGCCTCCCGGCAACCAGCGGGACTCGCCTTCGCGGCGAGCATCGCCGGCGGCGACGAGCCGGCGCTGGTGCTGGACACGCTCTACTCCGGACTGGTCGGCCCGGACGTCGAATGGTCCGTGATGGACGGCGCCGGTTTCGACTGGTGGCCGCATCGCGGGCGGCAGCGTGTCCGGATGACGCCGCGGCCCGTGCCCGACGGCCGGCGCGCCGGCTCGCTGCGCATCGCGACCGAGGTGGCGACCGGCGCGCGGGCGACCCCCGACCTGTTGCGGCTGCTCGCCCGCCGCAACGCCGAGGACGGCCGCTCGGCCCTGGTCCTCGACCCGGCGGCCGGCACCGTCGAGGCCGTCGCCAGGATTCATGTCGGACCGATGGCCTGGACGCCTGACCGGATCTGGGCACGGCTGATCGCGATCGACCAGCTGGTACGCGCCGCGGAGGCGGCCGTCGAGCTCACCCGGCTCGGCGGCCCCGGGCAGGGCGCCGTCGCGGCCGCGTCGGCGCACCCGACCAGCGGTCCCCGCCCCAGCCGCGACGTGCTGTTCGACGTGCTGCCCGACATCCGTGAGCGGGCGCGCGAAACCATGCCGGACGCTCAGGTACGCCCCCTCGTGCTTCCGGTCGCGCTGACGGCGCTGATGGCACCCCCACACCGCGTCACCAGCCACCAGCCCGGCCGCGCGCTCACCGCCGAGTGGTGGACCCGCACCTTCGACCCGTCGGGCCCGGCCGCGCGCGGCCGCGGCGAGCTGATCGTGACCGAGCACCCGGAGCTCGGGCCGGGGATACGAGCACGTACCTACCTGGACTACCTGCCCGGCGATGTCGACGACCGGGCCGCCTGGTGCAACGACCGCAACCGGGCGCTGCTCGCCGAGGCGACGGTCGACGATCTCACCGTGGTCGGCGGCTGGGGCCTGGACGCGACCGACACCCCGTGCCTGACCACCTGGTTCTTCCCGGAGACGCTGCTCGGCGAGCATCCCGACGAGCTGTCCGCGGCGCTCGGGAAGCTGCTGCGTCTCCAGCAGTGGATCGTCTTCGTCAGCCTCGCCGACTCACCCGTGGCGCCGCTCACCGACACCCGCGGCGCGCAGGAGCTGGCCGCCGGGCTGCCGTCGTTGTTCGGCACGTTCCGCGCCGTGCTCGACTACCCGTCGGGGCTGACGCTCACGGCCCGCGCCGCCGGCCGTACCAGCACTCCGGCCTTCCCCGACGCTCCCGCGTCCAACGGCATTTCCCCGTCCAACGGCACCCCCCCGTCCAACGGCACTTCCCCGTCCAACGGCACTTCCCCGTCCAACGGCACTTCGGCGTCCAACGGCACTTCGGCATCCGAGGGCCTGGCCACGTCGATCGGCTTTCCCACCCCCGCTGACGACACGGGGGAGGTGGTCGTCATCGAGCTGGTACGCCCCTACACGCCGCCGGCGCACGAGGAGCTGATGAGCTCGCCGCGGCTCGCGCAACCGACCAGCGACCCGGGCCGTCCTCACATGCTCACCCGGATCGACGCCCGGCTCGACGGCCTGCGCGGGCCGCTGTCGCTGCTGCTCACCGCGCTGACGTCCGGCAGCCGCACCTGGCTGCCCGACCTGAGCGTCGTCGTCGAGCAGGGCCAGCCGGGGCCCCCGCCTCTCACTGTGCCTGGCCACCTGGGGAACGCGTTCCGGGACAGTCACGTCCGCGACGCCCTCGACCGGCTGTTGTTCGACGGCCTGATCGCCGACGACGGCGACGGCGCGGGTTTTCTCGTGCTCGCCGAACCGAGCGTGTCCACCGAGCCCGGCGGCCCCGCGGCGCGCCAGCTTCCCGGACCGGGGGACGATGCCAGCCCTTCGGGCTGGTCGGCCCAGGAAGACGGGTCGGGTACGGGCCCGGACGCGGGTCTCGGGTTCGGCTCCGAGGCCGAGACCGACATCGGGCTGGCACTCGCGGGGGAGCTGGGGCTTGGACGGCGAGCACGCGGCGCCGTCGCCATCCTCGCCCCGCCTTATCCCATCGACCATCCGTTCTACGGCTCCGGCGTGATGGTTCTCGACGTCCACCTCGACCCCGGCGTCACGTCGGCCGCCGGACTCACCCGGCTGGCGCAGGCGGGCCGTCCCGGTGGGCTCGGGGACTCGGATCTCACCGACCGGCAGGCGGGCGACGCCGAGCTTGCCGCGGCGCTCACCGCCGTCGGCGGCCTCCCTCCGATGGCGACCTGCGGTGCGTGGATCGCGCATGACAAGACGGGGACGCTCACCTACCGGATCTGCGTCCCGCCCGCGTGCCTCCTGTGGCCCTCGCCGGAATCGGTCGGTTCCGTTGTCGGCACGGCCTGGCGTATCGCCATCGACCAGGCCCACGCCGCCGCCCGCCTCTTCACCGCCCCGCTGGCCCAGCCGGCCCCGTAGTTCCGGCTCGGTGGCCTGGGCCTGCGCCGAGCGACCCGGGTGCCGCGGGATCACGCGGCCGTCTAGGCCCGGATCCCGGATTCCTGGCCAGGTGCCTACCCGGCGGTGAGGAGGAGGGCTCCGGCTATGGGGCCGCCGCCGGCGCCGACAGCGGCGACCCGATGGCGGGCGACCTGGCGGTCGCCGGCCTGGCCGCGAAGCTGCACGCAGGCCTCGTGGAGAAGCCAGTAGCCGTGCATCCGGCCGGCCGAGAGCTGCCCGCCGTAGGTGTTGAGCGGAAGGCTCCCCTCCAGGGCGATCTTTTCGGGGTCCCCGACGAATGGCCCGGATTCGCCCTCGCCGCAGAATCCGAAGGCCTCGAGCCAGGCGAGGGTCAGGAATGTGAACCCGTCGTACAGCTCGGCGAAGTCGACGTCGACCGGCCGGAGATCGGTATGCGACCACATCTGGGCCGCCGCGTCGACCGACGCCATGTTCGGGTAGTCAGGCCGCATGTACCAGCCACCGGGGCCTGTGGACCCACCCATCGCCTCGATCCGGACCGGGTGCTCGCACGCCGAGGCGTGGTCGGCCACGGACACAACGACCGCGACCGACCCGTCGATCGGCACGTCACAGTCCAGCAGCCCGAACGGTTCGGACACCTTCCGCGCGGAGACATAGTCGTGAAGCGTGATCGGGTCTCGGTAAACGGCCAACGGGTTCAGCCCGGCGTTGCGCCGGCTGTTAATGGCCAAAATGCCGAGCTGTTCCTTGGTCGTGCCGTATAGATGCATATGCCGGCGGCAGTGCATTGCCAACCAGTTCGCCGCCGAGTAGGCGTGGTATGTCATCAGCTCGTCCAGCCCGGCTGCCAGCCCATTCCGCGGCGGGTAAGCCCGGGCGGGTGCGGACGCCGCGGATTCCACGACCTCGAATCTGTCCGCTTCCGGTCTGCCCGCGTCCGGTCTGCCCGCGTCGCCGGTCCCACCGGCGCCGTCGAGGTGGGGCGCCTCGCCGCCGGGGAGCACGGCACCGCCCATCATCTGGACGGTGCGGTAGACCAGCACATGACGAGCGCGTCCGGTGGCGACCGCGATCACGGCCGACATCACTGGCGAGAGCAGCCCACCGGTGTCGACGTCGCCCCCGAGGTAGGTCGGCGCCAGCCCCAGGGCCGCGCACGCCTCCTCCAGCGGAGTGTCGCCCAGGGTGGCGACGCCGTCGATGTCGGTGGGCAGTAGCCCGGCATCGGCTATCGCCTGTCGGGACGCCTCCGCCGTGAGGTCCGTCCCCGGGATTCCGGTACGTCGGCCGATCCGCGAGATCCCGACTCCCGAGATGATGGCGCGCCGCTCCGGCAGTCCGGTCATGGCGTGACGCTATGCCCGCCGCCACGACGCAGTCACCCGATGTGCGATGTGCGACGTGCGAAACAGGCACGAATCCGACCGGTGTCCTACGGTCTGAAGAACAAGGGCGTTGCCCACGACCGATCGGCGCTGATCCCGAATCCGGAGGCCTCATGACGACGCCGGCAGTCGACGCGGACAGCCAGCTTCTGATCTATCGGTGTGTGGACTGCCGGCGCTGGATCCATCCCGAGACCAAACGCTGCCCGGAGTGCGCTGGAGAGCTGGTAGCCGAGCCGGTGAGCGGCGACGCCACGGTCTTCACCTTCACCGTCAACCATCACGCGTTCCACCCGGCCGTGCCGGTGCCCTACGTGATCGCCATCGTCGAGCTCGCCGAGCAGCCCGGCCTCCGCCTCGTCAGCAACATCGTCGGCTGCGCGCCGGAGGAGGTCACCATCGGCATGCCGGTGCGTGTCCTCATGGAGCAGCGTGGCGGCACGCTGGTCCCCGTGTTCGAAACGGCCTGAGACCTCGGCCTGGCCGCCGCCTCAGGCCTTCACCAGGTGGCGGGCGATGTCGTCGACCCGCCGTTCGATGCGGCGCAGGGCATGCAGGATCTGCTCGGGCAGGTCGGGCCGGGCGGTGACAGCCGCCTGTCGCGTCACCCGGGCCCCGGGGGCCGGTCCCTCGCCGGTGGCCAGTTCCGGATACTGATCACCGAGCAGCACACGAACGAGGTGATCGTCGGGCCAGTCGAGCGCCCGCGAGACCGCGGACAACGTCGAGTTCTGCACGCGCCGGTCGCCATTGCCGCGCTGGAGTACCCGCAGCGTCGCGACCGAGACTCCGGCCGCGAGCGCCAGTTCCTGCTGGCTGACCCGCTGGGTCGACATCCGCGCGCCCAGCGCGGTGGCGACGGAGCGCCAGTCCTCATGGACCGCTCGAAGGTGACGTTCCCCGTTGTTTGTCATGCAGCAAACGATACCGCCCAAACCACCCGGACGATCACCGGGAACACGCGGGACCATGGCGTTCCCGCCGAAACCTCCCGGCCAGACGACTTCACTACGGCCGCCGGCCCGGCGGTGACCGCGGGGGAAGCGGATCGGGAAAGGAGGACGCGCCGGCCAGGTCACGCCACCTGGCTGGGGGCCACCCGCTCGGGAACCGCGCCGGAAGCCGCGGTGCCGGCGTAGAGGCGGCCTGCGCGGCGCTGGTAGGAAGGCGCCCAGATGAGCTTGAACAACAGGCGCGGAACGAAGGGGACCGTCGCCAGCACGGCGGCGCGCATCGGGGCGTCGGCCACACTCGCGAGCCAGCCGTAGAGGACCGGGATGTCGCGGCGGTTGAAGCCCTGCCGCACGTCCTTGTCGATCTCCTCGAACTCGGCCGGCGTGATCTGCTCCAGGATGAGCGGGAACGCCACCGCCTCCTCCTCGTGGAGGTGCACGTTGATCAACTTCTGGAGCTCGGCGAGCACCCCCGCGCGCTGCGAGAGCGGGATGGTGGTGTCGCCCGCGATGGTGACCAGCGGGTCGATCTCGGCGTGCTGGGCCTCCAGCCGGTCGAGCCCGGCGACGGCGTACGGCACCCGGGCACGCAGCACCGGCCAGAAGCGCTTGTCCTCGGCGGTGTGGTGGTGGTGCAGCGTCCGCAGCGTCAGGGCGATCTGGTCCTCGATGAGCGCGGCGTGCGCGGCGTCACGCGGCGCGCGGGCCACGGCGGCGAGCCTGCCGTACTCGACCCGCATCGCGTTGTGCAGGAGGCGGATGGTCTGCAGGTGGTCGGACGTGGACATGGCGGCGTTCCTCCCGTGATTCGCGCCCGTCACCCGAGGTGAGGGCCCGCGGGGTGCGGGCCGGTTCGGGGCGGACGGAGCATCACCCGGGCGGAGCACCGCCGTGGCCGGCCTGTCGCTCGCCGGACGGCCCCCGGATGCCCATTGGCCTGCCAGCACCACCGGCCCCGGTGGCTGGCTCGCCGAACGCGTGGCCAGCAGGTACCACGCGGCGACGACCGCGGGCGACACCCTCCGTCACGAGGGGCCGCCCGTGTTCCTCCGGTGGAGGAGACGGCGCCGGGGAGCGGCCTCTCCGTCCGTGGATTCGACGACCAGCTCCAGGCCTTCATCGGCGCCGGGGCGACCCACCGCGATCGGGGACGAGGCGCTGATCGGGCCGGCCGGCCGAGGCTGCTGAGGCGGCGTGCCGGTGGCGGCGGGCATGAGCGGTTGCAGGGCGATCTGGCCGTCCTCGAGCAGGAGCCTGAGATCCGACATGACGGCGAACAGGCCACGGCCGAGCAGGAACGCGATGTCCCGGCACGTCCGCCGGCCGTTGACGCGGGTGAGGACCTCCGCCCGGTCCTCATTGATCGGCGGGGCCGAGGCCGTGGGATGCGGCCGTACCCACGGGTCCAGACCGCGCTCCCGCCATTCGGCCGCGATGTCCACCCGGCGGCGCGTCTCACGCACCACTCGACCGACGTCCATCCCGGGCACGAGGGGCACGAGGGGTGGCAGGCCGGGCCCGGCCGGATCCGGCGAGCAGGTGTGGACCTCCGCGACCGCGAGGGCGAACACGGCGTCCATGGCGGCGGTCTGTGTCAGCACCTGTACGGAGGCGCTCCCCAGCAGCCCGCGTTCCACCAGCGCGGCGCGCAGGCGTCCCTCCGGCGCGGCCTGCGCGAAGGTTTCCGTCCAGTCCTCACCGGAGATCCGGCCCGACCGGAGCAGCAGCGGCTCCAGCCCGGGCGCGGCGGCGGTCTCAGCCGCGATGACCAGACCCGAATGGAACACGATCATGCCGCCGACCCGGGCGCTCTCGACCCGAAGCGTTCCCGTGAACTGTTCGTCACCGAGGCGGGACAAAGTGGTGAGGAACAGCAGACTATCCGTCACAAATTAGTCCCGTCATGCTACCTACCCAAACGTGTCGGTCGACAACAAGGTCGACGAAGCAAAGGATATGGTCACGAGTATCCAAGTGCTATCGACTGACCCAACGAGCACACAAGCGCCGGAAAATTGCCCCAGAGCAAACCCTCTCTAATCACAACCGCGGGTTTGCTCCGGGACGGAAAGTGGCGAAATGGACATCGAGACCGCCCTCAAGGAAGCGATGGCGATCGACGGGGCACTCGGGGCGGCACTGGTCGACTACGAGAGCGGGATGATGCTGGGCGCGGCGGGCGGCGGGCGCACGCTGAACCTCGAGATCGCCGCGGCGGGCAACACCGACGTGGTCCGTGCCAAGGCCAGGACCCTGGAGGCCCTGGGTGTGCGCGACGTCATCGAGGACATCCTGATCACCCTGGAACGGCAGTACCATCTCATCCGGCTCCTCAGCCGCGGGGAGAACCGGTTGTTCCTCTACCTCGCGCTGGACCGCTCCCGCTCCAACCTCGCGCTCGCCCGTCATGGCCTCCGGTCGATCGAACGTGAGCTGAGCGTCTGACGGCCGATAGGCAGGGCCCGCCGGCCGGAGAGGCCGCGGTACTACCTCCCGTCGCTTGACGGGAGGTTTCGACCTGCCGTCGGCGCTTCGGCTCACACGTCTGCCCGAATGTGGTGGCCACCGCGCCACAGGAAGGCACGGCGAGCCGCGCCGAAGCGCCCGCGGCGTCGGCACGGCTCTTGGCGAGCAATTATCTGGTACTCCATCGGGCGGCCCTACCAAGAATGCGATGAGTACGTCGAATGAATACCGAGACCATTCTGGCGGAGCTCACGGCGCTGCGTGAGCACGTTACCGGGGTGACGAACAGCGCGGTCGCGTCGGTGGACGGTCTGCTGATCGCCCACGACGCGAGCGACGTCCGGCCGGAGGTGCTGGCCGCCATGGCCGCCGTCGCCCTCGGCCTGGGAAAGAGCACCGGGGCGGAAGTGGGCATGGGCGAGCTGCGAGAGGTGATCACCCGCTGCGAGGGTGGCCACATCGTGGTCTACGCCGTCCGCGAGACGAGCCTGCTCGTGGTCCTGGGCGACGAGGGGCTGGACATGAACCGGCTGCACCTGCACTCCCGGCCCGCCGTCACCCGGATTGGCGAACTACTGGCCGCGTGAGCCATCACCTCCTCGCGCCGCGGACCGCGGCTGGTCGCCGCCGACAGCCGCGGCCGGCCCGACAGCCTGTTTCCAGTGCCGCTCACAGCCCGCGGCTCACAGCCCGCGGCGGGCGGCCGTCAGAAGTGGCGCAACAGCTCGCCGAACGTCCGGAGCTGGAGCACGCCCGGGTCGGCGGCGTCGAGCTCCGCGTGTTCCAGCGCCCACGTGTTCGTGTTCGGGATGAAGACAGCCCCCCACCCGGCGGCGCGGGCGGGCAGGATGTCGGACTTCGGCGAGTTCCCGATCATCCACGTCGCCGCGGGGTCCAGGGCCAGCTCGCGCGCCAGCAGCTCGTAGGCCTCGTTGTTCTTCTCGGCCACGATGTAGGTGCCCACCCCGAAACACGGCGCGAGGCCCGAGGCGTCGATCTTGGCCTGCTGCTCCTCCGGAACTCCCTTGGTGAGCAGCGCGAGCTCGTGTCGACCACCAAGCTCACGTAGCGTCTCCGCGACCCCGGGCATCAGCTCGACGCGGTGGTCCAGGAGGGCGGCCGCGAGCTCGTCGATCTCGCGTCGTTCCCCGGCGTCCGCGGGACGTTCCCAGAGGCGCTCGAACAGGTCGTGCAGGCTGCGCAGGAACACCTTGGTCCCGTAGCCGTGAGCCGCCGCGTTCGCCGCCTCGACGTCGTTGAGCATCGTGCGCAGCGCGGTCCGCTCCAGCGTTGGATGGGCCAGCCACTCCAGGTAGTCGGCGATCACCCGCTCGAAGCGGATGTTGTTCTCCCACAGCGTGTCGTCCGCGTCGAACACCAGTGTGAACCGCGTGCCGGGCGCCGTCTTCCCTGATTCCACGTCCCGATCTGAACAGATCCGGAGCGCCCGCGTCGACCGGATTTCACCTACTCCGCTCGCGCGGCCCCACTCCGGCACGAGCGCACTATCGCCGGCCAAGCCGGGTAAGGGCTCGAAGTCTGGACGAAGTGAGGAGGCCGTAGTGACTGCCCTCGTGACCGCGGACATGAACATCGGACGGCTTATCGCCACGACCGGCCCGATCGCGACTCTTTACCTGGGCATGGCGGACAACCTCGACGACATCGAGCATGAGCGGGCGCTGCGGTGGCGTGGCCTGCGCGACCGGCTGGCCGCGGAGGGCACCGACGGCGCGACACTCGCCGCGCTGGACGAGACCGTGCACTCGGTCGGACCCACGGATGTCGCTCTCGCGGCGTTCGCGGCCGATGGCCGGGTCGTGTCGCGACAGCAGGTGTCCGAACAGCTCGGGGACCGGGGGATGTGGGCGCAGCTGCCCTGCGCTCTGCCACTGCTCGCCTACGAGCAGCGGACAGTGCCATGCGTGGTCGCGCTCGCGGACCGGACCGGAGCCGACCTACGAGTGGAGATGGACGGGTCGCGCATCTTCGCCGAGGTCGAGGGCACCGACGATGAGATCGAGCGCAACGCGCCCGGCGGCTGGTCACAGCGCCGCTACCAGGACCGCGCGGAGGACTCGTGGGCGCACAACGCGGCCCAGGTGGCGGAGGCGGTGACGCGGCTGACCGAACAGGTCAACGCCGCGGCGGTCGCGCTGGGAGGCGACTCGCGGGCCGTCCAGCTGGTTCGGGAGCACCTCCCGCCCCGGGTCAGCCCGCTCGTCCACCAGCTGGAGCACGGCAGCCGCCACCCCAGCCGCGGCGGCCGGAAGCACGAGCAGGAGGTCCGTGACCTGGTCGGCGCGTTGGCCCAGTCGCGGACCGTCGAACTGCTGGGGCGCCTCGCCGAGGACCGCGCGCATGGCCGCGCCGTCGAGGGCACTCCGGCGACCCTCGCCGCCCTCTCCAGATCCCAGGTGGGCACCCTCCTCGTCGTCGACGACCCGGGCGACGACCGGGTGGCCTGGTTCGGCCCGGACCCGACCGACGTCGCCGCCGAGCCCGCGACGCTCGCGAGCCTGGTCGGCTCGCCGTCGCGCGGCCGGCTCGCCGACGTGGCCGTGCGCGCCGCGCTCGGTACGGGCGCCACCGTGCACGTCCTGTCGCCGGACCTCTCGGACGGGCCCACCGACGGGCTCGCCGGCCTGCTCCGCTACCCGCGGGTAGACGGATAGCGCCCCGCCCGGGCTGGCCTCCGGGCGGGCGATCGACGCCTTCGGGCTGGCGCCTTCGGGCTGGCCGAGGCCCGAGGCGGCAGCTCGGCCCACCCGACGACACACATCCCTCGACACCGAGGAGGTGGCCCGCAATGACCTTTTCCGACCGAGCGAAGGCCGGCCAGCGGCTGGCGCGCCAGCCGGGGGTGGAGGTCGAGATTCCCGCCGGCACGGCGCGTCTGGGCGGCCAGCTCACTGTTCCCGAAGGAGCCGAAGCCGTGGTCGTGTTCGCGCACGGCAGCGGCAGCAGCCGGCACAGCCCGCGCAACCGGTACGTCTCCGACATGCTCACCGACGCGGGGCTCGCCACGCTGCTGTTCGACCTGCTCACCTCCGCCGAGGAGGACGAACGAGCGAACGTGTTCGACATCGACCTGCTCGGCCGCCGGCTCGTCGAGGTGACCGGCTGGCTTCGGGGCGAGCTGGGCACCTTCTGCCCCGCCGTCGGCTACTTCGGGGCGAGCACCGGCGCCGCCGCCGCGCTGTGGGCGGCGGCCGAGCTTGGTTCCGTCATCGGTGCCGTCGTCTCCCGGGGTGGGCGGCCCGATCTCGCCGCGTCGCGGCTACCCAGGGTGGCTGCCCCTGCCCTGCTCATCGTCGGGGGCGACGACGAGGCGGTCCTCGAGCTCAACAACCGCGCGGCGCAGCTGCTGCGGCACGAGGCAGAGGTCGTGGTCGTCCCGGGAGCGACCCATCTGTTCGAGGAGCCGGGTGCCCTGGAGTCCGTCGCCGCGCTCGCGCGCGACTGGTTCACCCGCCACCTCACCCCGGTCGGCGCCCGCCGCCACTGAGCGGCGCGAGCGCGCCTCGCGCCTCGCGCGCCACCGCGCAGAGCCGCGACCTCAGTAGGCCTCGACGCGGCGGTTCGGGACCGCGAGCGCGGCGATCGCGGCCAGGACGCCGGCGGCGGCGCAGATGCCGAACAGCGGGTGATAGCCGAGATGCTGGGCGATCAGGCCGGCGAGCGGCAGGCCGACCGCGGCGCCGACGCCCATCATCGCGCTGATCGTGGCGATCCCCGCTCCCACCCGCTCCCACGGCAGCAGCACGGCCAGCAGGCTGATCCCCAGCGGGATGTTGTCCGTGACGGCGTCGATCAGTGCGCCGACGACCAGCGTGCCCAGCGCGACCAGCAGCAGGCGGAAGATCCACCTCCGGTTATGGTCCAGAGCGACACGAAGATGCGACGTCGCGTCGATTCGACGGAGGGAACGAACAAGCCGGAGGCAAGGAAAAAGTCAGGAACAAGGTAGTAGGCATGGGGAGCTGGCGGTGCGCGTGGCCGCATGTCCCCTCGGGCGCCGCATCCGGGGGCCAGATGATGCCCGAGCCGACGCGGGAGGAGTGGTCAGCGAGTGAGCCGCTCAGCCTGGTCTCCGGCGGGCTGCTCGCCGTGATCCTCCTCGCCCTCGTCTACCGGGCCGCCCGCCGGTCGGAGCGGCTGCGTGGCTGGGCGGCCCGCCACCTGAGCTGGGTGCTCCGGCCCGGTCGCGCGCTGGTCGTCTCCCTGCTGGTTCTCGCCGCCAGCGGATGGATCTTCGGCGGTCTCGTCGAGGACGTGGAGGAGGGCCGCGGCGTGATCAGTGCCGATGCCCGCCTGCAGCGGGACGTCATCGGCCAGCGCGCCGGCTGGCTCACGCCGCTCGCCCGCACCGTCACCAACCTGGGCGCCGCGCCGGTCGTCTACGGGGTGGTGGCCGCCCTCGGCGCGGCGCTGTGGTGGCGGACCCGGCAGTGGGTGCTGCCCGTCGGCGCGATCGCGCTGCTCTGGGCGGGCCAGACGGTGCGGGTGGCGATCAACCAGGTGATCGCCCGCCCACGGCCACCACAGGCGCTGTGGCTCGTCCACCCTGGTGGTTACGCCTTCCCGTCCGGCCACACCACGATGGCGACGATCGGCTATGGCCTGGCGGCCGTCCTCCTGCTGCGACTGCTGTCCGGCGGCCGGATCGCCGTCGCGGTCGTCAGCGCCGGGGCGGCGGTCCTCGCCGTCGCGGTCGGGCTGTCCCGTGTCTACCTGGGCGTCCACTGGCCCAGCGACGTCGCCGGCGGCTGGTCCCTCGGCGTCGCCTGGCTGGCGCTGGCCGCGAGCATCGTGTGCCTCTATCGGCGACGACCCACCAAACCACCGCCCCCACCTGCACCCGCACCCGCAGCGCCACCGGCACCGGCACCGGCACCGGCACCGGCACCGGCACCGGCACCGGCACCGGCCGACCCTGGTCCGCCCAGCACGACAGCGCAGACCGAGTGACGTCGACCACCGGCGCGCGGCGCGGTTCGCCGGTGGGTCGATATGCTCGGCCGGCCATGCCGGAAGGTCACACCACCCACAGGCTCGCCGCGGTCCACCGGGACATGTTCCGTGGCCGGCCGGTCGCGGCGACGAGCCCGCAGGGACGGTTCGCCGACGGAGCGCGCCGGGTAGACGGGCGGGTCCTCGACGAGGCCGAGGCACACGGGAAGCACCTGCTGCTGCGGTTCGACGACGACCAGGTCCTGCACGTGCACCTCGGCATCTACGGCAAGTACGCCCTCGGCCCACCGCCGGCTCCGGCGCCGACGGGAGCCGTCCGGCTGCGGCTCGCCAGCAGCGCCGGCTACGCCGACCTGCGCGGCCCGAACGCGTGCGAGCTGCTGGGGCCGGGCGAGGTGAAGGCTCTGCGCGACCGGCTCGGGCCCGACCCGCTGCGCGCCGACGCCGACCCGGAAGCCGCCTGGCGCAAGATCAGTCGCAGCCGCACGTCGATGGCCGTTCTCCTCATGGACCAGACCGTGGTCGCGGGGCCAGGCAACATCTACCGGGCCGAGGTGCTCTTCCGTGCCGGCATAGACCCGTCGCTGCCGGGCAGGGAAACGGCCCGCGGCCAGTGGGACGCCGTCTGGGCCGACCTGGTCGCACTCATGGCCGACGGCGTCCGGACCGGCCGGATCGACACGGTCCGGCCCGAGCACACCCCGGAGGCGATGGGCCGCCCGCCCCGCGTCGACGACCACGGCGGCGAGGTCTACGTCTACCGCCGCGCCGGCCAGCCCTGCCTCGTCTGCTCGACCGAGGTCATGACCAGGCAGCTGGCCGCCCGCAACCTCTTCTGGTGCCCCATCTGCCAAGGGCCGCGGGCGCTGGACGCGCCGCTTGCCGTCGGACGCTAGGCGTCCTCCCCGCGTGGTGCCCGATACAGGTGTATGGCCGTGGCGGGTGTGGTGCTGGGTCGGGATGTGGCTGGGTTGGCGCTGCGCTTATGGCGCCGTCACCCGGGGTTCCTGCCGGATTGGCGGAGCTTGCGGACGGGGTCCCTGCCGGATCGGCGAAGCCGATCTGGGAGGTCGTGATCTGGTAGGTCCGTGTGGTTGCGTATCACCTGGGGCTGATGGCGCTCCAGGCCACCGGCCGTGGCGGGTGTGGTGCTGGGCCAAGGACGTGGCTGAGTTGGCACCGCGCTAGAGGCGCCGTCGCTTTCTGTGGCTGGTTTGCGCGTGTTGGTCGCCAGGTCGTTGATCGCCAGGCCGGCGTGATCACACCTCGCGGGCGGCCTCTGCGCGGGATGACCAGGATGTCATGGTTGGGTTGTCCGGATACCTCGCGACAGCGTCGTCGCCTCCGGTTGGCGGGCGCCGCCCCGCCCCGGCCTCGGATATCGCGGTGGGAGCCACGGTGACGCTCACGGTGTTGTTCATGCCCGAGTCGGCCTACGGTCCGACCAACCAGTGCGTCGGGCTGGGGAAGGTGCTCCTGGACCGCGGGCACACGGTCGTGTTCGCCGCGGAGCGGTCCTGGGAGGGCAAGCTCGCGCCGTTCGGGTTCGTCGAGGCACTCGTCGACCTCGCGCCGCCGGACCCGGACGCGGCGGATGCCGCCGCCGGTCAGTTCTGGATCGACTTCATCAACGAGACCGCGCCGGAGTTCCGCAAGCCGACGATCGAGCAGCTCGCGACCTTCATCCAGCCCACCTACCAGGCGCTCATCGACGGGGCGAAGTACTGCGAGGCACAGCTGGCGGCGATCATCGCCGAGCACCGACCGGACGTGCTGGTCGAGGACAACGTCGTCGCCTTCCCGGCGCTGACCACCGCGGCCGGCGCCTTCGTCCGCATCGTCTCCTGCAACCCGCTCGAGGTCCGCGGCCCCGACGTCGCGCCGCTCTTCTCCGGATATCCCGAGAGCGACCGGTTGGGGTGGGCGGAGTACCTCGTCGAGCTCGACCGGACGCACCGGGAGACGCGAGCGGACTTCGACGCGTGGGTGCGGGCCCAGGGTGCCGCCCCGCTGCCGCCCGGCGACTTCATCCACACCTCGGCGCACGCGAATCTCTACGTGTACCCGGAGGAGCTCGATTACACGGATGCCCGGCCACTCGACGCGACCTGGCACCGACTGGACTCCAGCGTCCGGGAGACCGACGACCAGTACGACCTGCCGGCGGAGTTCGCCTCCCGCGACGCCGACGCGGCGCTCATCTACCTCTCGCTGGGCTCGCTGGGCAGCGCCGACATCGGGCTGATGCGGCGGCTCATCGACGTGCTGGGCACGACCCAGCACAAGGTGATCGTCAGCCTGGGGCCACGCGCCGAGGAGCTGGCGCTCGCGCCGAACATGGTGGGCGCGTCGATGCTGCCCCAGACAAAGGTCATCCCCCAGGTCGACCTGGTGATCACGCATGGCGGCAACAACACGACGACCGAGTGCATGCACTTCGGCAAGCCGATGATCCTGCTGCCGCTGTTCTGGGACCAGTACGACAACGCCCAGCGCGTCCACGAGCGGGGCTACGGCATCCGCCTGCCGACCTACGGGTTCGCCGACGGCGAGCTGCTGGCCGCGGTCGAGCAGCTGTTCGCCGACGGCGACCTGCGCGCGCGGGCGGCCGCGGCCGGCAAGGCGATCCGGGGCCGGGACGGCCTGCGCAAGGGTGCCGACGTCATCGAGCGGGTCGGACTGGCCCATGTCTCGGGCGGAACCGCCTCCCTCGGGGACCGGTTGACGTCGACTCCCGGGGACCCCCGCGGCGACGATGCCTGACGCCCCGCGCGGCCCGAGACCCGTGGCGGCGGGGTAGCCCGTGGACGGCTTCCCGGTCGTCGTCGAGGAAGTGGACGGTGTCTGGCGGTCGAGGCCGACCGGCCCCGGCGCGGGAGTCGCGCTGCTGGAGCTGCTGGCCGGGCCCGACGACCCGCCGGACGGGTTCCGGCTGACCCGGGGCGTTCGCCGGCCTGTCGGGCCGAGCGAGCGGCGGATCGCGGCCGACCAGACGAACGAGTCCTGGGTGGTCGGCGAGGCCGCGGTGGTCAAGTGGACGACCGAGCCGCTGGTCGGCCCGCACCCCGACCGGCTGCGCCGGCTCGCCGCCGCCCGCTTCGACCGGATGCCGGCGTTGTGGGGCCTCGTCGAGTGGCGCACGCCAGACGGCCACTGGGTGCCGGTCGCGACCGCCGTCGACGTCGTGCGCGGCGCGGAGGACGGCTGGACCTGGTGCGTCGAGGAGGCCCGTGCCGCGCTCGGCGTCGCCGAGCACCCGACACGCCCGTTCGCGGCTGAGCTCGGCGGCCTGACGGCGGCGATGCATCTGGCGCTGGCCGGCTCCCCCGCGCAGCGCGCGTCGGCGACGTATGCCGCCGACGCCCTCGCCGACGCCCGGCGGCTGCTGGCCCGGGTGAGCTCACCGTCGCTGGACGCCCACCGCGCGGCGATGGCCGAGGCACTGGACCCGCTCGGCGACGCGGCCGGGACGCCGCTCGTCGCCGTCCACGGCGACTTCCACGTCGGCCAGCTGCTGCGCGCGCCGGAGGGCGGACCGCTGTTCGTCATCGACTTCGACGGCAACCCCACTCTGGGCCCACGGCAACGGGCCGCCCGGCACCCGGCCGCGCTCGATGTCGCGGGCATGCTGATGTCGCTGGAGAACGTCGGGCATGTGGTCCGCCGCTACGCTCCCGACGTGCGTGACGACGCCGCGGCGGCCTGGACCGCCACCGTCCAGGGCGAGTTCCTCGACGCGTACCGCGCCGGGCTCGCCGCCGCCGGCCGCGGCGAGCTGCTCGACGAGTCGCTGCTGACGGCCTACGGCGCCCAGCAGCTGTGCCGCGAGCTCGCGTACGCCGAGTCCCACCTGCCCCACTGGCGGTACGTGCCGGAGGGCGCGCTGCGGCGCCGTTTCGGGCCGGGCCAGGCGGCGTGAACACCGAGCTTGTTCCGCGCCAACGCGAGTTTCCGTCGTGCGACTCTTTGGACTAGTGGCGCACGCGGGGGCGCCGTCTGGGCCTCGTCGCTCGGTGCCGGTTGAGCACTCAGGTCAGCCGCAGTGGGACCAGTCGCTGCCCCAGGAGACGCTGCCGAGGCTGCCGCCCCACTTCACGCAGATCGCCTTCGCGGACACCTTGGTCGGACCGGCGTAGTACTGGTAGGAGCCCGAGTCGGTCACCTTCGACGAGCCGTTCTGCGCCTGTACCCATGCCGACATCGACTGGGCCGTGCCCACGCCGGCGCCGGCCTTCAGCGTCACCACACAGTTGTTGCTGCCGTTGTACATCAACACGATCTTCGCCGTCGTGGAGCCGCTGGTCAGGGTGTGGCTGTCGATCTCGGAGTAGCCGGAACCGCACACCTGGGCGGCGGTGTAAGGGTTCTTCGTCGCGGTGCTGGATCCGGAGGGAGCCGGCGCGGTGGTGCGGGCCGCGGTGGTGCCGGGACTGGAGCCGGTCGAGCCGGAACCGGATCCGGTGCCCGTGCCCGACGTGGCGCCGGACGAGCCAGCACCCGAGCCCGACCCTGAACCCGACCCGGGTTCCGTGCCGACATCCGCGCTCGTACCACCGGCGACGGGGTCCGCCGCCCCGATGCCCTGCCCGGCGGGCCCCGGTTCGCCCGCCCCCTGGGCGGCCCCGCCGGCGGCCGAGCGCGCGCGGTCGTCCGACTTCCCGGATTTCGGTACCGAGGACCCGTCGGGGCCGGTTGCCGCCCCGTCCTTGCCACGGCCGTGCGGGCCGCCTCCGGCCGGGCCGGCTTGTGCCTCGCGGCCCGAGCCCCAGGGCGCCCACGCCAGCACCGAGATCCCAACGATCAGCACCACCACGCAGGCGGCGCCGGCGAGCACGTTGCGGCGCCGGTTCCGGCTAGGCGCGCGGCGCCTCGACCTCGCGGGCCCCGTCGGCCCTGCCGCCTCCGTCGACCGTATCGGTTCGGGTGGCCTCACCGGTTCTGGCTGTCCGACGGGTTCGGGCAGGACCATCGACGCCGGCAGCGGCCCGGTTGGCGCGTCGTGAATCGGGTCCAGAACGCCGGCCGCCCCAGTGCCCGGATCCGTCACCGCCATTGCCACAGAAGCGGCTGGTTCCGTCACACCCGGATCTGCTGGGGCTGGCGCGGCGCCACCTGGGGTGTCCGTCTCATCGCCTCCGCTCCGCGAGTGGGGTGGAGGTGCGGGCTACCCGCGCCAGGGCTCAGCGCGCAGCCAGTCGACCACCACTTTTCTCACCTTATCTTCCAGTAACAGTCGACATGCGACCGCCCGGAGCTGGCGCTCTCACCCTTGGGGATCGGCCTACTACCGAAAGTCATGGACTCCGGGTGGGGATGTCTAGGCGGCCAGCTGTGGGTAGAGGGCGGCGAGGTCGCCCGCGAGGGCGGCCTTGACCTGGCGGGTGGTGTCGTCCGCGAGAACCTCGAACCTGCCGGCCTCGACGCCGTCGAGGGCCAGGTCGGCGACCTCGCGCGGGTCTGCCTTCGGAGCGGTGACGGCGGCCGCCATATCAGTGTCGATGTATCCGACGTGCAGGCTGGTCACGCCGACGCCGCGCGGCCGCAGTTCGAGGCGCAGCGAGTTGGTCAGCGACCACAGCGCCGCTTTGGACGCCGCGTACGAGCCGCCGAGCGCGAACCAGGACAGGACCGAGGCGACGTTGAGGATGTGTCCGCCGCCGTTTGCCTCGATGACGGGCGCGAACGCCTGGGTCATCCGCAGCGGCCCGTAGAAGTTGGTCTCGAACTCCCGTCGGACGGCGTCTACGTCGCCGTCGAGAAAGGGAGCGGCGATGTATCCGCCGGCATTGTTGATCAGGATGGTCACGTCGTCCGCCAGCGCGGCGGCGGACGCCACCGCGGCCGGGTCGGTGACCTCGAGTGCCAACGGGATGGCACCGGGGTGGGTGACATCGCGGGGGTTGCGCGCGGTGGCGTAGATCTTCTTCGCGCCGCGGGCATACGCGGCGTCGACGAACGCCCGCCCGAGCCCGCGGCTGCCTCCGGTGACCAGCACGACGGCACCCTTGATCGCGGTCATGACCCACTCCTCGCCTAGATGGAAACCGATCGGTTTCCGATTCATCGAACAACGTAAACCGATCGGTTTCCCCAGGCAAGCCTGACGTTCTACCCTTGGGTGGTGAGCAGCACCACGTCCCCTGGGACTCATCCGCCCGCCGCGGTGGCCGCGGCGCCCTCGGCACCTCCGGCGCGGCCGGCGCCAGCCACCCGGGAGCGGCTGCTGGACGCGGCGGCGGAGCTGTTCTACCGAGAGGGCGTGGGGATCGGCGTCGAGGCGCTGTGCCAGGCGGCCGGCGTGTCCAAGCGGTCCATGTACCAGCTCTTCGACAGCAAGGACGCGGTGATCGCCGCGAGCCTGGACCGGTGGGCACGGACGCTGCGAGCGCAGATGTTCCCGGCCGCCGATGACGCCCGGCCACCGCGGGAACGGATCCTTGAGGTCTTCGAGTGGCTAGAGGCCGCCAGCGCCGATCCCGACTTCCGCGGCTGCCCGTTCGTCGGCACGGCGGTCGAGGTCAAGGACCCCGCGCACCCCGCCGCCGTTGTCGCCCGCCAGCACAAGCAGGCGCTCACGGACTTCTTCGCGGTCGAGGCGCGCCGGGCGGGTGCTCCGGACCCGGTGTTCCTCGCCGAGCAGCTCACCATGATCTACGACGGCGCCAGCGCCCGCGCCGTAGTCAGGGCGCAGCCCCTTGCCGGTATCGCGGTCACCACCGCGACGCTCCTGCTCGAGACCGCCGGCGTTCGCGACTAGATCGTTTCCCGCCTCACCGCAACAGCGGCAGGACCTCCTCGGCCAGGAAGTGGATCCCGCCCTCCTGGTCGGGCCCGATCTGCGAGATGTAGACCTCGTCGAATCCGGCCTCGATGTACGGGGCGATCGTCTCCGCCGCGCGCTTGGGGTCCGGCCCGCAGGCGACCGCCCGCGCGGTCTCCTCGGGGCTCGTCCGCGAGCCGAGTGCCTCGTATCCCTTCCACGTCGGCACATCCTGCGAGAGCTGGCCGTCGCTGCCCTCATGACCCCACAGCCGATGGGCGGTGCCGGCGGCCTCCTTCTCCGTCGGGGCCCAGCAGATCTTCAGGCCGGCCTGAGTACCGCCCATCCCGCCGTCGCGACGGTAGGTCTTCAGCCCTTCGGTGTCCGGCCGGGTGGTGATCCAGCCGTCACCCACCTGGGCGGCCAACCGGGTGGCCTTCGGGCCGAACCCGCTGATGTAGATCGGCGGCGACTCCTCCGGCCGGCTCCAGATCTTCGCGTTGTGCGCCGTGAAGTGCCGGCCCTCATGGGTCACGGTCTCCCCGGTCCACAGCTGGCGGATGAGCACCAGCGCCTCCTGGAGACGCTCGTGGCGGACGCTGACCGGCGGCCAGGCGTCGCCCAGGATGTGCTCGTTGAGCGCCTCGCCCGACCCGACGCCGAAGGTGAACCGACCCGGGGCGAGCGAGGCGACGGTGGCCGCCGCCTGGGCCAGGATCGCCGGGTGGATCCGGAACGTCGGGCAGGTCACGGCGGTCGTCAGGCGCAGGTTCGTCGTGGCGGCGAGCGCGCCGAGCACCGTCCAGACGAACGGGCTCTCCCCCTGGCTCGACTGCCACGGGTGGTAGTGGTCCGAGACCCACACCCGGTCGAAGCCGGCCCGCTCGGCGGCCTGCCCCACCTGGACGGTCCGGGGCGCGCTCAGCTCCTCGCTCGACAGGAGGTAGCCAAACTCACTCATGGGCGCCGCGTACCCGCCGCCGAGGGCGCAACACCCGCCAGGCGGCCCGGCTGTGGCGTTGCGCTCGCCGCCGTGGCCCGTGGCGCACGCTGGCCTAATGTCGAGCCGTGCCCGTGATGTATGCGAACGAGCTTGATGCACCCGCGCCGTTGGTCACGCGGCCGCTGACCTGGCGGCGGACCGCGCGGCCCGAGCCGGCCGCGGGCCAGCTGCTCATCGAGGTCGCCGGCTGCGGCGTGTGCCGGTCGAACCTGCACATGATCGAGGGTGACTGGGTCGACGGGGGCATTCCGGCTACCAGTCCGATCATTCCCGGGCACGAGGTCACCGGGCGCGTCGCCGAGCTCGGCGCAGGTGTCACCGAGTTCGCGGTCGGCGACCCGGTCGGCGTGCAGCCACTGTGGTGGACGTGCGAGGAATGCGAGTTCTGCCGCGGCGGACGCGAACAGCTCTGCCACCAGCGCAGGATCACCGGCGAGCACGTCAACGGCGGCTATGCCGAGTTCCTGCTCTCCCACGCCGCGCACACCTACCGCGTCCCGGACAACCTCGACCTCGTCGAGGCCGCGCCCCTCTTCTGCCCGGGTATCACGGCCTACGGCGCGGTGGACAAGCTCACGGTCGGCCCCAGCGACACCGTCGCCGTCTTCGGGCTCGGCGGCGTCGGCCACATGGCCATCCAGTTCGCCGCGCTCACCGGGGCGCGGGTCGTGGCCGTCGGCCGCGGCGAGGACCATCTCCAGGTCGCGCGAGAGCTGGGCGCGCACACCATCCACGCCGCCGACTCCGCGGCGCTCGCGCAGTTCGAGGACGCCGTCGACGCGGTCGTCACCTTCGCCCCCGCGGACGCGGTGAGCGAGCAGGCCCTGCGCGTCCTGAGATGGGGCGGCACGCTGGTCAGCGGTGTGCCGCTCAGCCTCGCCGGCTTCCCGTTCAACAAGGAACAGACGATCAGGGCCTCGCTGCTCGGCAGCCGTGCCCAGATGCGTGCTGTCCTGCGACTGGCGGCCGAGGGCCAGGTCCGCACCGTCGTGGACCGTTTCCCCATGCGGTCCGCGACCGACGTACTCAACCTCCTGGCCGAGGGCAAGCTCCGCTCCCGCGCGGTCCTCGAGAACCCCGCCCCCGGGCGCTAGCGCGGGCACGGGCCCTGGTCTGTCGAGACCGGCTCAAGCAGACTCGAGAGGCCAGCCGGAGGACAAGCGGGCGAGGAGGCGGGATGGCCGACAGCGCCGGCGTCGCGGACTCCGCCGAGGCCTCCGGGCCCGAGTCGCCGGAGGGGCCGGAGGGGCCGGAGGGGCCGGAGGGGCCGGACCCGGTCCGGTTGTTCGAGCGGCACCGGGCCCGCCTGCTGGCCGTCGCCTACCGGGTGCTCGGCCGGGCCGGCGACGCCGAGGACGTGGTGCAGGACGCCTGGTTGCGGTGGAGCACGACCGACGTGGCGCGGGTCGCGGACCCCGAGGCATACCTGGTGCGGATCGCGACCCGGCTGGCGATCGACCGGCTGCGCAGCGCCCAGGCACGCCGCGAGTCATATGTCGGTCCGTGGCTGCCTGAACCAATGCTCACCAGCCCGGACGTGGCCGAGGACGTCGCGCTGGCCGACTCGGTGTCGACCGCGCTGCTGTTGGTCCTGGAGGCGCTGTCACCGATCGAGCGGGCGGTCTTCGTGCTGCGGGAGGCGTTCGGCTACCCGTACGGCGAGATCGCGGAGATCGTCGGTCACACCGAGGCGACCGCCCGGCAGACCGCGCGGCACGCCCGCGAACACGTCGAGGCTCGGCACACCCGCTACAACACCGACCGAGCCACCCGAACGGTCGTGACCGAACGGTTCCTGGACGCGGCCGCCGGCGGTGATCTACAGGCGCTCATGTCCGTGCTGGCGCCGGACGTCGAGCTGGTCAGCGACGGCGGCGGGCTCGCGCCGGCGCCCCGCAAGGCGATCCACGGCCTGGAGCTGGTGGCCCGGGCGCTGGCCACCTTCGCCGGCCGGATGCCGCCTGAACCGAGCGTCGAGCTCGTGGCGCTCAACGGCGGCCCCGGCATCGTGATCCGGTCCGGGAGGGAGCCGGTGGTGGCCATCACCCTGCATCTCGTGGATGGCCTGGTGAAAACCATCCACCTGGTCAGCAACCCGGAGAAGCTGACCGGGCTACGGCAGGGATGACGACCGCCACCGGCTCCCCGCTCACCGACCGCGTCGGAGCCACCGCGGCCCGCGGCCCGGTACCAGCATCAGTATCGGCACGTTGAACCACCGCGAAAGCCGGAAGAACGCGGGCGGGCTGCCGCTGACCAGCTCCTTGTACCGGACGGCCGCCCGGCCCTTGAGGTACCAGCGGCGCGGGCTGTCGTCGGCATGGGTGAACTGGATGACCGCGTCCCGGCGGCCCAGACTCACCGGCTGGTGGATGTAGCCGAACCGGAACGGCTTCGGCCGGCGGCCTCGCAGCCGGCGGCCGATGCTGTCCGCGGCGTGCGCGGCGGTCGGGATCCCGCTCTGACAGGTGCCGTGGATCATTCCCCAGGGCTGGCGTACCGCGGCCGCGTCGCCGACGGCGTAGACCGCCGGATCCGACTCGGACCGCAGCGCCTCGTCGACGAGGATCCTGCCCTGGGCGTCGACCGCGAGGCCGGCCTGCTCGGCCAGCGGAAGCGCCCGGACACCAATGGTCCAGACGACGGCGTCCGCCGCCACCGGCTCCGGGTCGCCAGCCACCTCGACCCCCGCGGGCAGCACCTTCGTGACGTCCGCTCCGGAGCGAACCTCGACGCCGAGCCGGTCGAGCCCCCGGTTCAGGTACGCCCGGGCGGCGTCGCCCATCATCGGGCCCGGCTCGTCCCGGCTGAGCAGGGTGACGCCCAGGCCAGGGAACGTCTCCGCGATCTCAGCGGCCGACTCGACGCCGGTGAGGCCGGCGCCGACCACGGCGACCCGGCCGGCCGCCGCGGCGAGCTCGGTCAGCCGGCCCGCCAGCCGGGCCGCCGCCGGGCCGGCGAGGGTGTACGCGTGGTCGGCCGCACCTGGCACGGCGTCGGTTTCCGTGACGCTTCCGAGCGCGTACACGAGGATGTCGTAGCCGAGCTGCCGGCGGCCGTCCTGGGTGTCGACGTCCACGGTGCGCGCGGTCCGGTCCAGCCCGACGGCCAGACCCCGCATGAACGCGACGCCCGTGCCGGCGAGCAGATCCGGGAGGCGGTGGTCGGCAAGCCGTTGGCCGGTGGACAGCTGGTGCAGCCGTAGCCGCTCGACAAATCGGTCGGACGGGTTCACCAGGGTTACCCGGCCGCCGCGGCGCCGAGTCCGTCGGGCCACCCGCACAGCGGCCAGTACGCCGGCGTAGCCGCCGCCCAGCACCAGGATGCGGGTTCCGCTCTGCTCGCCGCCCAGGGTGTGGTTCTCGTGTGACATGGAGAGTCCTTCGCGGTGGATGGCGCCCCTGTCGAGCGCCGCTCACCCCGAGGACGAGACGAACCCGCCGAGCCGTGAAACAGCTAGGAAGTGACCCCCGTCACAGCGACTGTCGGGCCGCGCACTTCACTCCTCCACCCACTCGAGCAGGTCGCCGGGCTGGCATTCGAGTACCCGGCACATGGCCTCCAGGGTGCTGAAGCCGCACCCAGAAGACCGACGCGGCCGTCAGCGGCCACCTCAGGTACGCACAGTCCGGCGGGATCCGCCCGCGGGCTACGCCCCGCCGGACGTTGCCCCCGCCCCGGGCTCCGCGCCGCCAAGGGTGATGACGATTCCGACGTCCCCATAGGGGAACGGCCCTTTACCAAGGTGGCCGAGCGTGTTGAAGAATTTCGAGATCCCCACCATGACTCCGTATTTCGCCCGCACCTTGCTCTGGATCTCGTCGAATTCGACGCCGGACGTCACCATCTCCGCCGTCCCATCGGAGAGAGCCGAACCGGCCTTGACGCGGCCGCGGGCGTCCGACGGCTGCACGGTCACCTTTGGGTTGTTGCGTAGCCGCTTGTACTTGCCGGACGCGGACGATGTCCAGAAGCCGACCTGACCGCCTTCCAGCGGCACGATCCAGGTCGTGGTGGGCACGCCGGAGCCGTTCCTGCGAAAGGTCGTGACTGCCACGTACTTTTCGTCACTGAGCGCCATGTCCGAAGAGTGTAGGTCCCTACCTGGGCATCTCACGGTCTCCGCCCCACCCGGCGACTGCCTCGTCGGCATTCGAGCATTACCGCGCGGCGGGCGCCGAGCGCTGTCAGCCGAGCATGGCGAGCCGAGCAAGGGAAGCAGTCACCCGCGGCCTCGGCCGGCAGCTCCGACCGGCCCCCTCGGCCGGTCGTCTGCCGTCAGCAAATCTGCCGCGGGCAGACCGCGGGGCCGACCGGCCAGACGATCTCGCAGAGTTGAGGCATGAGTGGTGAACCGAGGCCCCCGCTGTTCAACGACCGGATGCGACAGGACCTCTATGCGCAACGTGTCCTCGTGCTCGATGGCCCGTTGGACGATGACAACGGCACATTGCTGGCCACGCAGATGATCGCGCTGGCGGCCGAGGACGCCTCGGCCGACATCGCGCTGTGGATCCACTCCCCCGGCGGGTCGGTGCCGTCCATGCTGGCCATCCGCGACGTCATCCAGCTCATCCCCTGCGACGTGTCCACCCTGGCGCTCGGCATCGCCTACAGCGCCGGCCAGTTCCTGCTGTCGTCGGGCGCCAGGGGAAAGCGGCGCGCCATGCCGCATGCCCGCGTCCTGATGCACCAGGGCTCAGCCGGGATCGCCGGCACGGCGGTCGACATCGAGCTGCAGGCGAACGACCTGCGCCATACCCGGGACACGGTGCTCCGGCTCATCGCCGAGGACACCGGCCAGGCCGTCGACCGGATCTTCGAGGACTCGCTGCACGACCGCTGGTTCACAGCGCAGGAGGCCCTCGACTACGGCTTCATCGACGCGATCGTGGGGGCCTTCGACGAGGTCGCCCCGCGCGGCCGCCGGCCCATCGGGATCGGGCTCTCCGCCGACCGGGCCGCCCGATGAGCACCTACACGATCCCGAACGTCATCGCGCAGCATCCGCGCGGTGACCGCGTCATGGATGTCTACTCGCACCTGCTCACCGAGCGAATCATCTATCTCGGGACCGCGATCGACTCCGGTGTCGCGAACGCGCTGGTCGCGCAGCTGCTCTATCTGGAGGCGGACGCCCCCGACCGGGACATCCAGCTTTACATCAACTGCGAGGGCGGCGACCCGAGCGCGATGCTCGGTATCTACGACACCCTGCGCTACATCCGGCCCAATGTGGCGACGACCTGCGTGGGACAGGCCGTCGCGGTCGGCGCCGTCCTCCTGGCCGCGGGCGCGGAGGGCAAACGCGCCGTGCTTCCCCACGCGCGCGTCATCCTGCACCAGCCCGCGGCGCAGGGCCGCGGCGCGATCCCCGACCTCATCCTCCAGGCCGACGAGGTCGTCCGCGTCCGGGCGGACATCGAGCACATCCTCGCCCGGCACACCGGGCAGAGCACCGCGACGCTGCGCGCCGACACGGACCACGACCGGGTCTTCACCGCGGCCGCGGCGAAGGAATACGGCCTCATCGACCAGGTGATCGAGCAGCGCTAGGCCTCCGGCCTCCGAGGCCCAAGAAGGCCTAGGAGGCCGCCGGTCAGGCCCGTGAGCAGGTGACGACGGCGCCGCGGAGTTCGTAGCTCATGAGGCCGTCGCACCAGGTCATGTCCGGGGTGCGTTCGAGACGGACGTCGGGCAGGCGCAGGAGGGCGTCCAGGAACACCCGGGTCTCGGCGATCGCCACCTGGGCGCCGGGGCACCGGTGGCTGCCGTCGCCGAAGCTCATGTAGGAGCCGACGCCCTTCTGCCGGCTGGCCCGGTCGGGGTCGAGCGCGTGCGGGCAGGCGCCCACCGTTTCCGAGTCGACGTTGGCGGCTCGGATGTTGACCGCGAGCAGTTCTCCGGCCTTGACGGAGTCCGGCCCCAGGTCGGCGTCCTCGGTGGCACGCCGGTGCAGCATCGCGGCCACGGGCTCGAGGCGGAGGATCTCCTCGAGGATCGCGATCTGGTCGGCCTCGTCGCCGGCCGCGAAGCGGGCACGCAGGGCGTCGTCGTCGAAGAGGTGCCAGGCGGCCATCACGATGAACTCACGGGTGGTGACCATGCCGGCGACGGCGTAGGTCATGCATTCGATGAGGATCGCCTTGTCCGGGTAGCCCTCTTCGATCAGGTGCGAGATGACATCCTCGCGCCGCTGCTCGCGGCGGGACCTGATCGCGGGACGCACGTCGCGGCCGAAGAACCGCATCGCGTGCACGGCGGTCACGGCCTGGGCGCCAAAGCGGATGACGGGATGCATGCCGCGCAGCCGGGTGCCGAGCAAGGTGGCCTGGATGCGTTTGGCCATCCCGGACTGGTCGCTGTCCGTCAGGCCGACGATCTCCGCGGCCACCGCGACGGCCAGCTTGTAGCTGAGCTCGTCGAGCCGCCCTCTTCCATCGGCGCGCACCTGGGCGAGCAGTTCGTCAGTGGTGCGCTCCATAACCAGGCGGTGGCGGGAGCTGATGGCCTTCGGGGTGAAGAAGCGGGCGATCGCCGTGCGCCGGCCGCGATGGGTGTCGCCGTCGAGGAAGAAGACCGGGCAGAACTCGTCATCCGGGTTCATCCCGTCGGAGCCCGCGCCCGCCTGGCGCATCTGCGCGCTGCGCAGGATCGCACGGCCTAACTGAAAGTTGCCGACGACCCGCGCCCCGGCATCGGCGTGCACGCGCTGGGCCGCCAGTGCCGCCGACTTGCGGTCGTCGCGAGTCGAGTCCATCGGACGCGCGGGGAGCTCCGTAGCCGTCACAGCCGCCTCCAGACAGGGCCGAACCGGTGGATGTCAGACAACGACGGGCACAGCGTAAGCCATCTCGTGCAAGAAGTCTTGCGCGAGATGGCGTCGGACCGGGATCGCCGAGGCACGGACCAGCCCGGCGCGCGCACCCCTTGGACGGCGACGCCGACGTGGTGAGGCCTGGCTGGCGTGGCTGGCGTAGTGAGGTGGCTGGCGTAGTGAGGCCTGGCTGGCGTAGTGAGATGTGGTCGACGTGGTGAGGCGCGGGCGACTAGGTTCGACGCCGGACCGCGCTCCCGCCGTGGCGGTTGGGCCCTTTCGGGAGCGGCGGCCGCCGGTCAGCCGGCGGCGCCCGTCAGCCGGCGGCATCCGGCGACAAGCCAGGTGACACGCACAGACGGGAGAACCGGTGGTTGTCGGCGGCGCCGGGGGCGCTCAGGCCGCTGGTGGGCCTGGAGACTCAGGCGGCCACCCGCCGAGGCCCCACTCCTTCAAGAACTCGCAGCGGTCCAAGCAGGCCGCGGCGACCCGGGAGCGGATCGTCACCGCGGCCACCGACATCGTCCACGACCTGCCGAACTGGGACTGGCGAAGCCTCACGATCCGAGCCGTGGCCCAGCGGGCCGGCGTGAACGAAAGCACGGTCTACCGGCATTTCGCGACCGAGCGAAACCTTCGCGACACCGTCCTACGCCGGCTTGAGACCGAGGCCGGGGTCGAGCTGGAGACCCTCCGCCTCGACAACTTCGGCCAGACCATCGCGCAGACCTTCGCCTACCTGGCGACCTTTCCGATAGACCGGCCGCCCCTCGACGACCCGACGTTCGCCGCGCTCGACCAGCGCCGCCGCGGCGCACTCCGGGCCGCCCTGGCCCAGTCGGCGTCCGGCTGGACCGACAGCGAGCGCGAGATGGCCGCCGCGGCGCTGGACGCCTACTGGAGCGTTTCGACGTTCGAACGTATGATCACAACCTGGAATCTCGATCCCGACGAGGCGACGCGCGCCGCCACCTGGGTCATCGGCCTCATAGCCGCCGCGGTACGAGAAGGACACAGCCCACGGCGGCCCGACACCGAGGGCTGATCCACGCACGGGCGACGGGCGACGCGTGGATCGGTCGATCGGGTGGCGCGCAGCGGACGACCGGTTCAGAGCGGGTAGGTCACCGCGGTCAGCTGTTCCGAGTGCTCCCATAGACGCGCGGCGGCCTCGGGATCGCGCGACGCCGCGTTGGAGGAGACCAGGACCGGGCGTCCGGTCATTCTCAGCAGCCCGGACGGGCCGTAGTACTGGCCGCCTTCCGATGCCGGATCCGCCGCCGCGCGCATGATGGGCAGGGAGCCCTTGTGCGCGGAGTGCACGATCGGGTTGGGGACGCGGTCAATCACCTGCTTGACCTTCCGCCTCATCGGGCCGTCGCCACCGAAGCCCCCGGCATCGGTGTTCGCGCCGCCAGGATGCGCGGCGAGGGACCGGGCCGGCGCGCCCGCCTTCTCCAGCCGGCGCTGCAGCTCGTAGGAGAAGAGCAGGTTCGCGAGCTTCGACCGGCCATAGCCCCGTAGCGGCTTGTAGCCCCGCGCGAAGGCGAGGTCGTCGAAGTCGATCTTCCCCATCCGGTGCCCGTTGCTGCCGACCGTCACGATCCTGCCCGCGTCGGCGGCCAGGACGGCGTTCAGCACGAGCCCGGTGAAGGCGAAGTGGCCGAGGTGGTTGATCCCGAAATGCTGCTCGAAGCCGTCCTCCGTCTGCCCGTAGGGCAGCATGATCACGCCGGCGTTGTTGATGAGCAGATCGATGACGGGACGTTCGGCCACCAGCGCGTCGGCGGCCTTGCGCACCGAGGCGAGCGAGTTGAGGTCCATCTCCAGCGTGGAGACGTCTCCCTCGGGGGCGACAGCCCGGATGCGGTCGACGGCGTCCCGCGCCCTGGCTGGGTTGCGGCACGCCAGCACGACCGTCGCGCCCCGCCCGGCGAGCACCTTGGCGGCCTCGAAACCGATCCCGGAGTTCGCGCCCGTGATGACGGCCGTTCTCCCGGTCAGGTCAGGAACGTCGTCCGCGTTCCAGCGTCGCCGCCGCCCCGATGCTCCCACCATGACGGCCTCCACGCTCGATGAGGACAAGGTCCGCGGGCTGTGCGCCGCGCTCGCCTACCGACGCCCGCGGGCCTCACCCAAGCGCCACACCGATCATCCGGCGCCGGCCGCGGACAAGCCGACGCGAGACCGGGCCAGTGGAACAGTGGGCCGCTTCCGTGACGAGGCGGACATTCGACACAACTATAGGGTGCCGCCGTCGCGCCGCAAACAGGACAGCGACTGGCCGGAGCCGAGGCCTTTCCGCCGCGAGAAGTCCAGGCAGGCCAGAGCGTCGAGGCGCACTGGTGGGCCGGCGCGGGCGAGCCGGGCGGAGGCGGTCGAGACCCCGGCCGAGCCTGGCCACGGGCTTGTGACCCGCAACCCTCTCCGTTAAGTTAGGCGAACCTAATATCAAGGCAGCCTTACTGGAGGTCGCGGTGGAGCGGATGGCGGGTCTTCCCGATGGCGGTGCCGTCCCGCACCACGCCGAACTCGTGGCGGCCGGGCGCGCTCTGACCGCGTCCGCGGACTACGGCAGCCTCGCGCTCTGGGGCGGCCGGGTCGCCCACGGTCTGCGCTTCACCAGTCGCCGCCTCGATGGCATGCTGATCCCGAGCGCACCCACAAAACAGACAGTCACGGACACGGACGCGGGATCCATGGATCGGCAGGAGGACCCCTCGGCGGCCGGCCACGCCGCCGACGGGCAGCCCGCCGTCGACTCGTCGCACCGCGACACGTCCGCCCGCGACCTTCCCCCGGACGACCTTCCCCCGGACGAGCAGCCGACGGCCGGCCCGGCCGCGGGTGAATACGCCACCGGCGTCGAGCAGATCGCCGATCTGCACGCCGACTGGCCGACGGGCGCCGTCCACCGCTTGCTCATGCTCGCGCCTGGCGCGATCGGCCAGTTGCTCGGAGCGGACGACCATGCCTGCCGCTTCCAGTTCTGCGGCCTCGGCGGCCCGGTGACCGAGCAGGCCCGCTGGGTCTCGGTCGCCTTCGGCGGCTGGGTCGCCGCGGTGCCAGTGGCGGACGCGGCCACGCTCACCAGCCACTTCGCCGAGCGGCACCCCACCGGCGACCTGTTCGACCTCGGCGGGCAATGGGCGATGCTCGAGATCGACGTGGTCGAGGCCTTCATCCGGACCGCGCACGGTGGCGTGCGCCTCGATACCGACGACGCGCGTTCGATGCTCGCCCCCTGAGCGGAACACCGAGAGAGCCGAAGAGGCGACCCCTCGCGACGGCGAGTGCGACTAGGATCGTAGAGAGTAAACGCTCGCGAACAACTGCGCCGAAGGCGACCGGCGAGAACCAGGAGCACACGATGCCGAGGCCGAACTGGCAGCTGCTTCCAGACCCCGAGCCGCAGGACCGCAGCTACTCGATCGTCTCGGTGGACGATCATCTCACCGAACCCGCCGACGTCTTCGTCAAGCGCTTCCCGGAGCGGCTCCGCGACAGGGCACCCCAGGTGATCACGACGCCGGACGGGTCGGAGGCCTGGCTCTACCGCGACCGGCTCTACCGCGACAACGGGATGAGCGTCGTCGCTGGGCGCCCGAAATCCGAGTGGACCCTCGACCCGCTGAACTTCAGCGAGATGCGCCGGGCCGCGTGGGACGTCCACGCGCGGGTGAAGGACATGGACCTCGACGGCATCTGGGCGTCGCTGTGCTTCCCCTCCGGGGCGTGGGGCTTCACCGGCCGCGTGCTGTCGATGAACAACGACGAGGAGGTCGGGCTCGCCGCGGTCCGGGCGTGGAACAGCTGGATGCTCGAGGAGTGGCACGGCGCGTACCCGGAGCGTTTCATCCCGATGCAGCTGCCCTGGTTCAAGGACCCGAAGGTCGCCGCCGACGAGATCCGGCGCAATGCCGAGCTCGGCTTCACGTCGGTGTCGTTCCTTGAGTCGCCGCACCTGCTCAAGCTCCCGCCGATCACCAACCACAAGCACTGGGAGCCGTTCTTCAAGGCCTGCGAGGAGACCGACACGGTCATCTCGCTGCACTGCGGCGCGAGCGGCTTCGTCCTGCAGGGCTCGCCCGGTGGCGGCCTGAACGTGCAGACGTCGCTCTTCCCGGCGGGCGCGTTCTGCGCCGCTGTCGACTGGGTGTGGGCGGGCATCCCGGCGCTCTACCCGAACCTCAAGATCGCGCTGAGCGAGGGCGGCATCGGCTGGGTGCCGATGGCCATCAACCGCCTCGACTATGTCCTTGAGCACTCCGGCAGCGGCGGCACGCCGTGGACATACGACGTGACGCCGAGCGAGGCGCTGCGCCGGAACTTCTACTTCTGCATGCTCGACGACCCCGGCACGCTCGACCAGCGCCACATGATCGGCGTCGACCACATCCTGTTCGAGACGGACTTCCCGCACGCCGACTCGACCTGGCCGGGCTCGCAGGATCTGCTGCGCAAGCGCTTCGCCGACATCCCACGGCACGAGGCCGTGATGATCGCCGGTGGCAACGCCGCCAGGCTGTTCCGCCAGCCGCTCCCCCAGGCCAGCGACTGGCCGACGCTCGTCCCGTAGGCCAGCACCCGCCGCCGTCTCCTTGTATCTGTGGAGACGGCGGCGGAGGCGACCTCAGCGCCTGACGAGCAGGTGCGGAGGCGGAGGGCCGAAGCGTCCGCGGAGGAAGTCGACGAGCCCTCGCACGCGTCCTTCAAGGTTCCAGTAGGGGCCGCGCCGGGCCGGGACGACCACGCCCGAGGCGAGATGCCACAGCGCGACGCAGAAGCGGATGAACACGTGGTAGCGGCCGAAGTGTTCCCGCACGAGCAGCAGGGTGTTGCGAAGCTGCAGGTAGTCGATGGCCGCGGAGGCCGAGCCGACGTACGGGTTCTTGACCATCGCCCCTCGCACGAGCCCGGATTCCCAGCCGGCGTCCCTCGCCCGTAGCGCGAGGTCCGCCTCCTCGCAGTACGCGAAGTAGCGCTCGTCGAAGATGCCGACCTCGTCGAGGCACGCGCGCCGGGCCAACATCAGCGTGCCGTGTGGGTGGCCGACCGGCTCCCAGCCCTCGTCGACGCTCGCGGGCACGAGGATCCCGCCGAAGTACGGGTCGATGACCGGCGTCATTCCGTCGCCGACGTCGGCGCACGCCAGCCCCGCTCGTGGCCGCTCCGCCAGCAGGCTCAGCATGTGGCCCAGGCAGGTGGGCTCGGGCAGCGCATCGTGCGGCGCGAGCACCACCCATTCCCCCGCGTTCTCGTCGGCGAGAAACGCGCGGTATCCGACGTTGGCCGCGGGCCCGAACCCCAGGTTGCCGCCGGCCAGCACGACCGCGACGTCGGCGGCCTCGACCGGCGGCATTGCCACGGATCCGTTGTCGACGACCGTGATCGTGACAGGGACATCTTGCGCACGGAACGCGTCGATCGTGTCGACGAGTCGCTCCGGCTGGTCGCGGTGGACGAGGATGACCGATAGAGGCTGCACGGACCAGTGCTACATCAGTGGGCGGATGCCAGGCGAAACCGGGCCCGCAATGCCGTCGTTCCCGTCGTTCCCGTCGGGCCATCGCGTCGGCCATCGCCGGCGCGAGCCGTTCCGCTCCGCGTCATCCGGCCGATCCACCTCGGCTCATGCGGCGGATCCCGAGGCGCCGACCAGATTCAGGCCGATCACGCCGGCAATGATCAGCGCGAGCGAGACGGCCTTGGCCCAGGTCATCGCCTCGCCGAGGAAGAACACCCCGACGACGGCCACCGCCGCGGTGCCGACGCCCGCCCAGATCGCGTAGGTCACCGACACCGACAGGGTGCGGACCACCAGGGCAAGCAGCCAGATGGAAAGGCCGTAACCGAGCAGCACAACCGCGGACCACAGCGGGTCCTTGAAGCCGTCGGCGCGGGGGAGCAGCGCGGAGGCCGCGACCTCGCTGCCGATCGCGGCGACGAGCAGGGCAAGGGCTGCGTTCATGACATCCCTCCGGACGTAGCGAACGCTACAAGTGTAGCGGTCGCTACGTCCGGATGTAGCGAACGCTACACCCCTACTATGTGGGCCTCATGGGGCGCCGAGAGGACCTGCTCGACCAGGTAACCGACCATGTGTTCGAGCATGGGCTCATCGGCCTGACGCTCCGCCCCGTCGCCGCCGCGATCGGCACCAGCGATCGGATGCTCATCTACCACTTCGGCAGCCGCGACGAGCTTGTCGCGGCTGTCGTCACGCGCGCGGAGGACCGGGCGGTCGCCGCCGTCGACGCGCTTCCCGGGGCCGCCGGAGTACATGCGGGCGTCAACGCCCTGTGGGCGGCCGTCCAGAGGGACCCGCTCCACCGCTGCACGGACATCTACGTGCAGGCCGCGGCAACCGGGCTGATCGGCCAGGAGCGCTTCGCCACCATTGTCAGGGAGGCGAACGAACGATGGGTGCGGGCTCTGCGGGACTATCTCGTCCGCTGCGGAGCATCCCCGGAGTCGGTCGGCCGTGTCGTCCGGCTCGTCGACTCCAGTCTGTACGGATTCCACCTCGACCTGAGCACCGATCGACCCGACGAGCTCGCCGGGGGCGTCGATGACCTCGCGGCCGCCGCCCAGGCCATCGCCGACGGATGGGACCTGGCGGCCCTCGGCCATGCAGAGGCACTACACACTGATCAATAAGGCACTACGCGCTGATCGATCTACAACTGGCCGGAGCCTAGGGCCGGCGGGGCCGCGTCCGGCGACGACGGGGATCCACGGCGGGACGACGGGGATCCACAGCTGGGGGACCTTCCGCGGCGGGCGCGCCGAGGCCGGCCGCTCCGGCGGTGGTCGACGTGGCCGTGGCCGGTTCGGCGCTGGCCGTTCCGGCATCGGTCGGCCCGAAGTCGGGCGTCTGGAAGAGCCCGGTCGTCAGCGGCGGCGCCCCGCGCCGTGGCACGACGAGCTCTGGTTCGAGCGCGGAGAAGAGGGAGGTCGAGGTTGTGTCGATGGGGCCGTCTCACTTTCAGGACGTGGCGGTCGAACGGAATGATCAGGCAGGACGCCGCCCGGGACGCGGACGAAGCCGTCCGCGGCCTTGACGGAGCTGGGCGACCTCGGGTTCCGAAGATCGAGGTCGCTCGGCGTCGGAGGCGTCAGAGATGGGACATCTTGCTGAACGGGCTCGGGATGCGGACCTGCCTGGATCCGAAATCGACGAGTACGGCGATCTCCTCCTCGACACGGATGACCCGGCCGAGACCGTACGTGTCGTGGATGACCCGGTCCCCGAGGGCGAACTGTTCGCACCGTGGAGTGACCGGCGCCTTGAAGGGGCTGGTGGGCAAGTGGCGCTTCGGTGCCGCAGGCCTTGTCATTGGTTCCAGTATGCGCCTGCCGAGCCAGTCAGGTGGTTCATAGCGTCGGTCAGATGGGTCGGTCGGGGCTGGAGGCCCGCCCTTGGGGGCGCGGAGGGCCTGTTGGGCCGGGCTCGGGCCACCGATCTCGACCATGAGCACCGACCCGCCGGCACCACTCCGGCCCGCACCGAGACTCCGGCGCCGAGCCGGTCGGCGGTCAGCCGGCGGCGAGCCCGCGGCGAGCCGCGCAGGCCGTCGCGCACTCGGCCATCATCATGACGCTTCGTCGCGTCGGAATCAGCCCGGGCGGCGCGTTCCAGCGCCCCGCTGGAGCGCGCCGTCGTCTGGGTCCGTGTCGCGTGGGTCAGCGTCGCGCGCCGCGGAGGGCGCCGCCGTCTCTCTGGCCGTCGTGGTCCTGTCTCAATGGCCGACAGGGTGGATGTTGTGTGTCGCGAAGTAGCGTCACCCAGAGCGGGCAGATGACTCCATCGGCGGACAGCCTGCCGATATCGTCGACATGCCCCACCTGCCACCGCGGTCACCGGGACCGTTCGGGGCCCGGCTCTCGACTGGCGGAACGATGACAAGCTGGGATTTCACGTCCGCGGCACCCGACGACACGCCGGGTAGTCAGGTCACGGATCTTCGGACTGATCAGCCGACGCCGGCACGCATGTACGACTACTTCCTCGGCGGCAAGGACAACTTCGAGGTTGACCGGGAGGCCGCCGCCAAGGTCGACGCCGCGCTCGGCCGGACGGTGACCTACGACGTCGTCTGGGAGAACCGCCGGTTCCTGCAGCGGGCGACCCGGTGGCTTGCCAGCGCGGGCATCGACCAGTTCCTCGACATCGGTACCGGGCTACCCACTCAGGGTAACGTTCACGAGATCGCCAAGCAGGTCATCCCCGCGCCGCACGTGGTCTACGTCGACAACGACCCGATCGTGCTGGCTCACGGGCGCGCGCTGCTGGCCAGCGACCACACCACAAAGATCATCACCGCGGATGCGCGGGATCCGGCGGGAATCCTGACGCATCCGGACGCGACCGCGCTGCTCGACTTCTCCCGGCCCGTCGCCGTGCTCCTGGTAGCCCTGTTTCACTTCATCCAGGACACCGAGGACCCGGCCGGTCTGCTCGCCCAGTTCCTGGACGCGGTCCCCTCGGGCTCCTATCTGGTCCTGTCTCACCTGACGACGGACGGGCCCCCGGCCGAGGGCGTGGCCCGCACGGAGGCGGCATATCGCAACGCCACCTCGCCCATGACGTTCCGGCCACGGGCCACGATCGCGAGTTTCTTCGACGACCTGGATCTCGTCGAGCCCGGCCTCGTCCGGCCCTGGCAGTGGCACCCTGGCGACGACGAGAGCCCACGCACTGAGTGGCTGTACGGCGGCGTCGCCCGCAAGCCCTGATCCGAACACCCCCGATATCCCGATACCCCGCAGCCTAAAGCGGAGGGGTGGGACGACGGCTGTGACAGGCGGCCTCGGCCGCTCACAGTCGGAGTCATCGCCCACCCAGACGGAATGTGGACCACCCAGCGGATCCGTGACCTCCTCATGGATTTCGCCGGCTGGGCAACCGGGTTCCGGTTCCTGATACACGGTCGCGCCGGGCGTTTCACCGTCTCGTTCGACGCGTCGTCTCCAGTGCGGGCATCACCGACGTCAGGGTCCTACCCGATTTCCTCAGGCAGGCGCCCCCCCGCGGAGAGGTTCGTCCGCACCATCCGCGCCGAGGAACCGACCGCATACTGATCTTCGGCGAACGGCACCCGCGCATCGTGCTGGCCGACTACCGCGGCACCGCTCAGGACGACGCCACACCGCGCCCTCCACGTCCAGCCGTCTCGCCCAGACCACCCGGGCGCCGACACCACGACCGACCGGATCATGGGCCGTACGTCCTCGGCGGTCTGGTCGACAGATGCGACACGGCCGCGTAAAACCGCAGGTCATCCCTGATGGCCGAGTTCCGGCACCCACGAGGCTGGATGAGACAGCCAATTGAGACGGGCGGGGCGGGAAGCGGGCGAGACCGGCCCGCCAGATCCGACGGCGCACCGGGCACGTCGGCGATGATGGTGAGCGGCGCCCCGCTCAAGGTGCGGCGGACCTAGATCGTCATGTGGCATCCGCCACGTCCGACGGCGCGAAACGATGACCGCTGACCGATGGCCGGGCACAGCCGGCGGCTCTCACCGCGGACCGGGACAGTCACCTCGCCCGAAGTCGGATTCGAGAACCTGCTTCAACCCGCGGCGACAGAATCCTACGGACCGGTTCGATATTTCGAGCGCCTTGCGACAGCGCCTTGCGACCGTCGGCGTCCGAAGCCTGCGCGGAGGGCGCCACGATGTTGTCCCGAAGTCCTGGTCGTGCGACCTTGCCGCGCATCAGGCCACCGAGTTTTCTGGCGATGCAGCGTTCCGCGGTCGTTCGTGGCGCGCCAGGCGGGCAGGCAAAGGGGAAAGATGACGAGGGAGCGCGTGCGGAGCTATGGGCTTGCGAGACCCGATCTACATCGTCCGGGGTGGACTGACCCGAACCGGACCGGACCGGTTGGTCCGAGTGCTCCGCACGCCGTCGCCTCTGATCGTTGCCGGCGCAACGAAGCCGGTGGTCAGACGCCCGACATCCCCGCATCCGCGGCACTCGGGCCGTATTATCCGCAGCTACCGGGGCGGGGGGTCGGGGAACCCGCCGGTAGGCCCATCCCCCCGCCCGACGCGCTGGCGGCGCGCGTGCGAGGGGACCGGAGAAAGGACCTGCGCAGTGCCGCGAACCCATCCTTCAGCGAGCTTCCCAGTCGCCGCGCGGACGGTGTGTGGGTGAGCCTCGTGGGAGCACGCCCCAAAGGGCCACGCCCAGATCTGAAGGATGGATCCCAGAAAATCCTCCTGACCCGCCTGAACGAACTCAACAACCCCTATCGGGTCAGCTACGACATGGTTGCCCGGCAGCTCTGGCCAGATCAGGGACCCCCCAAGATCCACCGTTCCCGGACCCGGGATCTGAGCCGTCAGTTCCGCGGCGAGAAGGCCATCGAATGGCGAGTCGTCGAGATCTACGTCAACCTGCTTTTCGCCGAGGCCGACCCGGCGCTGACGGCCGAGCTCCCGGTCCTCCGTGAGCTGCACGCGCAGGCGTTCGAGACGACCGTCGACCCCGACGGCGCTCCCGCCCCCGCTCCCGCCCCCGCCCCTGAGCCCAAGGCCGCGCCGATCGACCCGGCCTACGTCGCCGAGCTGGAACGCCAGTTGGCGGAGGCCCGGACCCGTGCGTCCTTCGCCACCGCGCTGCTCGTGATCGTGCAGGCGGAGAACACGGCGCTACGCGGCCGCGGCTCGTCCTTCGACTGGTTCAACCAGCCTTCCCGCTCGGGCGGCACCGCGGCCCTGGCCTCCGAAGCCGGCTCCCGCTCGCGCACCGGCAGGCGGGCCACCGCCGGGTCGGCCACAGCGGCCTCCACGGCCGACCCGGCCGCCGGACGACCCGCCGGTGGCCGTGCCAAAAGCACCAGGTCCGGCACCGAGGCCTCCCAGCCGATCGACCCGGCCACCACGCCGATCCGGCGCCAGGACTACCGCTCCGGGCAGCGCCGCCGCTCTGGCTTGAACAAACCGTCTCTGGCCGACGCCTTCCCGCCCGGTGTCCGCACGCCGGCCTACCCCGCCGTCGCGCCGCCAGCCCCGTCGCCGGCGCTGGCCGCTCCCGCTCCCGCCCGCAACCGCTCGGCATCGAGCTCCCAGCGCCGCGCCCAGACACCCGACCCAGTCACCGACGACTCCAGCCTGGACGTCCTGGTCAGCCACGAGAAACGCCGCCGCGGCAAGAACGGCTGAGGCTCCGGCCTCATCGGTCTCGTCGAGAGAGAACGCGTGCAGCCCGTATTTGTCGATCCGTGGTCGGACCTCCGTGGAGGCGGACCTGCCGAACATCGGCAGCGTGAAGCTCTGGCGACCGAGCTTCGCAAGGAGGTGGCCACTGGCCATCCTCTGCACCGGCAGGCCTTCGAGGTCGTTGCCCGATCAGAGACCAAAGACGACATCATCATCATGCTGGCAGGTGGTGGCTGGGCCCGGGTGCATCTCACCTGGCAGCGCCCCGACATACCTCCCTGGCCCTCCACCACCATCTACGACACCATCTGCGCCCTCGAAGAGGACCTCCGCTGGTCAGACTGAGCAAACAGCCGAAAGCATGATTTCCTATTCAGGTGGGGTGCCCCGCGCCGACCAGTAGCTTTTATTACCGCCAGAGTTGTAGCAAGGCGATGACCTCCGAAGCGGTGAACTCGTAACGCTGGCTCAGCCTGTGACCAGGTCTCGCGGGCCGGAACGATGACAACGATCGTGGTGTCAGCTCAGCATCGCCACCCGACCTCCTGCTGTCAGGCCGGGCGGCCCCTGCGCGGGTCGCCGGTAGTGACGCGTGGGGTGCCGTCGGCGTTGACGTAGCCGATCAGGCAGCTGATCGTCCGGTTGCCGAACTCCCAGCCGTCCCGCGTGATCGGGTACCACATGACACCGAGGTTCTCCAGCTCCAACTCCTGGAACGACGGACCGAAGAACTCCCGCGCCCGTTCGGCACAGGACGTCTCGATCAGTTCCCCCTGCTGCTCGTCGGACGGTGGCGCCGAGCCCGGGACGCCGGGCAGCACGACATCACCAACCGCGACATAGACGTGCTCGTACTCGCAGAGCAAGGGGATCCCCTCCGCGTTCAGGCAGACCCCCGGCTCCCAGACCCGCGACTGGTCGAGGTCCTTCGCCGAGCCAGTGGACACATAGCTGACGGGGTCGCGCGGATGCGAGCTGGAGACCCGGACGCCACAGGTCATCTCCCGCTCGCCGAGGACCCAGCCCTCCAGAACCGGGATGATCGGCTCGATCTTGATCCGGCCATGCGGGTCGATCGAGTGGCCGAGGTAGGCCTCGACCGTCTGCTGGCAGAGTCGGGCGGAGATCGCCCACCAGTCCGACACGGAAGGGTAAGGCGCGATGGTCGAGAAGTCGGCCGAGAGGTCGATGGGCTCGTCGGCGACGGACTCGAACAGGTGGGGCTCGGAGCAGGGGACCTCGTCAACGTCCGGGGTCGGGTCATTCACGAAGGGCCAGAAGTAGCACTTGCCGCGTTCGTAGTCGTACTGCGTGAGGCGGGCGTTGCGCAGTGGGGTCGGTGACGGGGTCACCGCGGCGGTGGCGACCGGCGCCGGGGCCGCCACGGGCTCCTTTTCGGCGTCGTCCCCGGCAACGAGCCCCACGATGGTCGTCGCCGCGAACGCCAGGACCGCCAGTCCCACGACCGAGCCCACGACGACTGCCGCGACGAGTTTCGTCGACCGCCGTCTCGTCGGCACCGGCGCCGGCGCCGCGGGGCGCCAGGTCGGCTGGCCGCTCGCCGGGTTGAGGTACCAGCCGCCGGTGCCCGGTGAGGGCGGGCCCATGGGCGGTGTCCGGCCCCACGCCGGCCTCCACGGACCGCCGGCGCCGCCGGGCATGGGCAAGTGCCCCGGAACGGGCGACACCGCGGGGCCGGGGGCCGGCGCGGGCGCGGCCGGCGGAACGGGGACCGCCCAGGGGGTGGTCGGGTGCGGTGGACGGGCCATGGCCGGATCGCCGGGCGCGGGCGCCGACCAGCGGGCAGGGCCCGCCGGCACCGCCCCCGTCGGTGGCACATCGGCAGTAGCCACATCGGTGGCCGGCACCTCGTCGGTGGGCGCGGCGTTGACAGGCGTGGCGCCAGCCGCTGCGCCGTCAGCCAGCGCGGCTACCGCCGTCGCGTCGTCAGCCTGCGCCTCAACCGTCGGCGCGCGGTCCGCCGTCGCGTCGACCGCTGGCTCACCGGGACCGCTCCCAGACGCCGGAACGCCAGCTTCCGGCCCCTTTTCCAGGTGAACATTCTCGGCCACGGTTTCCCAGCCCCCTCGCTGTGGGGACGCACCGAGCCTCGGGCCGGGTCGCGGCAGCCGCCGCGACCCCCCGCGCCGGATCCGCGTTCCGTCTCGGCCGCAAGGCTTCGACGTGCGTCAACGTGGCGCGCACATTACCGGCATATCCGGACGTTCGCCGCCGCAGCCCTCGCCCACTGGGGGCGGCGTGACGTGCCGTCCTACGCCGCCCGCTTCGCGCCGCCCGTGCAGCGTGCCCTCGGGAACGTGCAACGTGCCCTCGGGAAGCTGCCCCTTGACGTCCAGGGCCCGGGTTCTGCGCGCGGTCGCGGCTCCGGAGCAC
The DNA here is from genome assembly GCF_032027725.1 of Pseudofrankia coriaricola. Taxonomy (NCBI): domain Bacteria; kingdom Bacillati; phylum Actinomycetota; class Actinomycetes; order Frankiales; family Frankiaceae; genus Pseudofrankia; species Pseudofrankia coriaricola. Next base: position 12,706 of record NZ_JASNFO010000060.1, on the reverse strand, counting down.
ACGCAGCGGCCGGTGGGCTGCCTCCAGATGCGGCCCGGCCCGGGTACTGGCGGATCCGGGTGGGCGACCACCGGGTGATCTACACGGGCATTTCGTTCCTCTTAGTGGGGTAGGCGATGCGCACGTCGCGGGGGGCCGGGCGGCGTTCGCTGGTCTCGAGCTGCGCCGTCATGCTCATCAGGTCGGTGGCCACTTCTGTGAAGCAGTGGGACAAGGAGACACGCCCTTCGGCGGGGCCGCCCCGGCCGCCGGTTACTACGGATCGGTGCACCGTCCCGTTTCCTCTTCCTCGGTTTCCGGGTGTGCGCTCCCGCTTCAGGGCGCGGTCGTTCGCCGCCGCCACGGACGGGGCGGCGAATCGTGGGTGTGCAGGTGCGGTCAGCCCTGCTTGCCGCGCTGGATCCGCTCGGCGATCCGCTTGATCCGCTGCAGCCGGGCGTCCCAGGTCGCGCCGACCGCGGACAGCTGGGCGACCGCACGGGCGAGCTGGGCCTCGTCCACCTCGTAGCGGCGCTCGCGCCCCGCCGGCGTCACGTGCACCAGGCCGACGCGGTCCAGCACACCGAGGTGCTTGGCGACCGCCTGCCGGGTGACGGGCAGCTGCTTGCTGAGCGTGGTCGCCGTACCGCCTCCGTCGGCGAGGAGCAGGTCGAGCATCCGTCGGCGGGTCGGGTCGCCGACCGCGGACCAGAGGTCGTCATCGATCGTGGTGCTCACGGCCGCGCGTCCAGCCTGTTGGCATACGTGACGAGGCGCGGGAGGAACTGGTCCCAGCCGCGGACGTGGTCGAGGTAGGCCTCCTCCAGCACGGCCGCCTCCCACCCGCGCTCGCGGAAGCCGGTCTCCTTAAAGCGCACCAGCGTGCCGTCGCCTGACGGAACGAGGTCGAAGGTCACCAGGAAAGAGTTCGTCTCGGTGGCCGGGCCCTCGTCGTACGCCCAGCGGAACGCGAACCGGCGGGGCGGGTCAGCCTCCAAGACGGTGAGCGGCACAATCTTCGCGCCGGGTACCGTCGGGTCGCCGAAGGTGAACGCGCCGGTGGCCCCGGGGACCGGGTCGAGCTCGGCGTCGTCGGTCCACCACTCGCGCACGTGCTCGGGAGAGCTGATCACCTCGTAGACCACCTCGGGGGTGGCGTCAATGTGGAGCTCCCGCTCGATGCTCCCGTACTCCATGTGATCCTCCTGGCCTCAACGCAACCGGTGGTTGCACGTCAACGTATCCGGCGCGCCCCACTAACGCAACCTCTCGTTGCGCAAACGGTTTCGGGGAGGGAGCAGCCTGTATTTGTCGATCCGTGGTGGGACCTCCGCGGAGGCGGACCTACCGAGCATCGGCAGAAGGACATCGAGCTACTCGTGCTCCGACACGAGATCGCAGTGCTACGGCCGCGCCCAGCCCAAGCCACGGTGGGACTGGGCAGACCGCGCGGTGCTCGCCGCGCTGATCCGACTGGACGACCAGCTGCACCGTCGCGTCCTCGAGTCGGCGACCTTGACGCCATCGGACTGCTCGTCCTGCGCCAGGTCCCCACCGGCCGCGACTTGCTCGGCATCGCGGGCGTCGCCGTCCACCAAGACAAGGAGGGCGGCCGCCGCGGCAGGAGATTGCCGTCGATCGATGACTCGCAGCCCTGCGGTGCGTCACACCAGTGACCCTGACCGGCAGGCATAGCGAGGACAGCAATGACAACAGCCCGTCGGTGGCCCACACCGCCACCCTTGCCGCTCGCCCCGAACCGCTCGCCGAGACTCTCGCCGGCGGCTTCCACTGGGCGCTCTGGCCTGCACCGCGATCGCTGTGCTCGGCGTGCCGATCGGACTGCTGGTGACCCGCCGCTCCACCGAGCCGGCGGCATCGTCACTCATCGCCGAACCCGCTGCTCTCCTGGCCAACGGCTGACCGGCTCGTCCGCCCACTTCTCAGCCGCAGGAGTCCACGGACACGGCGCCACGACGGCACCGGCGGCCCGCACCAGTCCCCGATGTCGTGGGCCACCACTCGATTCTTTCGACACCGCCCGGTGGTCGACAACCAGCACTACCGACAAGGAGCAGGGAATGTCGTTCGAAGACAAGACAGTGTTGATTACCGGTGCCAACCGTGGCATCGGGCAGGCGTTGGTCGAGGACGCTTTGCGCCGAGGAGCGCGGCGCGTGTACGCCGGCACTCGGCAGACCTTGACCCATGCCGATGGCAGGGTCGTGCCAGTGACCATCGACGTGACCGATGCCGACCAGGTCCGTGCCGCCGCTGAGCGCATCGGCTCCCTCGACATCCTCGTCAACAACGCCGGACTGGCGCTGTACGACGACCTCGGCGACGCCGGCGTCCTCGAGCAGCACCTCGCGGTGAACCTGTTCGGCACCTACCGGGTGACTCAGGCCTTCCTGCCGGCACTGAAGCTCTCGCGGGGCTCGATCGTCAACGTGCTGTCGGTGGCCGCCCTGGCTGCGCTGCCGGTCATTCCGGCCTACTCCGTGTCCAAGGCGGCCGCGTTCTCCCTGACGCAGGCGCTGCGCGCTCTACTGTCCAGCGATGGGGTAGCCGTCCACGCCGTTCTCGCTGGTCCGGTAGACACCGACATGACGCGCGACCTGCCCATCCCGAAGGCGACGCCTGACGCGGTGGCTCGGGCGATCTTCGACGGCGTCGACAACGGCGAGGAGGAGATCTTCCCCGACCCGATGACCGAGCCGATGGCCGAGGGCTGGCGCGTGGGCGCGGTCAAGGAACTCGAGCGGGCCAACGCCGCTCTCCTCGCGGCGTCGCTGAGTCCCGCGTGAGGGCAACGACACCGGGTGAGCCTGATCAGGGCGGACCGGTTGAGTCGTCCCCGCAGGGCCCGCCTCGATGGAGGCTCTCGTGAGCTCGCCGGCGGATGACTGGGACCGGCGGCTGGCAAGGATCGAGCGCATCGCCGAGTCGATCGCGCGGGAATCGCCCCAGTCGTGACCCGGCTCCGCTCTCAGTTCCACAGGGATCACTAGACGGCCGGTAGGACCTCTAGCGAGGTCCGGCGCTCGTGTATCGGTCCCCGCGTCAGCTCCGGGACGGCCCTGATGCGAGACAATCGTGCCAGGGCCGTCCCGACCTGAAACCTGCCGCGACTTCACGAAACGCCAAAGTCGCCACCGGTGAATCCGGCCTGTTCGAGGAGTCAATACTCAATGATCGGTCGGCCGACCGATCTCTCAGCGCTCACGGCCCCAGCCCGCGAGCCCAGAGAATGTTTCGCGCGCGTGGAGGTGCACAGTGTCGAGTGACAGCGGCGCCGCCGTCACCGAGTTCGCCGAGATGGCAGATCCCTACCGACGGGAACTGCTCGCGCACTGCTACCGCATGCTCGGCTCGTACCAGGATGCCGAGGACCTCGTTCAAGAAACGCTGATGCGGGCGTGGCGCGGCTACGACCGCTTCGACGGACGCTCGTCGCTGCGGACCTGGCTACACCGCATCGCCACCAATGCCTGCCTGACCGCTCTGGCCAGCGCCGATCGCCGAATCCTGCCGTCCGGGCTTGGCGGGCCCACCGACTCCGAGCACCCCGACCTGTCCAAGCTCGACGCAACCCCGTGGTTGCAGCCCGCACCGACGGCCGACCTGCTCCACGAGGCCGACGACCCGGCCGCGATCGTCGCACTCCGCGACAGCACACGACTGGCATTGATCGCCGCCTATCAGGTCCTGCCGGCTCGCCAGCGCGCCGTGTTGCTGCTGGTCGACGTCGCCGCGTTCAGCCCGGCCGAGGTCGCTGACCTTCTCGACATCTCGGTTACCGCAGTGCGCAGCCTGTTGCAACGTGCCCGCTCGACCATCGCCAGCGATCTACCTGACCAAGATCGAGTGGTCCCTTCCCCCGACTTGGACACCGAGGTGCTGCGTCGCTATCTGGTGGCCTTCGAAGCCGGTGACGCCAAGCTATTGGCTGACCTGCTCCGCGCTGATGTGACCTACGAGATGCCCCCCATCGCACGCTGGTTCCAAGGCCGCGCGTCTGTCCTCGATCATCACCACCGACGCGTGTTCGCCCACCGGCGGACCGCGCTGCTCACCTCCGCCAACGGCTACCCGGCGCTGGCGATGTACGCAGGCGAACCAGACGGCTCCTTCCGCGCCCACGGGATACACCTGATCGAACAGCACGATGGCGCTATCACCCGCATCGTCGTCTTCCTCAACCCAGAACTGTTCCCGACGTTCGGCCGTCCGATCGTCCTCCCCCAGCGACCGGCATGAGCCTGGATGCCCCCGTGGACTCCCGCCCCTTGCTCCTGGTCGCCGCCGACCTGATGTCGGCCAGCCTGCACGTCGCCCGTCGGACGCTGCCGACCCGCCCGACGCCGTGCAGCGAGTGGCAACTCGGCCAGCTCGTGCACCACGTCGCCGACTCGGCATCCACACTGACCGAGGTCATCACAGGTGCGGCGCCAATCCCGACAACCACGACCGGATGCATCCGCGCCGAACTGTCGCTCAACGAACTTCGGCAGGCTGTATCCGACGCGCCGGCCAACGCGCCGGCCGTCGACCTGACGTCGCTGACCGGGGCGTTCGAACTGACAGTCCACGCCTGGGACATCGACACCGCGGTCGGAGCGACTCCTCGCCTCCCCGCCGATCACGTCCGCGCGCTCGTCCGCCTCGCTCCGATTGTGCTGAGCGAGATCGACCGCGGCGGACTATTCGGCGCACGCCTAGCGTCGCCGTCGGGTGCCAGTGACACCCAGCGTCTGCTCGCGCTCTTCGGCCGGCGCGCCGGCTGATGTACCCAGCATCGGTGCGACACGACGTTCCACCGTGAGGAATGCAGCACAGCCATCAGAGCCAGACATGCGTCCCGCCGCGAAACAGCCATCCAGCGTGGTCCGGGGTCGAGCTCAGGGTGTGATCTGGCGGGACAGCAAAGTGACGACGACTCGGGTCTCGCCACAGTTGTGCAGACGCCGCAGACTTAGCCCGTCGAACGTCAAGACGGCCCCCGCGTCGAAGCGCGCCCGTGCCCCGGAGGCGCATTCGATCTCCATCTCGCCCTGCTCTACGACGACGAGCGCCTCGGCCCAGTCTGCTTGCCAGTCCATCGCATCGTGCGGCTCAAGGTGCAGGCTCCGGACCCGGAACCCTGCTGGGCACGGGAAGTCCTCGAGCGAGAACCTCTCGTCGTCGTCCATCACAGGTGGGCCGGGAGCGCGAACCGGCCGAACAGGCCCGGGTCAGTGAACATGGCGATCTCCGTGATCGCGCCGTCCACGATCTGGAGAGCACCAATCCCGAACGCGTCGTGCGTGTGCCGGCCAGGGGCGCGGCAGTACAGCGCGAACGCGGGCTGCCTGTTCGCGGCGGTGGGCAACAGCGCCCACTGGCCCCCCATCTTCCCGAAGACGTGTCCTTGGAAGAACTCCTCGACGTCGTCGCGGCCGGAGAACCAGGACAGTCGCGGCGGCATGACCAGCCGCGCGTCACTGCGCAGCAGCGCCACCAGCGCAGCCGCGTCCGACCGCTCCCACGCGTCGATCAGTTGTTTCAGCAGTGCCTTCTCGGTTTCGGTCGAGTCCGAGGACCACTCGTTCCGGTCGACGACGAGATGCTGCGCGAGGGTGCTGTGCGCCCGTTGCAGCGCACTGTTCACCGCGGTCTGGGTCATGCCGAGCGAAGTCGCGGTTTCGCGTGCCGGCCACTCGAGCACGTCGCGCAGAATCAACACGGCGCGTTGACGGGCCGGCAGCCGCTGGATCGCGGCCAAGAACGCTAGCTCGATGGTCTCTTTCGAGGTGACCAGCGCCTCCGGCTCGTCCTCGACCGGGGCCGGCGCGTCCAACAGCCGGTCCGGGTATGGCTGCAGCCAGGGCAGCTCGACCGGCGGCGTCGGCTCTCGTCTCGGGTCTCCCGGTGCGACCAGGTCAGGCGGCCACACCCGCGCCTTGCGCCGGCGCAGAGCGTCCAGACAGGCGTGCGTGGCGATGCCGTACAGCCAGGCCCGGAACGACGCACGGCCCGCGTAGGTGTCCAGCCGCGACCAGGCACGCAGATACGTCTCCTGCACCGCATCCTCAGCGTCCTCGACCGACCCGAGCATCCGGTAGCAGTGCACCTGCAGTTCAGGCCGGAACGGCTCAGCCAGCCGCGAGAACGCCGCCTGATCTCCCCCACGCGCGTCGTCGATCCCTGGTACGTCCACCTAAGTTAGACGTCCCTCGCGGCCTAGTTTCATCGCTGGGACGGCAAGAGACCATGCCAGCGGCCACGAGGTAGAGGACAAGCAGGTGCCCGTTCGCTGCGGGTATTCGCTGCGTGTTGGTTTGCTGATTCTTTCTGTTATGCCGAGTCCAGGAGCAAGCAAACGCAGAGCCGGCATGATGCCCTCGTCCCGTTCGTCGTACACGGCAGCGACCTTTTCTTTCAGAAAACCCACCGGGTCCCTGCTCTGTCGAGTGTTCGGGCGGGTGGGGTCACAGCACGAACGGGTTCTGGTCGTCGGCCAGTGCCGTGAACAGGGCCGACGCGAACTTGTTGTAGAGCTGTCGTTGCAGGCTGGGGCCGAAGCTGATGCGGGCGACGCCGAGCGCCGCGAGCTCGGCCAGGGGGCGCTCGCCTCGCCGTCCGTAGCCGATGTTGATCGGGCCGGCGATGCCGTCGGTGACCTGGCGGATGACGGCGTAGTCGCCGAGGCCGATCGGGTAGACGCAGTCCGCGCCGGCGGCGAGGTAGCGCGTCCCGCGCTCGATCGTGCCCTCGAGCTGCTCTGTCGGTGATCCGGCTCGGCGCAGGAAGGAGTCGGTGCGCGCGTTGATGACCAGGTCCACGCCGAGCGATACCGCGGCTTCCCGCACGGAGGCGAGGAAGTCTGCCTGCTCGGCGGGATCGATCATCTCGCCGGTCGCCGGGTTGGAGTCCTCCAGGTTCAGTCCGACGGCGCCGGTGGTGCTGAGTCGCTCGACCAGCTCGTGGGCGGGTAGTCCGTAGCCGCGTTCGAAGTCGACGGTCACCGGGAGGCTGACGACACGCACGATCCGCGCAGTCGCTGCGAGCACTTCTTCCACCGGTGTGGCCTCGCCGTCGGCGTAGCCGAGTATCGCCGCTGTCGCCGCACTGCTGGTGGCGATGACCGGAAAGCCGGCGTCGATGACCATCGTGGCCGAGACCGCGTCCCAGGCGTTGGGCACCACGAGCGGATCACCGGGCACGTGCAGGGCGCGCAGTGCGGCCGCCTTGTGAGCTGGTGAAGTGTCGTCGGTACTGGCGGCCGGGATGGGATGGGAAGTCATGATCGTCTCCATGTCATGTGGTGGTCGTCGGATGCGGTCGGTGTCGAGCAACGGTCTCGGTGTTCAGCGGGCGGGGGCGTCGGCGGCGACCGGCGCGGGTACGGCCGTGGCGACGTCGGTGGTGCGTTGCCGCATCAGGGCACCGGCGATCGCGCCGAGTGCTGACATCCCGGCGGCAACGCCCAGGGCGGGCCCGACGCCGTCACGGAAGGCGTCAGGACTGGAGTAGTCGCCCTTGGCTGCGAAGACCGCGGCGAGGATGGCGATGCCGAATGCGCCGCCGAGCTGGCGGGCGGTGTTGTAGACGCCGGATGCCTTACCGATCGCCTCGCGTGGCACGGCGTTCATGACGGCGTTCTGGCCGGCCGGGATCGCCATGCTGGCACCGCAGCCGGCGATTACGAGGGCGGCAACCGCGGAGGTGTAGGAGCGTCCGTCGGCGATGGTGAGCGCCACCCAGCCTAGACCGATGAACTGAAGGACGAGGCCAACGGTGAGCAGCAGCCGGCTGCCGATCCGGTCCAGGACGCGTCCGGCGACCGGGGCGATGACGAACAGCGGAAGCGTCCAGGGCAGGAACCGTAGGCCGGCACCGAGCGGGCTGTAGCCCAGGGTGATCTGGAGGTATTGGGCGAGGAAGAACACCGAGCTGAACAGTGCACCGGTGTGCAGGAACATGGCGATGTTGCCGCCGGTGTAGGCACGATCGGCGAACAGGCCGAGCGACAGCATCGGCTCGCGGGCCCGGGTCTCCCAGGCGACGAACACGACCGTCATGACGGCGCCGGCGACCAGAGCGGTCATCACTTCCGCGCTGCCCCAGCCGGCGGCGTCGGCGCGCACCAGCCCCCAGACGAGGCCGAACATTCCGGCCGAGACGAGGACGAGGCCGAGCACGTCGGGGCGGACGCGGGGGCCGTGACTTTCGCTCGTGCGCAGAAGCACGAGCGGGATGAGGACGGCCCCGATCGGCACGTTGATCCAGAAGATCCACTGCCATGCGATGCCCTGGGTGACCGCGCCTCCGACCAGCGGGCCGCCGACAACCGCGAGGCCGGTCAGCGCGGTGAAGATGCCCAGCGCGCCGCCGCGCTTTTCTGGAGGAAAGGCGCCGGTCAGCAGCGCGACGGCCAGCGGCATCACCAGCGCCGAACCAGCACCCTGCACGGCCCGGGCCGCGACGAGGATGCCGATGCTCGGCGCCAGCGCGCAGGCCACGGACGCGAGCGAGAAGATCGCCAGTCCGACGACGAACATGCGTCGCCGACCGAACCGGTCACCGAGGGCAGCGCCGGTGACGAGCAGGACCGCGAAGCTGAGGCTGTAGGCGTTGGCAGTCCATTCGAGCGTGGCGATCGAGGCGTGTAGATCGTTGCGGATCGAGTTGAGTGCGGTGGACACCACGAGCTGGTCGAGGGCCACCATGAGCGCCGCGGTCGACGTGAGCGCGAGCACCCACTTCTGTGTTCTGGTCACCGATGCCTCCAGATCGGACTGAGTGCCAGTACTGACCGATCTCGGCCCGGCGGTTCACCGATGTGGGTCGAAGACGTTTCGCCGTCCGCTAGCGCAGGCGCGCTGACATGGTTGACCATCATGCCGACGGCCGTCCCATCGCATCGTCACAGGTCACGGGCCCACGCCGACTTCTGGCGCCCCACAGGGTCGTGAACGACAGAGGCGATCGGTCATGCCGGAGACGGTGGCCTGCGTCGTCCGGTCTGCCGCCTGCTGGCACGGTAACGGGGCGGCGACAGCCGTCTGGTCGTAGGCGCGGATGGTGCGGGCCGAGGTGATCCCTCAGCGTGTCCACGCTGTCGCTATGTGTAGCTGGTTGGGTATTTTCCGTTGGTCAGGGTAGGCGGTAGCAGGGGCAGTGCGCCGTGCTGTTCGACGACGGTGCGGGCTGGGGCGGTCTGAGGCGGTGAACACGATGGGCTGTGTGGCCACGCCGCCCAGGCAGGAAACACGGCCGGCTCCGAGCCGCCCAGGTGTGAGCCGCTGGTTCTGGGGGGCCGCGGCCGTCTCGGTTCTGGTCGTCGTCGCGGCGGCCATCGTCGCTGTGGTGCCCGCTGGTCGGGCGGCGCTGCTCACGCTCCGCCTGATCCTGATCGTCAGCCTGCTGCTGGGTGGACTTACCTGTGTGGTGACCGGTCTTCGGCGCCGGGGCGCGCAACGGTGGTGGCGGCTGCTGGTGGCGGTGATGGTGCTGGCGGTCGCCGCCGGGGCGGTCGCGTTGTTCCGGGACGTGGCCGCGGGGGGAGCGCCGGCGGCGCGGCTGACGGCGGCGTCGCTGTTCTTCCTGGTTCCATGCGCGTTCGGGCTGGCGGGGGTGCTGCTCTATCCGTCGGACCCGTTCGACCTGTCCTCGCACGGCCCCGAGCGTGGCCGGGACCGCCGGTGGTATGTGATCACCATTCTCGACAGTGTGATCGTGGTCGGGGCGGTCGGACTGCTGGCCTGGGTCGCCGTGCTCGAAGACGTGATCGAACGAAGAGGGCCGCTGGCTGCCGGAACCCTCTATCTGATCATTATCACCGCGGTCAGTCTGGTCCTCACGGTTGTCGTGATCCTGGTCGCGACCTTTCGTCAGCCACGCGCCGGTCTCGGCCTGGTACTGCTGATGGTCGGCCTGCTGACCCAGGCGGCATCGCTCATGTGGTACCTGTCCGCTGTCGTGCGCGGTCTGCGTGACCTCCCACGGTTGGTCGACCTGCCTCTGGTCGCTGGTCCTTTGCTCATCGGACTCGCGGCGTTGTCTCCCGATGGGCCTCTACGACCGCCGCTGCCGACTGGTCCCGATGCGGACCGGCTATATGTCGCGCCGCGTCGCCGCTGGTGGCACGCCCTCCTGCCTTACCTGCCATTGGGTGCGGCCGCCGCCGTCACACTGATCGAGATCGCCGGGGAGGACATCGCCCGCCAGGAGGAGATCTGGGTCCTGCTCGCCCTGCTGCTACTCGCGGCGGTGCGGCAGACGGCGACGATGGCCGACAACATCCGCCTTGTCGGCCAGCTCGAGGAGAGCCGCCACCAGCTACGTCACCAGGCGTTCCACGACCCGCTCACGGGGCTGGCCAACCGCGCCCTGTTCAACGACCGGCTTGACCAGGCCCTCAGCCGCCGTGACCAGCCCACCGGGCGTCTGGCTGTGCTGTTCTGCGATCTCGACCACTTCAAGCAGGTCAACGACGTGTTCGGTCACACGGCCGGCGACGACCTGCTACGCGTCACAGGTCGCCGACTCACCAGCTGCGTACGCGGGTCAGACACCGTCGCCCGCCTTGGTGGCGACGAGTTCGCGATCCTCCTGACCTCCACCGCCGAGGACCCCGAGACAGTCGGCCGCCGCCTCCTCGCATCGGTGCGGGCTCCGATCCGCCTCGCGGGCACCACCCACGCCGTCGCCGCGAGCACCGGCCTCGTCGTCGTCGACCCGGCCCGTGAACAGGTCACCGCCGAAACCCTGCTCCACCGCGCCGACCTGGCCATGTATGCGGCAAAAGGGCGGCGCACCGGCGAACTGACCGTCTACACCCCCGATCTGGCTGCCCCCGGACCGGAGCATCACGGCGCGCCAGCTCCCCTGTAGTGATCCTGGGGACAACGGCCGCCGGGCGTGCGAAGGAAGATCATTTTCGCACGCCCTTTGGCCCTCTAGACCTGTCTTCCGCACGTCCGTGCGGTGAGACAGTTGCTTGATCCCTTGTTCGGACCACGTCGGGATGATCGCGATCCGTAGTGACGGGTCTGGGACTGTTCGTGGCTGTGTCGGTCGCCAGGGACTACGGGCCGCCGAGCGTCGAGAAGCCGCTCGGCGCGCTCCCCGTCGTGCGCGACTACCTGGACCGCCTCGGCCTCGTGGACACGATCGATCGGCTCGCCCCGATCCGCGACAAGGTCAACCGGGCCACCCACGGCGAGGTCATCGCCGCGCTGGTCGCCAACCGGCTGACCTCGCCGACCCCGCTGCTGCACGTCGCGACGTGGGCCCGGGAGTGGGCGGTCGAGGAGGTGTTCGGCGTCGCGCCGGACGTTCTGAACGACGACCGGGTCGGTCGGGCGCTTGACGCGCTCGCCCCGGTCTGCGAGGCCGTCGTCGGCTCGGTCGGCGCCGCGGCGATCGCCGCGTTCGGCCTCGACGTCTCCCGCGTCCACTGGGACATGACGTCGATCTCGCTGCACGGTGCCTACCCCGAGGTCGACGAGGACTACGCGACCCCGAAGTACGGCCGTCCCAAGGACCGCCGGCCCGACCTCAAGCAGGTCCAGACCGGCCTGGCGACCACCGGTGACGGCGGGATCCCGCTGGTGCACCGCGCCTACGACGGCGGCGCTGGCGAGGTCTCCCAGGTCACCGGCGCGATGCGCGCGCTGACCCAGCTCGCCGGCCCCAGGCGCTTCCTGCTGGTCGGGGACACGAAGCTCGTCTCCTACGGCAACCTGACCGCGCTGACGTCCACGCCCGGAGTCACGTTCCTCGCGCCGGCGCCGAAGGCGGTCGTGCCCGCGGACGTCCTGGCCAGCCAGGACTGGGCCACCGCCACGATCATCGACCACGTCGCGGCCCGGGACCGCGACAAGCCGATCCACGAGCGGGCGGCCTACCGCGCCCGCGAGGGCGTGACCACCCTGCGCGGGCCCCGCAAGAAGGACCCGCCGGTCACCGTGCGCACGGTGTTCGTCTGGTCGTCCGCGAACGCGCAGGCCGCGCAGGCCGCCCGCGCGCTCAAGCTCGCCCGCGCCCGCGACGACCTCGACACCCTCGCCCGCGCCGCCGGCAGCCACCACCTCTACCGCACCGAGGCGGCGGTGCAGGCCCGCCTGACCCTCCTCGCGACGAAGCACCGTGTCTCCCGCTACCTCGTCGCGGCCACCAGCGTCGACCCGGACACCGGGAAACCGGCCCTGGCCTGGCACTTCGACCAGGCCGCCCTGGACGCCGAGGCCACCATCGACGGCTGGTACGCCCTGCTGACCAACCTGGACCCCGAGATCGGTCCCGCCGAGGTCCTCGCCCGTTACAAGGGCCAGGAGGTCTCCGAACGGCGCTACGGCACGTTCAAGGGCCCGCTCGCGGTCACGCCGATGTTCCTGCACTCCAACCAGCGGATCCACGCCCTCATCCACGTGATCTGCCTGGCCCTGCTCATCTTCTGCCTGGTCGAGCGCCAAGCCCGGCTCGGCGCCGGCCCCGACGGGAAGATCCCCGGCCTCTACGCCGGCCGTCCCGCCCGCCCCACCGGAGCACTCGTCTTCGGCACGCTGAGCAGGCTGCGCCTCGTGCCCGCCCAAAGCGACCAGGTCGCCTACATCCCCCGCCCCTCGGCTCTGCACCAGCACCTCCTCGACATCCTCGGTGTCGACCCGACCCAGCCACCTTGATCAGAAACCAGGCCGGTCAACACATCGAAACCCCATGTGCGGAAGACAGGTCTAGA
>NZ_JASNFO010000059.1:0-17669 GCF_032027725.1 Pseudofrankia coriaricola | reverse complement strand
TCCCCCGCCCCTCGGCTCTGCACCAGCACCTCCTCGACATCCTCGGTGTCGACCCGACCCAGCCACCTTGATCAGAAACCAGGCCGGTCAACACATCGAAACCCCATGTGCGGAAGACAGGTCTAGAGGGCCAAAGGAGGTGCGAAAATGCTCCTCCTTCGCACCTCCGGAGGCCCCCGTCCCCAGAAGCGCCAAAGGAGGTGCGAAAATGCTCCTCCTTCGCACCTCCGGAGGCCCCCGTCCCCAGAAGCGCCAAAGGAGGTGCGAAAATGCTCCTCCTTCGCACCTCCGGAGGCCCCCGTCCCCAGAAGCACTGAAGGGCCGCCGAGTGGAGCTGGACGAGCCGCCGCTGTTGGCCGGCGGCGCCGTCAGTCCTCATCCGTGGTACCGGGGTGGTGGAAGAAGAGGGGCTCGCGGCCGGCGGGCTGGTGTGGCTGCTCGGTGGGGGCGATGGGCGGGATCGGGAAGGTGGCCGGCTTGTCCGGCTCCAGGAGGAAGGGCTCGCCGTGGTGGGTGAGGGTGATGTCCTTGCCGTCCTGGACGGAGTAGGTCGCCGACGTGCGGTGGACCTCGACGCGCAGGTGACGGCCGCGCACGCTCAGGCCGAAGGACAGCCGGGAAAGGCCCTCGGACAGGCGCGGGGCGAAACCGAGGACGTTGCCCTGGTCGCGCAGCCCGCCGAAGCCCTCGACCAGGACTATCCAGGCGCCCGCGAGCGAGGCCATGTGCAGGCCGTCGGACGTGTTGTGCTCGATGTCGTGCAGGTCCATCAGTGCCGCCTCGCGCAGGTAGGCGTGCGCGAGCGCCAGATGCCCGCACTCCGCCGCGAGCACGCCCTGCACCGAGGCGGACAGTGACGAGTCCCGGACGGTCAGCGCCTCGTAGTAGGCGAAGTTGCGCAGCTTCTCCTCGCGGGTGAACGCGTCGCCGCGGCGCTGCATGGCGAGCACCAGGTCGGCCTGCTTGACGACCTGCCTGCGGTACAGGTCGAAGTACGGGAAGTGCAGCAGCAACGGGTACTGCTCGGGCCTGGTCTTCTGGAAGTCCCAGATCTCGTGGCCGGTGAACCCGTCCGACTGCGGATGGACGCCCAGGTGGTCGTCGTACGGGATGTACATGTCCTCGGCCGCGTCCCGCCAGGAGGCGGTCTCCTCGGCGTCGACGCCGAACTCGTACGCCCGGTCGGGATGCCGTTTCGCCGCGTCCGCGGCCGAGCGCAGGTTCCGCTGCGCCATCAGGTTCGTGTAGACGTTGTTGTCCGAGATCGCCGAGTACTCGTCGGGCCCGGTCACCCCGTCGATCCGGAACCGGCCGTCGAGGTCGTGGTGACCCAGCGAGCGCCACAGCCGGGCGGTCTCGACCAGCAGTTCCAGCCCGACGGACTTTTCGAACTCGTAGTCCTCGGTGACGTTGACGTAGCGGGTGACGGCGTCGGCGATGTCGGCGTTCACGTGGAAGGCGGCGGTGCCGGCCGGCCAGTATCCGGAGCACTCCTCACCGCTGATGGTGCGCCACGGGAAGACGGCGCCGCGCAGGTTGAGCTGCTGGGCGCGCTCCCGCGCCTGCTTCAGGGTGGAATGCCGCCAGCGCAGCGCGTCGGCGGCGGCTCCCGGCTGCGTGTAGGTCAGCACCGGCAGCACGTAGCCCTCGGTGTCCCAGAACGCGTGGCCGTCGTAGCCCGGTCCCGTCAGCCCCTTCGCCGCGATGGCGCGGCGCTCGGCGCGCGCGCCGGCCTGCAGCACGTGGAACAGCGCGAACCGGACGGCCTGCTGGACCTCGGCGTCGCCGTCCACCTCCACGTCCGCCCGCCGCCAGAACTCGGCCAGGTAGGCGCGCTGCTCGTCGAGCAGGCCGTCCCAGCCGGTCTCCTTCGCCGCGACGAGCGCCGCCGCCGCCTGGTCCCGCATGGCCGGCAGCGACCGCTGCTGCGACCAGCCATACGCCATGAACTTCACGATTCGTAGCTTCTGCCCGGGTTTCAACACGCCGGTGACGGTCACCCGTCCGGAGTTCGGCTCACTCTCCGACAGCACGCCCAGCGCACCGGGGCCGTCGATGACGTGGTCCATCGCCGCGGCGACCCGGATCTTGCTGTGTTGGGTCACGTGCACGAGCTCGACGCTGCAGTCCCGGGCAAAGTGCAGCTCCGGCACCAGCGGGGACTCGAGTACCGCCGCGGCGCGCGGGTCACCCGTGCGCACCGGAAGCGTCTCGTTGGCGACCAACTCGGACTGGACGACCACCCGTGGCGCGTCGGTGACCGACTCGACCTCGTAACAGATCGCCGCGACCGCTCGCTGGGAGAACGAGACAAGCCGCCGGGAGACCACCCGTATCACCTGGCCGGCCGGTGACTCCCACTCGGCCTCGCGCACCAGTACCCCGGCGCGGAAGTCAATCGAACGCCGATGTGAGCGCAGCTCGCCGTAGCGGACGTCCAGCGGCTCGTCGTCGACCATCAGCCGGATCAGCTTGCCGTTGGTGACGTTGATGACGGTCTGTCCCGACTCGGGATAGCCGTAGCCGGCCTCGGCATACGGCAGCGGGCGCAGCTCATGCACCGAGTTCAGGTAGGTGCCGGGCAGGCCATGTGGCTCGCCTTCATCCAGGTTGGCACGCAGGCCTATATGGCCGTTGGAAAGCGCGAACAACGACTCGGAGCGAGCCGGATCCTCCATATTGAGACCGGTCTCGCGCAGCCCCCACGGGTCGACCGTGTAGCGGGCGTCCCCGATCATCGGCCGCGTCCGGCCCGCGACGCGGCCCTGCCCCTGGCGCGGCCACCCGCCGCGTCCGTCGTCGACGGTGGGGGCGGTGGGTAGGCGTCGGCCAGCAGGTCGCCGAGGTCGGTGACCACCACGTCCGCGCCGTGCGCGCGCAGCGCGTCCGCGTGCCCGTGCCCGACCCGGTCGAGCCCGACGACGTAGCCGAAACCGCCGGCGCGCCCGGCCGCGACGCCGGCCTCCGCGTCCTCGAAGACCGCCGCCCGCTCGGGTGGCACGCCGAGCTCCCGCGCCGCGGCGAGGAACGTGTCGGGAGCCGGCTTGCCGGCGAGCCCGCGCTGGGCGATGGTCTCGCCGTCGACGCGTACCTGGAGCAGGTCAGCGAGCCCGGAGGCCCGGGCCACCTCGCCGGCGTTCGCGCTGGACGAGACGAGCGCTCGCGCCTTCCCGGCGCCGGCGCAGGCCTCCAGGTAGGGCCGTGACCCCGGGTATGGCTGGACTCCATCCTCGGTGATCTTGTTCAGGACGAGGATGTTCTTGCGGTTCCCGAGGGCGTGGACCGTGAGGGCGGACGGCGGGTCCCCGTCCGTGCCCTCGGGCAGGTGGATGTCGCGTGACGCCAGGAACGAGCGCACCCCGTCGAGCCTCGGCAGCCCGTCCACGTAGCTCTCGTAGTCCCGCTCGATGTCGAAGGGTTCCTCCGGGTCGCCGGACCGGGATGCCCAGTTCTCCAGGAAGCCGTCGAACATCTCCTTCCAGGCCCGTGCATGGACCTCTGCCGTGCTGGTGAGCACGCCATCGAGGTCGAAGAGGCAGGCGTCGATGTGAGGGGGTAGTCCGAGCAGGGCTCCGGCCCCGGTTTCGCGGCGCCGCAGCCGCGCGAACGGCAAACGCATGCTTGCCGTCTACCCCACTGGCGTCGGTCACTACCGCGCCAATCTGGACGAACCTCGCCCAGGACGGTGAGCCCACCCGCACCGTGTGGGCGCGAGCCCGCCGCACGGGGCAGGTAGTTTGCAGGACGTGTTGTTGTCCGACCGGGACATCCGGGCCCAGATCGCCGCCGGCCGCGTGTGCCTCGACCCATACGACCCGCGCCTGATCCAGCCGAGCAGCGTCGACCTGCGCCTCGACCGGGCGTTCCGGGTCTTCCAGAACCATCGCTACAGCCACATCGATCCGGCTGTCGAGCAGGAGGACCTGACCGAGCTCGTCTCCCCCGAGGGTGACGAGCCGTTCGTGCTGCACCCGGGCGAGTTCGTGCTTGGCTCCACCCTTGAGGTCATCACGCTGCCGGACGACCTGGCCGGCAGGCTCGAGGGCAAGTCCAGCCTCGGCCGGCTCGGCCTCCTCACCCATTCGACGGCCGGCTTCATCGATCCGGGCTTCTCCGGCCACGTCACGTTGGAGCTCTCCAACGTCGCGACCCTGCCGATCAAGCTCTGGCCCGGCATGAAGATTGGCCAGCTGTGCCTGTTCCGCCTCTCATCCCCGGCCGAGCACCCCTATGGAACCGCCATCTACGGCTCCCGTTACCAGGGCCAGCGCGGCCCCACCCCGTCGCGCGCCTACCGCGACTTCACCCGGGCCTCGGTCCCTCCGGTAGACGGGCAGGCCTGACTCCTGGTGACCCGGGATTGGTGACCCGGGATGACCAGGGTGACCGAGAGCGGCCGCCGAGCTTGAAACAGGCGACGGGCTGGCCGTCCGCGGACCAGCCTGATGGCCCGGCCAGGCCCCTCGCACTATTCCAGGCCCGGTTTCAAATAATCGGTAAAGAATCGGTCGCGCACCCGACAGAGCTCTTTGTGGTGAAATTTATGTCGGGTTTCTAGCCTTCTTTCCCATGACCACAAGGAACGAAATCGAATCCCGCCCGAATGGGCGGCGTGTTCTCCGGGCGGCCGTGACCGCGACCGCGACGGCGGCGGCGCTCGTCACGGCGCTGACCGCGTGCGGGAGCGGCGACTCGTCGGCCCCGGCGAGCGCTGGCGGCGGCGCCGCGACCGTGTCGGTGCCCGCGGCCGCACCGCTGCACCCCGCCGACTACGTCCTCGTCGCCGGGCCCGCGACCAGCGGCTACTCGATGGAGGACAACACCGACACCACCGAGAGCTCCGTCTTCCAGGACCCGGTCCCCACCTGCATGCACCTGTCCAGCGCTGATCTGGGACCGGCGTCCACCGACCACGCGAACGGCCCCGTCTTCAGCGACGACGACGGCACCACGATCCAGTCCGGCGCGCGGGTGTTCGCGAGCGCGGACACGGTCACGGCGCACCGCGCGCTCACCCAGCGCCCGGACTTCCCCGGCTGCGTGGGCGAGGCGATCGTCAGCCAGCTGTCCAACAGGGACAGGGAGGAAACAACCGTGACGGTGAAGAGCGCTCAGGCCGGCACGCCGCCGACCGGCGCCACCGCCCTGACGCGGCTCGACCTCGCGGTCAGCTCCGACGGCCAGAGCCTTGAGGCCAACGTCGACCTGGTCAGCGTCTTCGCTGGTCGCGTCGAGTCCGTGATCCTCATCGTCAGTCCGGCGGGACCGGTCGACGACGGCGAGCTGAACGGCCTGACCGGTCAGGTGTTGGCCACACTCGCCAAGCAGTGACCTGATCGACCTCGGCCCGACAGCGTGCGCGGGCCCTCGACCCGGACAGGTCGCGGCGGCGGTGGCAATCAGACGGCCATCAGACGGCCATTCTGATTCCGCGTGTCGGGCCGGGGCATTCGCGGGGGCGCGTCTCGGTGGCGCGGTGTGACTGTGCGCGGGCCCGGTCAGCCGCCGGCGGTCCAGCCGCCGTCGACGACCAGGTAGGAGCCGGTCATGTAGGAGGCGTCGTCGGAGGCGAGGAAAGCGGCGACGGCGGCGACCTCGTCCGGGTGGCCGGGGCGGTTCATCGCGGACTTCGACGCGGCGTGCCGCGCCAGCTCTGGAAACTTCTCCTCACCCATGAGGGTCATTCCGGTCGGGTAGATGAACCCGGGGCAGATCGCGTTGACCCGGACATTCTGCTGGCCCCATTCGCGGGCCGCCGTCCGGGTCAACGAGAGAATCGCGGCCTTGCTGGCGCCGTAGGCACCAGAGGTGGGCGATGCCACCAGCGCGCCGACCGAGGACCAGTTGATGACGGAGCCGCCGCCGCCCGCGACCATCGCGGGAATCGCGTACTTCATGCCCAGGAAGATGCTCTTGAGGTTGATGGCCAGCAGCCGGTCGAACTCGTCCTCGTCGACGTCCGGGATCAGCGCCTGAGCCACCCCGGCGACCCCGACGACGTTGCACATGACGTCGAGCCGGCCGAACCGCTCGGTCGCCTCGCGTACCAGCGCCTCGACGTCCGCCGCCCGCGTGACGTCCGCCTGGAATGGCACGATCGCCTCCGACTCGGCCGCGGTCTCCTTCTCCGCGCCGCTCAGGTCCGCGGCGATCACCGACGCCCCCTCGCTGGCCAGCCGTAACGCCGTCGACCTGCCCTGTCCGATCCCAGCCCCGGTGACAATCGCGACCCTGCCCGCCAGACGCCCCATGATCTCCCCTTCACCGACCACCCGTGGCCCGGCAGCCTATGTGGGTGAGCGTTCGCTTTCAACGGACGCCAGGGCAGGGGAGGTATGACCCGCGACGGGGAGTCCGCCGGGCTATGCGTCGGGCGCGGTGTACACCCTGGCCCCGGCGACGAACGTCTGCAGCACCCGGGTGTTGCCGATGTCGGTTGCTGGACCGGCGAACGGATCCCGGTCAGTCACCCGCGACTACGCCCGGCGCGCACAGGATGACGCCCCCAGCGCCAATGAGCAGGCAGGGCCGCGTGTGGGGTCCGGGGCTCGGCGCCGGAGCGAGATAACGGGCCTCGGCGAAGTTGACCAAGGTCAATGAGATGAGCAGGCAGGGCCGCCGCGAGCGGGTGACGGGAATCGAACCCGCGTTGCAAGCTTGGGAAGCTCGTGTTCTGCCTCTGAACTACACCCGCGTGGTGCTGCCTTCGCATCGTAGCGGATCGCTCGGGTGGGGTGGGTGAGACGTCGCCGGGCGCTGGAGTGCGTAGACCAGCGGGGCAGACTGACGCGGACCTGGCCCGGCAATGGCGTGGCGGTCGTCGGGACTCGGGGACGCGCCGCCACGCCACTGATCTGGGCCGCGGCCCCTTACAAGGTGAGCTCGATCGTGCCGTCGACGGCGAGCCGGACCGGGTAGCAGCCGATCGGTGGTGCCCCCGAGGTGGACTCGCCAGTGGCCAGGCTGAAGACGTGGGCGTGCAACGGGCAGATGACGACGCCCGCGTCGGCCTGGCCGTCGGCGAGCGGCCCGCCCGCGTGCGGGCAGACCGCGTCGACGGCCCGCAGGGTGTCGCCGCGCAGCCGGAAGACGGCGATCTGCGCGTCGCCGACGGCGTACACCCGTGCCTCGCCGACCGGAATCTCGCGCAGGAGGCCAAGCCGGTGCACGGCGCCGGTCCCCGTCAGCGCCGGCCGGGCTGATTTCGCCTCGGTTCCGACCGGACTGCCCTTGTCCCGGCCGGAACCGGAGGCGTCGGCGGGAGTGGCCGTAGCGACGGAGCTCTGCGCGCTCATCGGACGGGGACCTGGGGAAGGGTGATGAGCGGCAGGGAGGTGCGGAACTGGCCGGCGGTGGCCGGCTGCTCGCGCTCCAGCCAGGGGTCGACGTAGGCGTCGATCGACTCCTGGATGCGGGCGTCGAGATCGGCGGCGATGCCCTCCGCGTCGTCGACGATGACAGCCCGGATCTTCTCGATGCCCACCCGTGGGACGAACGTGTACGTCCGTTCCAGCCACTTCGCGTTCTCGCGGTAGTACTGCAGGAAGCGGCCCGTCAGCATCATGACCTCCTCGGGGCTGCCGACAGTGGCCAGCAGGTCGCCCTTGCGGACGTGCGCGCCGCCCGCTCCGCCGATGTAGATCTCCCAACGACCACCGTCGATCGCGACGACGCCGACGTCCTTGATCAGGCCCTCGGCGCAGTTGCGCGGGCAGCCGTTGACCGCCAGCTTGAGCTTCCCGGGGCTTTCCAGGCCGTGGTACCGCTGCTCGATCGCGACACCGAGAGCGGTCGAGTCGCCGACCCCGAAGCGGCAGAAGTCCTTGCCGACGCAGGTCTTCACCGTGCGGAAGCTCTTGCCGTACGCGTGGCCGCTCGGCATGTCCAGGTCGGCCCAGACCTTCGGCAGGTCCTCCTTGCGCACGCCGAGCAGGTCGATGCGCTGGCCGCCGGTGATCTTCACCATCGGGACGTCGTACTTCTCGGCGACGTCGGCGATCCGGCGCAGCTCGTCCGGGCTGGTGACGCCGCCGGCGATCATCGGGACGACCGAGAAGGTGCCGTCCTTCTGGATGTTGGCGTGGACACGGTCGTTGATGAACCGGCCGTCGCGTTCGTCGATGAAGTCGCTGCCCCAGACGATGCGCAGCAGCGACGTCAGCGCCATCTTGCTGGCCGCGTCCTCCTTGCCGTCGGGCGCGAGGGCGGCGAAGACCGCGGACACCGACCGCAGGTTCCGCTCACGCACGGCCGCCATCAGCGCCGGCTTGTCCAGAGGAACACCGGGGACGTACCAGTTCGCCGAGAGGTCCTCCTCGACCTCGCCGTCGGCCGCCCACTCGACGATCTCCTTGACGAGCAGCTTGCACGAGCCGCAGCCCTTGCCGGCGCGGGTCGCGTTCATGACGCCGGGGACGGTCTTCATCCCGCCCTTGACGCAGGCGACGATCTTTCCCTTGCTGACGCCGTTGCAGTTGCAGACCTGGGCGTCATCGGCCATCTCCGCCGCTCCGACCTCGGCCGCGGGCAGGCCGATGTCGAACAGCAGTTGCAGCCGCTCGTCCGGCAGTGGCAGGCCGTTGTCGAACGCCTGGATGAGCGAGGCCGACTTGGCCGTGTCGCCGAGCAGGGTGGCGCCGACGAGCTTTCCGTCGCGAATGATGACGCTCTTGTAGACGCCCCTGCGCGGCTCGACGAACCGGACCACCTCGTCGTCGGGGTGCTCCGCGTCCTTGAGGCCCATCGCGGCGACGGCCACGCCGGCGACCTTGAGCTTCGTGGCGGTCTTCGAGCCGTGGTAGGCGGCGTCCAGGTCCGAGCCGGTGATGTGTTCGGCGAGGACCGTCGCCTGCTCCCACAGCGGCGCGACCAGACCGTAGACCTGGCCACGGTGCTGCGCGCACTCGCCGACCACGTAGATGTCGGGATCGTCGACCGAGCGCATCTGGTCGTCGGTGACGATGCCGCGCTCGACGGTCAGCCCGCCGCGCAGCCCGATGTCGACGTTGGGCCGGATCCCGGCCGCCACCACGATCATGTCGACGTCGAGCCGTGACCCGTCGGCGAACTCCAGCCCGACCGCCCTGCCGAGGCCGGCACTCTCGCCCGTGCCCCCGCCGGCGTCACCACCGGTCTGATCGTCGGTTTCGTGGCCGGTCTCATCGTCGGCGAGCAGGATCTGCGCGGTGCGCGCTCCCGGATGCACGGTGATCCCGAGCTCCTCGACGCCGCGCCGCAGGATGCCACCGGCCTCGGCGCACAGCTGCTGGTTCATCAGCGTCGGCGCGGCGTCGATGACGTGCACCTCGAGCCCGTAGGTCTGCAGGCCGCGGGCGGCCTCCAGACCGAGCAGACCGCCGCCGATGACGGCCGCGGTCCGCCGCCCCTCGGCAAATCCGATCATGGCGCGGCAGTCGTCGATCGTGCGAAACGCGAAGACACCGCCAGGAAGCCGGCCATCGGGTCCGGCGAGACCCTTGATGGGCGGGATGAACGAGCGGCTGCCGGTGGCGATGATCAGTTTGTCATAGGGAGCGACGGCGCCGTCCTCGATGGTGACGACGCGGGCGTACCGGTCGAGCCCTGTGACCCGGGCGCCAGCACGCAGCCGGATGCCGTTTTCCGCGTACCACTCCGGCGTGTTGAGGAAGATCTCGTCCTCGGTGTCGGCGCCGGCCAGCACGTTGGACAGCAGGATCCGGTTGTAGTTGCCGTACGGCTCGTCGCCGAACACGGTGATGTCGAACAGGTCGCCGCCATGCCGGGCGAGGATCTCCTCGACGGCCCGCATGCCGGCCATGCCGTTGCCGACGACGACGAGGCGCTCGCGCCCGCCGGCGGGCGTTCGGCCGTGGGCCCGCTGCGCCGGAACGACGCCGGCAGAGGCGGGCACGGTCGAGGCGGCAGACGCGGCGGTGGACGTACCCGGGACGTTCTCGGTGATGGTCATAGTCGCGCTCGCTCAGAACTCGATCAGGCCGAGGTCGATGACCACGGTGCCCTCGACGCCCTCCGGGGCGGCGAGATGCAGCTCGACGCGGGTGTCGCCGAGCAGGTCCTCGACCACGCGCAGCGGGACGTGCACATCGGCGCGGGCGCCGATCGGGAAGTAGCGCATCGGCGCGCCATCCCGGACGAGCAGCACGTAGATCAGCTCGTCGGACGCGTTGCCGCCGCGGAAGTACACCGGCTGGGTGGTCGCTCCGGGCGGGACCGTGTAGGTCAGCGACGGGTCGAGGAATGCCGGCTTGGTCAGCCCATGCCCCTCGAACGAGAAGACGCCCTGCAAGAAGCGGGGAGTGCTGTGCATACGACGGTCCTTCCGGTGTGACGCGGGCGCGGTGTCCTCCGCGCTGTCGGAGCCAGTCCGGGCGGAGCCGGCGCCTGGGAACGTGCGGGCGGTGGCCGTCGCCGCCGGCCCGGCGAGGCCGGCTGAGGGGGTGCGATCGCCACCGCTGGTGCTGGTGTCGATGCCGGCGACGTTGGTGGTGGATGGCGACGTGGCGCGTGGGCGGGACCACTCGGTGGCGACCGGGACGGTTGCCTCCGTCGGCAGGGTGGCGCCCCCGTCGGGAAGGTGATCGATCCGGCGCAGCGCCACCGCGCACGCCTTGAACTCGGGCATCCGTGAGATTGGGTCGAGCGCTGGGTTGGTCAGCAGGTTGACGGTCGAGTACCCGCCCCAGTGGAAAGGCGCGAACAACGTGTCCTGGCGGATGGTGTCGGTCACGCGAGCCCGGAACACCGCCCGTCCGCGGCGGGAGCTCAGCTCCACCAGATCCCCAGCGGTGACCTCATGCTTGGCAGCCAGCACCGGGTGCAACTCGACAACCGGGTCGGGATCGTCGGCGACGAGCGTCCGGACCCGCCGGGTCTGCGTTCCTGACTGGTACTGGCGCATCGTGCGGCCGGTGGTCAGGTAGTAGGGGTAGTCGCGGTCCGGCGTCTCCGCCGCGCCCCGGTGGCGGACCGCGACGAACCGCGCCCGCCCGTCCGGTGTGGCGAAGCGCTCGGCGAACAGCCGCGGCGTGCCCGGGTGAACCTCGTTGCCCGCCTCGCCAACGACGCTTTCGCCGTCGCCCGCGTCACCGCCGCCGCGACCGCCGCCGCCCGCGCTGTCCTCGCCCGTGGCGGGTGCCGGGCAGGGCCAGAAGACGCCTTTCTCGGCCTCGATCCGCTCGTAGCTGATGCCGGAGTAGTCGGCGAGCCCGCCGGCACTCGCCCGCCGCAGTTCTTCGAACACCGCCCGCGGCTCGACGGGGAACGCCTCGGCGGAGCACCCGAGGCGGGTGGCGAGCTCGGAGATGACATCCAGGTCGGTACGCACCCCGGGCGGCGGGGCGAGCGCTCGCCTGCGGCGCAGCACCCGGCCTTCGAGGTTCGTCATCGTGCCCTCCTCCTCCGCCCACTGCGCGACCGGCAGCACGACGTCGGCGAGAGCCGCCGTCTCGGAAAGGAAGAAGTCGGAGACGACCAACAGGTCCAGGGCCGCGAGCCGGTCGGCGATCCGGTTCGCGTCCGGGCCGGACACGATCGGGTTGGAGCCGAGCACCCACATGGCCCGCACGCCGCCTTCGGTGCCGAGCGCGTCGAGCATCTCGAAGGCGGACACACCGGGTGGCGGCAGCTCGTCCGGCGATACACCCCAGATCGCGGCGATGTGCGCGCGGTCGGCCGGGTCGGCGAGCTTGCGGTACCCAGGAAGCTGGTCGGCCTTCTGCCCGTGCTCCCGGCCACCCTGGCCGTTGCCCTGGCCGGTGATCGTGCCGTAGCCGGAGAACGAGCGCCCGGGGAGGCCGAGCGCGAGCGCAAGGTTGATGAACGCCTGCGTGGTGTCGGTACCGGAGGCGTGCTGTTCGGCCCCGCGGGCGGTCAGCACCATGGCGCGTTCCGCCTCGGCGAGCAGTCGGACGGCCGCGCGCAGGTTCGCCTCGGGCACCCCGGTGATCCGCTCGACCCGGCCGGGCCAGTAGGCCGTGACCGCCCGGCGGACCGCGTCGAACCCGGTCGTGCGACTGGCGACGAAGCCGGTGTCCACCAGCCCGTCCCGGATCGCGATGTGCAGCAGACCGGCGGCGAGCGCGAGGTCGGTGCCCGGGGTGGGCTGCAGGTGCAGGTGCGCTCCGCGCGCGGTCGGGGTCGCGCGCGGGTCGATGACGACGTGCCGGGCGCCCTTCGCCCTGCCCGCGTCGAACCACTGCATGATCGGCGGCATCGTGTCGGCCGGGTTGCTTCCGACCAGCAGGATGACGTCGGCTTCGGCGATGTCGCTCACCGGGAACGGCAGCCCGCGGTCGATTCCGAACGCGCGGTTGCCGGCCGCGGCGGCCGACGACATGCAGAAGCGGCCGTTGTAGTCGATGGAACGGCTGCGCAGCGCGACCCGGACGAACTTGCCGAGCGCGTACACCTTCTCGTTGGTCAGTCCGCCGCCGCCGAACACGCCGACGCTGTCCAGACCATACCGGCGCTGGCAGTCACGCCAGCCGGTGACGATCCGCTCCAGCGCCTCGCCCCAGGTCGCCGGCCGAAGCTCGCCGCGGATGCCCCCGGCACGCCGCTCGCGCAGCAGCGGAGTGGTCAGCCTGTCGGTGTGGTCGAGGAGCCCGGCGGCCGTCCAGCCCTTGGAGCACAGGCCCCCGCGGTTCGTCGGGAAGTCGTCCTGTGGGGTGAGGTCGACCATGCCCGGTCGTGAGCCGCGCGACCATGGCGAAGCCTCGCGCGGATCACGGCTCTCCAGCCGATATGGCCGTGGTCGCAGCTCGATACCGCACTGCAGCGCGCAGTACGGGCAGTGTGACGGCGTGACGGCGCGGCTCGCCGTCGCGCCTGTGCCGCCTGTGTCGCCTGTGTCGCCTGTGTCGCCTGGGCCGGAGGTGGCAGCCAGGGCGGTGGCGTCAGCCGTGGCCTGGGTTTGGTCGGGGGACACAAGCTCATGCTGGGATCTTCGTGTTTCGCCAGGCGCCTCTCGACGCATTCAGTCGGTTACTAGGTACTCACCCCGAGAGACGCCACGCTGTGAGGTTTGGGCGTGGGCGACGCGCGGAGCGTCTCGTGTCGTTCGGGTCGCGAAGGCAGTCGGGCAGACAGCCGGGTACGGACGGGCTGGGCGGGCCGGGCCAACCGGGAGAAGCCGCCTCGTGGTCGGGGCTAGGGTGAGACCGTGACGACCGAGAGCCAGAGCGCTCCCGCCACCGACGCCTCCCCTGCCGCGGCCGGACAGGCCGACGCCATCGTGCCCGATGACAAGGACTGGACCTGGGTCCTGGCGCGCGCCTGCCCGGAATGTGGTTTTGACGGGGCGACCTTCCCGGCCACCGAGGTCTCCGGCCTGGTGCTGCGCGTCGCCTCGGCCTGGCTGGCCGTGCTCGCCGACAGGCCGGACGATGAGGTGCGCCGCCGGCCGTCGCCCGGCCGTTGGTCGACGCTGGAGTACGCCTGCCACGTGCGCGACGTCCTTCGCCTCTACGACGAGCGGCTCCAGTTGATGCTCACGCGGGACAACCCCCTGTACCCGAACTGGGACCAGGACGAGACCGCCGTGGCGGACCGCTACGGCGAGCAGGACCCGGGCCGGGTCGCCGGCGACCTCGCGGGCGCGGCCGCGAGGATCGCCGCCCGGTTCGCGACCGTCTCCGGTGCCCAGTGGCAGCGGACCGGTGAGCGGTCCGACGGCGCCCGCTTCACGATCAGCACCTTCGCCCGCTACTTTGCGCATGATCCAGTGCATCACCTGCACGACGTGAACGGGCTGCCCGTGGGCGGGGTCGTTCCAGTCGGAAGCTGAGACGTCACCCGCCTCGCGCTCCTGCTCGCGCAGGCGGGCACCCGTCTGTCGCGCATGTCGGCGCCCGGACGGCTCGTGGGGGTGGCCGGCACACGCGCCGGCCACCCCCACAGCACCTGTCAGGTCGCTGGTTGCGCCGTGCGGGCCGGCGCGGCCGAGCCGAGGTCCGTGGCGGACAGGCGGCGGTAGAGGGGGCAGGTCTCCCGCAGCTCCTCATGGGTGCCGGTCGCCAGCACCCGGCCCTCGTCGAGCACGATGATCCGGTCCGCGGCCCGCACGGTGGACATCCGGTGGGCGATGACCAGCAGCGCACGCTCGGTGGCGATGTCGCGCAGGACCTGCGCCAGGGCGCGCTCGTTGACGCTGTCCATCTGCGACGTCGGCTCGTCGAGCAGCAGCACCGCCGGCCGCGCGAGCAGCGCCCGCGCGATCGCCACCCGTTGGCGCTCCCCACCGGACAGCAGCACGCCATGGTCGCCGACGTCGGTCCATACGCCGTGCGACATCCGCGCGACGAGCTCGCTGAGGCGCGCCGTCTGGACGGCCTCGTCGATCTCGGCCTCGGTGGCGTCCGGGGCGGCGTAGGTGATGTTGTCGCGCAGCGAGCCCTGCAGCACCGGCGCGTTCTGCTCGACGAGGTTCACCCAGCCGCGCGCCGCCTCCCGCGACATCGCGCGCACGTCCACGCCCCGCAGCAGGATCTCGCCGCGGTCGGGGTCGTAGAACCGTTCCAGCAGCTCGAACGTCGTCGACTTGCCTGCGCCGGACGGCCCGACCAGCGCGACGTGCCCGCGCGGCGGGATCGCGAACGAGACGTCGCGCAGCACCGGCCGGTCCGGCGTGTAGCCGAACCACACGTCGCGGAACTCGACGGCCGGCGCATCGGGCCGGGCCACCACCCGCTCGGGGCCAGGCGTGCTCGCGGCCGTCTTCGGATCCGGTGCCCGCGTTGCCGCGTGGGTCCCGCCCGCGATGCCACCGCCGGCCGCGACAACGCGATCGGCTGACGTCTCGCCCGTGGCGGCGGCGCCGTTCCCCTCGTGCACGCTGGCTGGAGCCGCGGGGATGACGCGGACCAGTTGCCTGGTCGCCTGGTCGGTGTCGGTGTCGGTGTCGGTGTCGTCCGCCCCAGCCCGCTCGACCGACGGCCGGTCGTCCGCGTCCAGGCCAGGGGCGAGGTCGGCCTCGCGCGGAAGGTCGAAGACGGCGTCGACGCGGTCGAGCGCGCCCATCCCGCGCTGCATGATCCCGGTGGCCTCGATCAGCTGCGAGAGCGGCATGACCAGGTATGTCGCATAGAGCAGGAACGCGACCAGCGAGCCGAGCGACGTGACCCCGTGCGCGACGAGCACGCCGCCGACGAGCAGGACGACGAGCACCGAGCCCTGCACGGCCAGCTCCATCGCCGGCGCGATCACGGAGTTCAGCCGCGCCATCCGCACGCCGAGCCGGTAGGCGTCGCGCGTGTGCACGGCGATCCGCTCGTCCTCGCGTGTCTCGGCGCGGCTCGCCCGGACGGTACGGATCGCGGACAGCGAGCGTTCCAGGTCGGAGGTCATCCGCCCGACGCTCGCCTGGCCCTCCTCGGAGGTGGACCGGATCCGGCGGAGGGCCGACAGCACGCCGACGCTCGCGATCAGCACGGCGACGACGACCAGCAGGAAGAGGCGCACGTCGATGTAGATCATCAAGGCGATCGCGCCGAGGGCGCCGATGATGCTGGTCAGGAACGCGGCGAAGCTGTAGGCGACGGCCTCGCGGACGACCACCGTGTCGGTGTTCGCCCGGGAGATCAGATCACCCATCCGGCGCTCGTCGTAGACGCTGATCCGCAGCCGCAGCAGATGGCCGACCAGCCGGGTTCGCAGGCCGAAGATGATGCCCTGGCCGGTGCGCTCCAACAGGTAGTGGCCAAATGTCTCGACGAATGCCTGGCCGATGAACAGCCCCAGCAGGCTGACGAGCAGCCAGCCGGGGATCCCGCCGTGCTGGGCGCCGTCGATCACCCGCTTGACCAGGAGCGGCTGGACGACCCCGAACAGCGTGCCGAGGGCGGTGAGCGTGATGCCGGCCATCACCGGCCGGCTGTGCCCGTGCATCAGGCGCCACAGCCGCCCGAGTGGCCAGCCACCGGCGCGGTGCGTGAACGGCCCGCCGGCCGGCGGCGGCCCGCCTCCAGGCATCGGTCCGGGGCCCGGGCCGCGTCCAGGCGCCGGCCAGCGCCGCCCGGGTGGCGGACCCGGCGGCGGACCGGGCGGGGGACCGGGGCGCGGGCCGACCGGGCCACCGGGCGGGCCGGCCCACGGTGGTTCCTGGACGTCCGCCGGTAGGTCCGCGGACGCGCTGAACACGGTCGTCGCCGGCGGTGCCGGCGGTGCAAGCGGTGCCGGTGGTGCAAGCGGTGCCGGTGGTGCAAGCGGTTCGGGCGTGTCGCCTGGTCGCGGTCGTCCCCACCCCATGCCGGTCACCTCGCCGCCGCCGGGAGGCCGCCCGTGGGCGGCCCCGCCGGTCCAGCTGGTGTCGTCGGCCCCGCTGGTGTCGTCGTGGCAGGCCCCGCCGGTCCGGCCGGGGTAGCGGTCGACGGCCTGGCCGTGCCCGCCATGGGAACCGCGGCCGGCGAGGCGGGGCTATTGGCCACCGTCGTCACCCTGGCCGCTGACCGCGCCGGCCGGCGCGGCTCCACGGTCAGCAGCGGCCGGAAGGAGCCCGCCGGCGCGTCCTCGCCGACCATCAGCTCCTCCGCCTCGACCCAGGCATGCGCGGCGAACGGGGCGACGGTTCGCACCCCCACGCACCACGTCGGCCACATTCCCGACATCCGGCACAGCAGTGCCGTCGCCACCGACCGGGGGACGCAGCCGTGAGACCCGCGGCAGACCAGGCTGACCGCGGTCACGTCGTCCCTGGCCGTCTGAGCCCGTTGCCGGCTGGCCGCCTCGGCGCCGCGGCTGGCCGTGGCGAGTACGGCGCGGATCCTGGCCGGCGGCTGGGTCGCGAGCACCCGGGCGGCCGCCACCGCGAGATGCGCGCGCAACCGGCGGGGCAGCGGCGGCGCCGGTGGTCGTCGGCGCGGCGACATCGGCGTCGTCACTGTCATCGACCTCCCTCGTATCGGTCGTCGCGCTGGTCGATCGGTAGCTGGTCGTCTCGATGCTGGCCGACCCGCGGGCCGGCGTTTCGCCTGCTGTGCCGGCCGCGCGGCGCTTCGGCCGGACGCTGACGGAAGGGCAGGCGGACCCCGCGCGGTGTGCTGGCCCGCCGGCCGGGCCGCGGGGCTGTCCCCTGGCTGGTGGCCGGCTCGGCGCCTGGCACGGAGCCGGTCACCAGGCCCGCCGAGCGCAGCTGGTCGACGAGCAGGTCGACGTCGGCGCGCGCCGTCTCCGGCGCCACGTCGAACCGGTCGAGCAGGACACGCGCGGCGCGTGGCGGATCTCCGCCGTCCAGCAGCACGCGCAGGATGAGGGTGGCCGTCGGGTTCAACGTCCAGTACCGGCCAGAACGCTGGTCCAACAGCGCCGTTCCGTAGTCGGTGTCCGTCGAGACGACCGACCCACTCAACGTCAGCATCTCCACTTCAGCGCTCCTTCCCCCCATGGGCTGGTTCGAGGGCTCGGTATGCGTCCGCGGGTGCGGCCTGGTTTCGTGTCCTCACGGCTCGAATTCCTCGCCGTCTTCGTCTTCGTGCCAACTCTTTCATTCCCTCTAATCCGGGGGAGAGCTCGCGCGGTCCGGTAGAATCTTTCGCGTCATGGGGAGGGAAGGGTAATCAGGACCTGAAGACGGTTTCCCGGTTCCGGTGAAAGCGGCGCGAAAAAGACTGGCGGGGCGGCCCCCATCGCCCGCCCCCCCCCGGGGGGGAGGTTACGGGGTGTGGGGCGGGGAC
>NZ_JASNFO010000058.1:0-105884 GCF_032027725.1 Pseudofrankia coriaricola | reverse complement strand
TGTTTGGGGGGCGCGTGTTCCGCGCGGCCAAAATATGGGGGGGGCCCCCCCCCGGGGCCCCCCCCCGCCAGCTGGTGGCAGGTTCCGTGGTGTCAGGCGTCGACCGCTTCGGCGGGGCCGGTCACCAGCCGCCTCCTCCGCCACCGATAATGATCACGCCCCCACCGCCGTGCCCGGTGGTACGGCCGCGGTGGGCGACCCGACATTGGTCCGTGTTGGGCCGATATGTTTGTGAGCCGCCTGGCGGTTCTCCGGAGCGGTGGGCCTCTGCCCTTTGGCCTGGAAGGAGCGCTCGCCCGGGCCGTTCGCCAGAACGCCGGTTACCTGAACTGGCGGCGACGGTCCGGCTCGGCGTGAGCGTCAGTGCTCGCCGCGTCCGCCGCGCCCTGGCCCCGACATCGGCGAGGGGTTTCGTTCCTCGCCTCTCCGGCAGCCCCGGGGCATTGGCGGCGCTCGCCGTGCCCTTCCTGTGCCCTTCCTCCAGAATCACTCGTGAGTTCCGCATCCAGATCGCCACGTCGGCGGCTCAAGACAGGTACTTCCCAGGATCGGTTCAGCCACGGTTCATTACTCACGGTGGCGACTCGCGGCGGTGCCGCCTGGCCGGTGGCAGGCCGGTGTGGGCCGACCGCGGACCGGCCAGCTCCGTGGCGGCCTGCCCGCCGGTGCCGCGCAGGATCCGCTGGTGCAGGGCGCGCAGGTCCTCGCCCGGCTCGATGCCAAGCCGCTCGGTGAGCGTTCGGTACACCGCCTGGTAGGCGTGCAACGCCTCCGCCCGCCGCCCGTCCTGGTCGAGCGCGATCAGAAGCTGAGCCCACAGCCGTTCCCTGGTCGGGTGCTCGATGGTGAGCGCGCGTAGCGCCGGCAGCACCAGGCTGTGCTGGCCGAGCCGCAGGCGAGCGTCGACGAGGTTCTCGCAGATGTTCCAGCGCAGTTCCTCGAGCCGGGTGGTCTCGGCGACGGCGACGTCGGCCGGCAGGTCGTCGTACGGCCGGCCACGCCAGAGCTCCAACGCCTGCTCGAGCAGCCGGACCGCCTCGGCCGGCCGCTCGTCGGCCAGGGCTTCGCCGCCGCCGCGGGCCCGGGTGTCGAACAGGTCGACGTCGAGCTCGCCGGGCGCCAGCCGGATGGCGTACTCGCCGTCCCGGCTGGCTATGCGGCTGGGTCTGTGGCCCGCGGTCGGCGGATCGTGACCCGGCGGCGTGCTCGCCATCGGTGGCAGCGGCGGCAGGGCATGACGCAGCTCGGAGACGTATGTCTTGATGTTGCCGAGCGCTGAGCGCGGCGGGTCGTCCTCCCAGAGCGCCACGCCGATCTGCTCGGTGCTCACCCAGCTGCCCGCGTGCAACAGGAGCAGGGACAACAGTCGCCGTTTCTTGCGCTGGCCGATGAACACGGACGTTCCGTCGGCCGCTGCGACCTCCAACGGCCCCAGGGTGCCGAACCGGGCCACGTCCAGACCCACCTCCGCGCTGGCGTCATCGCCGACGACGACGGTGGTTGCGGTCGCGGCAGTACGCATCGGCGCTGTCCCCCAACCCGCGTCGAAAGCGGCGCGAATGCAGTTGGTCACGCATTGTGGTCACGCTGCGCTGTCTACCCGCTCCTGCTCCCGCCAGACGGCCTCCTCGGCTCGAAACGACCATCCCCCGCGGAGGGTGGCCAAGTGGTCCCGGTAACAAAACGGATGACGCCAGACAGGTCTGGGCACACCGACTGCCAGGCGCCCGAGCTATCGGAGGCCGCATGCTGGTGGGAGCGGCGGCCCTCCAGACGTGGGCGCCGCGCGGGGCGGGCGGCGGTGGGCGGCCGGAAGGCCATGGGTGGTGATAACGGTCGGTGGAGGCGAGATGTGCCACATGTTTGCGCTGACCAGTGGAGCGCAGCCGGTCGAGGCTACGTTCTGGTTGCTCGATGCGCCAGACAGCGAGCGGGCGCGGACTGCCCGGTCCCCTGACGGCGCGGGCATCGCGACGTTCGCGCCGGACGGCACGCCTCGCGTCATCAAACAACCGATCACTGTGCGCGCCGGCGCCGACTTCGCCCATCAGCCGCGAACGCTCGTCTCGTCGACTTTCGTCGCCCATGTGCGGCATGCCTCGACGGGACGCGCCAACCTGGCGAACACGCACCCTTTCCAGCACGAGAACCGGGTGTTCGCCCACAACGGGGTGATCGAGGGCCTGGACCGCCTGGACGCCCATCTCGGCGATGACCGCGCCCTGGTCCAGGGCGACACAGACTCGGAGCGCTACTTCGCGCTGATCAACCGGGAGATCGCGGCCCTGGGCGGCGACGTCGGATCGGGCATCGTGGCGGCCGCCCGGTGGATCGCCGCCAACCTGCCGCTCTACTCGATCAACATGGTGATGGCCACGGCGGACGAGCTGTGGGCGTTGCGTTACCCGGACACGAACCGGCTCTACGCGCTGAGCCGTGAGCCGGGCGGCCGCCACCACCGCCACCTCGACCACGCGAGCCCCTTCAGCGAGATCAGGGCCCGGTCGTTCGACCTCGCCGAGCGGCCGGCGGTCGCGGTGGAAAGCGAGCGGATGGATGAGGACCCGTCCTGGCGTCTGATGGCTTCCGGCGAGCTGCTCCACGTCGCCCCCGACCTGACGGTCACCTCCCGGGTGGTCCTGTCCGTCCCGCCGGCCCACCAGCTTTCCCTCGACGACCTGCGCCCCGAGGCCGCTTTCTCCCAGATCGTCAACGTCCCGTCGACGGAGGCCGAGCCGGCGGCGACGGTGACGGCGTAGGCAGCGCCTATCGCGATGCCGCCGCCGTCAAGGCCGAGGCGGCGCTGGCGGCGGCTCGCGTTCAGGAGATTCCTCCCGTCTCGTATCAATGTTCCCCGACCGAGGGCGCGTTGATACGGGTGCGGCAATCGTGCCGCGGAGGAGGACGCAATGACGATGTCCGACCGGCCAGGGCAGCACCCGACCGACGGCCGCGCCACCCGGACCCGCTGGAGAAGGCGCCTGACCGGGCTGACGCTTCTGGTCGCCGGCGCGACGGCCCTGATTCCGGCGCAGGGGGCGCTGGCCGGGGACGGATTCCAGCCGCCCCTGGCGCGGGCTGAGACCGCAATCAAGGCCGCCTATGCACAGGCGTTCACCGGCGGTCAGGACCCGGCGCACAGCCTTGCCGCGGTGGAGGACGGCCCGGCGTTGGCCGGCACCCTCGCGCAGGCGATGCAGAACTTCCCCGAGGCCACCCACACGGCGCAGGTCGCTGTCAGCGGCATCACCTTCAAGGGCCTGCTCAACGCGAAACTGCGTTTCCACATCACCTACCAGGGGGGTGCCGACTTCGGCGAGCAGGACGGCACCGCCGTGGTTGTCAACCGCCAGTGGAAGGTCAGCCGGGAAACATTCTGCACCGTGATGGGCTGGGCGGGTGCCGTCTGCCCGCCCAAGGCGGGACACCAGCCGCAGAATCCTGCCGCGGCCCAGCGCGCCATTCAGCAGGCGTATGCGCAGGCGTTCACCGGCGGTCAGGACCCGGCGCACAGCCTTGCCGCGGTGCAGGACGGCCCGGCGTTGGCTGACACCCTCGCGCAGGCGATGCAGAACTTCCCCGAGGCGACGGCTACCGCCGCGGTGACCACGAGCGACATCGTCTTCACCGACCCGCGGAATGCGTGGCTTCGCTTCCACATCACCTACCAGGGTGGTCTCGACTTCGGCGTGCAATCCGGCACCGCCGTGCTCGTCGATGGCCACTGGAAGGTCAGCCGACAGACCTTCTGCACCGTCATGGGCTGGGCCGGCGCCACCTGTCCAGCTCCCTGAGGCGCGCCCGCGGCTTCTGGGTGTAGTGCGCCGGCGGCGGCCCGACGAGCCGCCGCCGGCTTCCGGCGCGTGATCGGACGGGGCCTGGGACGGACCGGAGTGGTGGCTGGGATACTGGGTGCCGACCAACCGTCGCCAACGCGGCGACGGTTCGCGGGACAGCGACCGGCACCCGAGCATGCTCGACGTCCGGCCACGCGGGACCGCTGGTCGGGAGGGCTCGCCTAGTGGCCGATGGCGGCGGTCTTGAAAACCGCTATGGGGGCAACCTCATCGTGGGTTCGAATCCCACGCCCTCCGCTCTCTACCAGCGCTTTTGCGTTGACTGAAGATCCGTTCAGGGCCTTGAAGATCATTGTGGTCGGTATGTGGTCGGTGGACGAACCGCGCGGGGCACGGCGGCTGCCACTGCCGCCGCGGCTCGCTGGCCGGCCGGGCGCAGCAGGTGGGCGTACAGCGCCCCGGTGATCGCTGGCGAAGAGTGACCGAGCCTCTTGGAGACGAGCGCCAGGTCGATGCCCTCGGCGAGCTGGATCGACGCGCTCGCGTGCCGTAGGTCGTGAAGCCTGCGCCGGGAGAGCAGCCCTCGGCCCAGCTCGGTACCGGGCGTAACGTCGGCCGCCAGCGGCTCGGCGAGATCGAACCGGTGGCGGTTGC
The DNA here is from genome assembly GCF_032027725.1 of Pseudofrankia coriaricola. Taxonomy (NCBI): domain Bacteria; kingdom Bacillati; phylum Actinomycetota; class Actinomycetes; order Frankiales; family Frankiaceae; genus Pseudofrankia; species Pseudofrankia coriaricola. The sequence goes on along the minus strand of NZ_JASNFO010000058.1, from coordinate 101,433 downwards.
CGAACAGGCGGGTCGCCGCGGTCACCCGGACGGTGCCGACTGGCGCCCGGTCGACGTACAGGGTCCATTCGCCGATCGGGTCGCGATCGTGTGGGAGCGCGCCGACGACGATGGCCAGGGATTCGACGGGCGCCGCCAGCCGAACCGTGGCGAGTAGTCCTGCCCGCTTCGCGATCGTCTGCATGCGCTGCGACACGTATCCGGGCGCCAGGTGCCGGCCGTCTGGGCGGGTGAACATCAGACCCGACAGGTGCACCGGTTTGCCGTGCTGGTCTGGCAGCGTGCCGTTGTCCCATTCGGGGCCGGTCGCCTTGCGCTCGGTGTCCTGAGCCAGCCGGTGGGCCAAGAGGGATCCCAGCGTGATCGGATCCAGGTCCACCTTGCGCTTCCCGGAGCGCGTCTTGGGCGCCCACACGCCGCATTTGCCACCGTTCTGCGTGATCTGTTGGCTGATGGTCAGCACTGATGTGTCGGCGTCCAGGCCCGGCCACGTCGCGCCGCACGCCTCACCCCGGCGGACCCCATGCAGCGCGATCAGCTCCCACATGGCCGCGAGCCGATCGGTGGCCGCCTCGTCGAGGAACGCGCCCACCTCGTGCGCCTCCCACGGTTCGACCTCGGGCCGGCTGTACTCGGGCAGCTCGACACCGCGCACCGGGTTGAACTGGATCATCCGTCGGTCCACGGCGTCGTTCAGCGCGTTGCGCAGCGTGTCCCGGATGCGCTCGACGGTCGCCGGGCCGGTCGGCCGCGCCTTCACGGCTCCGGCCGCTTCGAGCTGCCGGAAGGCCCGGTCGATGTGGTCGGCCCGCAGCCCCGCCAACGGCACCTTGCCGAGCCAGGGCTTGAGATGCACGCGGATGTGCACCTCGTACGCCCGGCGCGCGCTCGGGCGCAGCCGCCGCTTCGACTCCAGCCACTCGTCCAAGTACTGGCCTACGGTGAGCGTCCCGGCATGCCGCTGCCCAGCCCGCACGTTCGACAGCTGTTCCTCGGCGTCTTTCTCGGCCGCCTCCTTGGTCGCGAAGCCAGAGCCGCGCAGTCCGGTCCTGCCGACCAGCGGTACCAGCTCGTCGGGCACATCTATGCGCCACGACCACATCCCGTGCGGCTTCTTGCCCTTCAGTCTCGGGCAGCGCCTACCGAGCTGCTTCCCGGTCTCGGGGTCGCGGCAGCCGCACCGCTTTTCAGTCTTGATCTGCATGTGAGAAACTCCCGCCATCTCGGTCAGGGGACGGTCTTGTCGGCAACAGGAGAGGGGCGGAAGTCTGTCGACTTCCTGAGTCGGCGTCTGAAGGCTGACAGCCAAGAAAAATGGCGATGGTCGCCGAAGAATGGAAAGCACGCTGGGAGTGGCCCGCCTGCCGCGTGTCTGGCATGCCTGGCATGCCTCGCCAACTGGGACGATACGCCCCAAACCCCACGCTCGGCAGCTGTGCGCGCCACGGCGTGTCCCGCATCGCCGCATCCCGGGAAGGGCTCTGCGGATCGCCTTTCTCGATTTTATTCACTGTTGCCAGATTTGTCAGTGATCGGTCGATGATGACGCTGAAGCGGTGCTTTCTCGTCAATAAAGCGTCGCGCTTGGTCTTTCGGCGATGCAATGGGTAGGTGCGGTTGTGACCGTTGGACGGGGATATCTCGCAAAGTGGCCGTCGAGGGCCGGTGGTCTGTAGATGCATGAGCATCCGGCCCGGCGACGGTGGCATATGGGTGAGTCGCTGGTTCCGGCGGTGTTCGTGTTCAGGGGCCGTCCCAGGCGGGAGCTGCCGGGTCGCTGAGGCTCGTTGCTGGTGACGGGCTGTCGGGTGAAGGCGCGGCCGGCCGGGAGACGTCCTCCATGCCGGGGCTGCCCGGGGCTGAGGTCGGTGGCGGCTGGCTGAGGCGGACGAACGTGGTCAGGACGTCGAGCGGGGCATGGATCGCGGCGAGGGCTGCGGCGGTTTCCAGGGGCGGGTTGCCGGGCGACAGCCAGGGGCGGCGGGCGAGGAGGGCGCCGAGGCGGTCGGGGCCGAGCGCGAGTGCCTGCTGGTATTCGATTTCGTGGACGGCGAGGTGGCCGTGGACCGGGTCGCGGACGAGACGGGTCGTTCCGATGAGTTGGGCGGTCGCGGTGGGTGTCGGCCCGGAGAGCAGGGTGAGCAGGGCCGGAACCTCGTCGGAGACGGTGGCTGGTTCGGCGGCGCGCGTTGGGTCGACCGGGCCGGGCGGGGTCGGGCGGACGTCGTAGAGCCGGGGTCCGTGAGGGCCGTCGAAGACGCGCGCGGTCTCAGTCGTGGTGGCGAGGACCTCGCCCGAGAGCAGGTCCAGGCCCGCATCGGCGCGGGCGGTCAGCAGCCTGTCGAGGGAAGGCCATGCGCTGGGTCGGAGCGGGAGGACCGCGTCGGCGGGTAGGAGGAGCGGGCGCGTCGGGGTGTCGTGGGGTTGGACCTCATACGTCGGCGAGCCAGTGCGGTAGTGCAGGGCGCGCAGCACGGTGCCGACGGTGAACCGGGGGTCGTCGACGGTCCGGACGACCGCACCGGTGGCGAGCGGTACGTCGGGCTGGTCGTCGGTCGAGATGTGGGTGCCGAGGATGTCGGTCAGGTGGAGCTCAGTGGTTTCCAGGGTCCAGGTGGGGTGGCGTTGCCAGGGGTGGCCTGGCTGGTTGGCGGCGTCGGGGCGCCACCGGTAGGTCGTGCCGCCGCCGTCGCGTGGGGCGGACGCGTAGAGGGCGCCGTCGGCGTCCTGTCCGTCGGGCAGGGTGACCCGAACGTGGGTGCCGGGCGGATAGATCTGGCCGGGGATGGCAGCGAACTGGTCGAACAGGTCCGCGTAGCGGTCGACGAACCAGGCCTGGCCCGCGGCCAGACGGATGGACGCGCGGCGCAGGCCCGCGGGCAGGCCGAGCAGACTCCGTAGTGCTTCGGAGGGGTCGGCGGTGAGGTCGAGCAGGCCGGGCACGTGGGCGCCGGCGAAGAGGATCCGTTCGCCGTCGTAGATACGCCAGTAGGCCAGGTCGTCGTCCACGCCATTGGGTGGTGGGTCGGAGAGCAGATCGACGCGGGCGGTGCCGTAGCTCCAGGTGGCGATGACGGTCTCGGCGGCGAGTAGCCGGCCGTAGGTGGTCAAGAGGTCGCCGGCCTGGACGGTGTTCGAGCGGGAGGGCCGGTAGATCGCTGACTCTGCCGGGTCGGCCGGGTCGGCCGTCAGTGCGGGCCGGTCCGCGCCGGGTGACGTCCGAGGCCCGGTGGCCGCTGATCGGGTGGACAGCGATGCCAGGGTCAGAAGCAGGCGGATGGGCAGCGGGATCGGCCAGCCGAGGGCCGCCTCCAACTGGCTCAGGGTGGTTGTGCGGGTCGAGTAGATGACCTGCGGGGCGTCGTGACCGACGACGGGCACGGCCAACTCGGCGATGTAGCCCGGGTTGGGGTCGTGAAGTGTGGATGCGGGGGTTAGCCGCCACCAGCCGGCGGGGACCTGGACGCGTACCTCCGGATTGGCGCGGCCGGCCGCCGCCAGCCAGCTGATGGGTATCCGCGGGCCCCGGCCGGTCCAGACCGTCTCCCCTGTGCGCAGGTTTGATGTTGCTGGGTGCTCTGACATGGCTTGACGGTCCGCCGGCCGGTCACCGTGACAGTCACCGCGAAGGACACCGCCGGCGCGTGCTGGAGGTCTCGGCGGGAGTCCGGTCTCCGCCGCCTGTGCCGAGAGTTGCTTCGTGGCCGAATCGCAGGACGACCTGCCTGCTCGCTGGACTGGGTGGTTGGGTGACGGCGGCGATGTTCGTCGTGAGGACGTAAACAGCGACGATGTCCCCGGCGGTGGGTGCGGCGATGAGCCGTGGGATGACGACGCAGGCGCGAGGATCGCGGTCCCGGCTGGCACGCGCGCTGGGCGCCCGGCTGGTGCTGGCGGCGAACGCGTGCCGCCGCCTCGACCGGGTGCGAAGGGGTGGACCATTCTTTGCCGAACAGTTCGCACCGCCGCAGGGTATTTCCGCAGCTCAGCGAGCTGATGAGGCCACGAAGAAATCATTCGCGTGACAGGGAATGACACACGCCATGCCCCGTGACCATCATGGTTGGCTTGTCGGCCGGCGAGGCGGCAGCACCGCCTATGACAGGAGTGATCATTGGACACACCCGGATCGCGATCATCGGGCCGTCGCTGTCATCGACGACCTCAGCCGGCCACCATCCCCAGAACGGGCGTCCTGATTCTCCTACCGAGCTCGCCGAGCAACAGGCAGTTGACGCGGCGTGGGCTCATCCGTCGGCTGTGGCTCGATAGCGGCGGACCCGTCACTGCGGCGATGATCGAGCCGCGGCTGAGACGACGGACCAGCGTCAGGCCGCAGGCGGATCTGGAGGGAATCCAGCGTGGCTAAGCCGAGTCGGCGGGTGGAGCAGGAGGAGCTACGGGCGCGGATGCGTGCGCTCGGCATGTCCGATGATGACATCGCCGTAGAGTTCGGCTGCCGTTACAAGCTGCGCCCCCGGGCCGCCCACCGTGTCGCGCACGGCTGGACCCAGCCCCAAGCGGCGGACCGTATCAACGCCCACGCCGCCCGCACCGGCCTCGACCCGAACGGCGTCGCTTCCATGACCGGCCCGCGGCTGTGCGAGCTGGAGAACTGGCCCGTCCCCGATCGCCGCCGGCCCACTCCCCAGATTCTCGCCCTGCTCGCCGAGGTCTACGGCACCAGTATTCACAATCTGCTCGACCTTGATGACCGGGAGCAAATGCCTCAAGCCGACCTGCTCCTCCTCGCCACCACCCGACGGGATGTTCCGGCGACGCCGCAGGCTGGACCGCCATCGCTGGCGCCACTGCCGACCACGCTGCCTTCCTGGCAGGTTGGCGCGGCCTCCAACAGCGGATATGGCCGCGGTGCGGCCGGAAGGCTGCGCCCCGACGAGCCTGCTGGGAGCATCGAGGAGGTGGGCGCTCTCGGCCGTCGCGGATTCACCCTCCTCGCCGGATCGGCGGTCGTGGCGGGCGTCCTGGGCGCTGGTCGCGGGCGCCATGTCGCCCCGGAACTCGTCTCCTATTTCGACAGTCAGCTGAAGGGCCACTACCTCGCGGACATGCTGCTCGGCTCCGGTGCGTTGATCGGGACGGTTACGTCGCAGTACGACGTCATCGCGCAGCTGGTGGACGAGGCGGACGGGTCGACCCGCCAGCGCATGACGAAGGTCGGTTCGTCGTTCGCCGCGTTCGCGGCCTGGCTGTGGCTGGATGCCGGCGACCCGGTGGCGGCGATGCGTTGTCACGGCGCGGCGCTGGAGCTGGCGCACCGCTGCGGCGAGCGCGACGCTGTCGCCTGCGCGCTGGTCGACCGGGCCATGGCCTTCACCGATCTGGGAAACGCGGCGGCTGTGGTCGACCTGTGCCAGGCCGCGCTGGTCGACGCCCGACGCCTCTCGCCTGAGGTTCAGGTGTTCGCTCTACAGCAGCAGGCGCATGGCGCATCGCTGCGCGGCGACCGTGACCAGGTTGATCTCCTGCTCGATCAGGCCGGCCGGCTCGTGGACCAGGTCGACATCGAGGAATGGGGCACGGCCTGCCGCCGCACGGATGGCTACGTCGAGGTACAGCGCGCCACCTGCTACGGACGGCTTGGCCTGGCCGACGATGCGGATCGTCTCTGGCGGCAGATCATCCCCGCCGCACCCACCTCGGCCCGCCGGGATATCGGGGTCTGGTCGGCGCGTCACGCGCTCGCCGCCGCACAACAAGGAGAGCCGGAACAGGCGGTCGAACTCGCGCGCCGGGCAACCGCGCTCGCGGTGGAGACCGGCTCCGCGCGGGCCCGGCGAGAACTGGCCGCGGTCGCGGCGGCGATGGCCCCCTGGCACGCTCACCCCGTCGGCCAGGATCTGGCGGAGGCGCTCGCGCCCGTCACTACTGAGAAGACTGGGAGACGTCATGGCTGAGGCACTGTCACGGGACCAGATCGAAGAGCACCTCAAGGCCCTGGAGGGATGGACGACTGACGGGCGGCGTATCGAACGGCTGTACTCGGTCGCGCATGTCCAGGGGGCGGCCTTCATCGTGCACATAGCCGCCATACAGAACGAGTTCGGTCACCATTCTGATGCGACTCTCGGATATAAGACCGTGCACGTGTCGATCAGCTCCAGCGACATCGGCGGCTATGTCGCCCTGCACGACGTAGAACTCGCCAGGCGTATCCACGACATCGCGTCCGCGCACGGAGCAGGATAGAGAACGGTTCCGAACGGGGCCCTTACTATTAGTAGCGCAGTACCAGCCGAATCTCGGGCTTGGTAATGACCTTTCCTCGCGTCTGACTGGGGATTGGCGCGCCGGTCGGGAAGGCGAGGATTTCGGGGTCGGCGGTGCGGTCCTGGTCCCAGGCGTCGATCTGGTCGACGATGCGGGTGGCGAGGTGGTGGCCGAGGGGTCCGTGGCCGATGGCGCCGAGCTGCCAGCGTCCTGGGGCGGAGGCGCGCTGGACGGCGAAGTAGGCCAGTGATCCGTTCTTGGTCACGGCTGGGCTGCGGGAGGCGATGGCGGGTGTGCACAGCCCGGCGGTGACGGCCTGTTGGTCGGCCTCGATGCGGACGGTGCCGTCGTCCACGGCGCTGAGGTGCAGCCAGACGCGGTCGAACGGTTCCTGGCCGTGCACGGTCACGTCGGACCAGACGGTGGACTTCTCCTGGTCGAGGACGTCATGCAGGGCGTCCGCGTCGATGGACTGGTCCAGATCGTGGTGCAGGGCGGCGAGGCCGTCGGGGTGGATGAGGGTCTTCTGTTCGCCGGGCTGGCCGAGCATGGGGACGAAGCCACAGAGGAAGACCCAGTCCGACTTCCAGTGGTCATCGTGTTTGGCCAGTGCGACGGCCCGGGTGGTGCCGCGCCAGCGCAGCGGGAGGACTAGGCGGCCGTCGGGGACGAGCTGGTCCCACCAGTTTTGTGGGATGTCCCAGGCGCCGACGGTGACGATGATCCGGTCGAACGGGCCGTGCTCGGGGGCACCGTCCGCGCCGTCTCGGGTGAGAACCCGGACGTGGGGAAATCCGGTGTCGTCGAGGTTGCGCCGCGCGGCTGCGGTGACGTCGGCGTTGATGTCGATGGTGGTGACCTGGCCGTCGGCTCCGGTGAGGGTGGCGAGAAGGGCGGCGTTGTAGCCCGTGCCGGCGCCGATCTCCAGGACGCGCTGGCCGGGCCGGACGTCGAGGGCGGTGAGCATGGCGGCCACGATGGTCGGACCGGAGGCGCAGCTGAGATGGGTGCCGTCGGCGAAGGTGTGGGTGATGACCGCCTTCTCGTCGTAGGCGTCGGTCAGCGGCGCGTCGGGAACGTAGCGGTGGCGTTCGACGCGTCGCAGCGCTGTTTCGACCTGTGGGGGCAGCTGTTGGCTGGAGAGGACGCGATCGACCATCCGGTCGCGCAGGGCCTGCGGTGACGCGGTGGTGGTGTCCATCGTTCTCCTTGGCGGTGTCGGGACGCGCGGTCGCGGTGGCGCTGGCGCCGGCCGGTCATGGCTGTTAGCCGATCAGTAAGCAGCGTTCCCAGCCTGGCAGTGCCGGGACGGCCGTGGCGTCCATGGCCGCGTTGGCGAGCGCAATGCCGGCGGCGCCGTCCAGGAGTCCTTCTCCGGCAGGTTGACCCTGGTCGTGAAGATGGCTGTGCATGCGGGTTTCGGCTGCGCTGACGGCGGCGGCGAGTTCGTCGGTGTCGGTGTCGGCCGCGGTCCGGCGAGCGGTCAGGAGCAGGCCGGCCCAGCCGTGGCAGAGTCCCGCGTCGGTGAGGTGCGCGAGTTGACGTTCGTCGGTGAGGCATCCGGCGAGGGCCCTCGCCGCGCCGCGCGCTCGTTGCTGGTCGCCTACGGCGAGTGCGGCGAGGTGCTGGGCTCGCGCGATTCCGGGAGTGCCGGAGCACCAGGAAGGTCGATGCGGCCCTGGGTGGGTGACGCTGCCGGCGCGTGCCTCGTCGTGGTCGATCACCTCGGGCCACCAGGCGGTCTTCCCCTGACTCGTCCGCCACTGGTCGAGCCACGCGACGACGGTGTGGAGCGCGTCGGCCTGTCTGGCCACGACGATGCCTTGCCGCATCGTGATGGCCAGGAGCGCCAGCGGTCCGGCGATGCCGTGGGCCATGCCGAAACCGGCATGGCCGGCGTTCCAACGGGAGGAAACGCGTCGGTCGGGGCTGCCAGTAGCCCACCACCCAGGCAGGCCACGGCCATCCACAGGGACGGGACTGGTCAGTCGCACCAGATAGGCGAGCACGTCGCGGAGAAGGTCGCCGTCGCGGCCGCGGTGCAGGAGGTAGGCACCGAGGCCGGTAAGACCGCTGATCAGGTCGTACTCGCGGGCCTGTGGCCGCTGTCCGTCGTCGATGCGCTGGTGGGCGGCGTCCAGTCGGTGTCGGATCATGGTCGCGATGGCCTTGTCGAGGGTGGTCAGCGCCGCGCGGTAGGCGGGGTGGTCGGCGGTGTGCAGCGCGTAGGCGACGGCCGGCGCGCCCTGGAACAGGCTGGCCGTGTCGGGGTGGGCGTTCACCGGCGCGTGGGTCATCGCCGAGGCGAGGTGATGGACGGGTTTCCACCCGGCGTCGCCGGCACGGGCTCGCGCGATGTGCTTCAACGCGATGCCTGGTGCTCCGTCGCCGAGCGACTGCGCCCACCATGCCAACTTGGCGTCGGCAGGAATCGGGAGGGCCGGGATGGCGGGAGGCGTCATGGTCATCTGCTTGCCGCCGTAGCGTGCGCGCGTCGGGTGAGCGCAATCTGGCGTGCCAGGCGTCGGCAGGCGGTTTCGTCGGTGCGGTCGACGGGCCTGGCGCGGTTGTGGTGCATGTGCAGGAGCGCGGAAAGGATCTGGTCGGTGTCGGCCTCGTGCGGCAGGGCGAGTCGATAGCGCGTCAGCGCTTCCTGACGGGCCTGCCACGCCTGGATGACGGCGGCGGGCAATAAGGCGTCGCCTGGCACGGTCCCTCGGGCTGCCCAGTGGGTGACCTGCTCGAGGATCGTCCGGTCCGCGGACGGCGCGGTCCCGGTAGCGAGGCGTTCCAGTAGCCAGTCGTTCGCGCGCATGGGCTCGGGGTGGAATCCGTCGGCGATGGCCACCATGCCGATGGCGGCGAGCGCCATCGGATGGACAGCGAGCGGCGTCGGGGCTTGGAGTGCGAGTGCCACCGCGTGCGAGTCGGCCGCGAACACGGCTTCGGCCGCGTCCATCGCGGCACCGTTGCTGTAGCGGCCGACCTCGGGATAGTAGGTCGCCAGAGTCAGCCGGGACGCCGCGCCCGCGTCGCAGAGCTGCTGCCCCCACAGACCAACCGCGGATGTCACCGCGGCGTACTCCTCGGTACCGACGGCGCGAATTCGCAGCCGTAGGTGGTCGGTCTCGCGGACGCTGCGGTAACGGGCGAACCAGTACGGCCGGTCGCCGTCGAACAGGGCGAGCAGCCGGGGCAGGTGCGTGCGGATGATGTCGTCGAGGCGTTCGGGATGGGTGAAGATCTGCGCGTAGAGCCAGGAGCCTTGCGGTGATGCCGGGCGGTGCGCGGTGTTCGTGTTGGTCACGAGTGGCAGGGCGCCGGTGACGAGGTTCGGCGCTGCCGGTACCGCGCGGGCGAACGGCATGACGATCTCGTGGACGTGGCCGCCGATCCATCGCAGGTTCTCGGCGGCGTCGGTCTCGGTCAGCGTCGCGTGGCCGTGTTTGTCCAGGTGCTCGCGCAGGATCGCCAGATGCGCGTCCACGGTGAGATCCAGGCGCAGCGACCGGTGGTCGTCATGAAGCTCCACCGCGTCTGGGCAGCCCCACCGCTGCCGCCACTGGGCGAAGGCCTGCTCCCAATAGTGGGCGTTGGCGTGTAGGGCGGTGTGGTCGGCGGCGCTGATCCGCCACGTCGCGGGTGCGAGGATCGCGCGCCGGTAGCGCACCCTGGGCGTGTACGGCAGTCGGGCGGCGGCCGGTCCCCAGTCGAACTCGGTGAAGCGGGCGAGGAAACCACGGGTCAGCGTCGCGAGGAACCGGGCCAGCGGCGGTGCCTGCTTGCGCAGGGCGAGCGCGTGGAATACCTGCGGTTCGACGAGCTGGCGTCGCGACATGCTGACCAGGTGCAGCCCATCAGCCACCGCGACAATACCGAGATCATCAATGCGGATCACGGTCGCGTCGTCGGCCCGGTGCTCACCGACCGGCAATACCTGCGGCAGCCAGCGGGGAACCCGCGCGACGTTCTCCGAATGCGGGAACAGGGGCGGGAACGACAACTGGACCGGCAGCGCACCGTCGACGGCCGGGGGAGCGGCGGCGAAAACCGTGTCCAGGCCCGCGCGGCTGACGGCCGCGCCGAACCGGCAGGTCAGCGTGCCGAACGCCCACGCGGGGTGGACGCTGAACGTGTAGTCCCCCGCCTCCAGCGCCGGGATGCTCGTGGTGTGCACCTGGGCGCCCAGCTCGACGTGTGGCGGAATCCAGCGTGGGTCCACCGGCCGGTCCGCTGTGATCGCGGCGATGAGTTCGTCGGTGAGCACGAGTTCGCGCTGTCCGGCGATGGCCGCCTCCCAGGCCAGGCGCAGCAGTTCCTCGTCGCGGCGGCTTACCGTGTCCTCGGGCTCGGCCAGCACGCTGCCCGGGAAACCAGCCGGCCAGCCGATACCCGTGTCGGGATGCACCGCATCCAGAACGGGGACCAGGGCTCCGGTGCCGTAGCGGTCCCAGAACTCGCGACACCAGTCGTTCCACCCCTGGTCCGGACGTGGCTGGCGGGTGAGTCGCAGTAAGGCACCGACCGCGCGGGCCATCTCATCAGCGAGGCCGACGGAGACGTCGATGTCGCAGTCGAGATGGAGATCACCGGCCAGCGGGGTCCGACCGGCAGGCGACAGGCGACGCATGCGTTCCACTGCCTCATCCCGCAGCCGTACCCGCGCCTCCGGCTCGGCGTCGTCGGCGTTGTGCCTGAGGATCACGCGGTGGGCGGCATGGAGCTCGCTCAGCATGGTGCCCGCTGCCTCGACGCCGCCGGCGACGGCGCGCTCGACGATCGTGACCACATGCGTCAGTGGGTCGGCCGTCGTCATGGGCGCACGAAGATTCGTGATCAGAACGCCCTGAGCGACGAGTTCACCGAGCGCTTGGCGGACAGCCACGGCCGGGGCCGTCGGGAATTCCATAGCGACCTGGTCAAGCAGAGCGTGAAACGGTAGTGGCTTGGCCGCCAGGCCCCGGACGAGCCGCATAACCGAGGTGTTGCGTACCGTCACCCGTCCTGGGCCGCGGGGCATCTCGATCCGGTCACCGCGTTCGACCAGCAGGTCACAGACCACGACATCCAGGTGCGCGAGCAGGTCGGGCAGCGCCTCCAACCGGCCGACGACGTCGTCCAACCAAAGGGTGTCGGCGCGCAGAGCCAGTCGGTGATCGGCACCCCAATGCACCCGCACGTCCTCGCCGACACGGGCCCCGGCGACACCGGCGAACAGGCCGAACGGGGTGGGACGCCCCATCGAACGCAACAGGTAGCGGACGACCGCCGACGTCACCCGCCGGACCTGCTTGCTGCCCGCATTCTCGCCGTCGAGTACGGCCTCGACCCGGGCGGCGAACGAACCGCTCGCATGGCGGATCGCGTCGGCGAACCCGGGCAGGACCCACATGGTGCGCAGCCACGACCGGCACGAGTCCGGGTCGGACAACGTCGGCCAATCATCCAACTGCTGGGACAGCGGAAGGACCGCCGCACGCAGCATCGCTCCACCAGCATGGCGATACAGCCGCACATCCGCGTCGATCATCACACCTCCGTTGAACACCGCGGCGCCGGCCCGCCGCGCACGGGCAACCGGCGGGCCGACGCCGTAGTCCTCGCCTGGTCAGCTGCTGATGCAGGCCGACCCGCAGGTAGAACCACAGGTGTCACTGGTGTCGCACGCCCGGATCGTGTAACCGGCCGCCGCCTCCACCGTCACCTGCACATCCAGCTGGAACTCGTCCAGGATGCTTTCTGGCGCCGAATCGGTCCGCTCGAGAACCGCGCCGACGGATCCATGGGGTGTCATCGTCATTAACCTCTTCAAGACGGACGGACAGGGCAGCACCCAGAGGGCGTGCCGTTAGGATCCTCCGGCCCCATCCGTGAGTCATTCCCTCCAACCAGAACCTTCGGTTCGCGCTCCCAGTGACGCTTGACCTGCGAAAACAACATCCGCGGCAGGATTACGCTCGGCGTGCAGCTCAGGATCGGCGCCGAATCGTCCGCGAGCCGGATCGTCGCGCCCCCATCACGGCGCGCACGACCGCCGACACCTCAGAATCCACGGGAGCATTCGTCAGCCGGCCGCACATGCCAGTGGCACGCGACCCGCACCGCGTGGGCACGGCACGACGGACCGCCTCGGCGTAGGTACCAGAACCGTCCCTCCCGACGCGCGGCCTGAACGCTGGTCGAGGAACGTAGGCGGGATTGCGCACTGCCGGCGCCCTTTTGGGGTTCCGGCTACACCGGATCTTGAATGGCCGGCGGTTTCGTAGGAAAGAGCTATCTTCTATCCGTTGTCGAATTCGCCGTCATGCACGCCAGCGAGGAACGCCTTCCACTCGCCCTGTGTGAACAGGAGGATCGGGCCGTCAGGGCTCTTCGAGTCGCGGACGGCGCGGGTGCCGTCGGGGAGGGTGGCGACTTCGACGCAGTTGGTCTGGGTGCCGCTGTGGCTGGACTTGTGCCAGGTGGCGTTGGTGAGGTCCATGGCGGTCGCGGGTTCACCCCTGCTCGTGGTCGTCGGCCGCTGTGGTCAGGAAGTCCGCGGAGGCGGCTGCGTCGAGTGCCTGCGCCGCCAGGGTATCGGCGGCGCTGAGGAAGGGCTTTACGTCGGCGGGATCGTCGACGAACAGGCTGGACCTCAGGTGTTCGAGATGGATCAGGGTCGGGGCCTTGTCGAACTGGAGGATGACGTAGGAGCCGTCGATACCGGGGTGGGCGCCGAGCGCGGACGGCAGGACCTGAACGGTGATGTTCGGCCGGGTGCCCGTCGCGGCGAGGTGGCGTAGCTGGGCGGCCATGACCGCCGGGCCGCCGATAGGCCGGCGGATGGCGGCCTCGTCGAGCAGGACGTGCAGGTGGGGCGGGTCGGCCCGGGTGAGGACGGCTTGGCGGCCGAGGCGGGTGGCGACGCGGGCGTCGATCTCGTGGGCGGGGACGTCGCCGCCGGTCATGACGGCGCGGGCGTAGTCCGGGGTCTGGAGCAGGCCGGGGATGAGAAGCATCGCGACGTCGGTGATGCGGCTGGCCTGGGCTTCGAAGCCGATGAGGGCGGTGAGCTGGTTGGGGATGCCGGCGGGTCCGGTCTCCCACCAGCCGGGCCGGTCGATCTCGCGGGCGAGGGCGAGTAGGCGGTCGCGGTCGTCGCCGGTGACCTGGTAGACGACGAGCAGGGTGGCGACGTCCTCGGGGCTGATCGAGCGCAGCCCGTTCTCCAGGCGACTCAGGGTGGATGGCGACCAGGCGAGCCGGTCGGCGACGGCGCGGGCGGACAGGCCGGTGGTCGCGCGTAGGTCGCGGAGCTCGGCGCCGAGGCCGCGGGCGCGGGCGGACGGGGGTCGCCGTGGCATGGCCCGTCTCCTTTCCCGCCGGTGGTGACGGCACCGGAGGCTACCGAAGTGTGGCCGGCGCCGGGTCTCCACCTTGCTCAACGTTGCAGCAACGTTCATAGTTGCAGCAACGCTGCCCGGTCTGCCCGGTAGGAGGCGATCTGATGCAGGTGATGATCGATGTCGATGGCGGGCCCGGTGGGCCGACCACGGTGGACCTGGAACCGTTCCCGTTGCCGGCGAGGCCGGGGGTGATGTGTGACCGGCCGCCGCGGGTAGGCCCCGTGTTCGTACCGTCGCATCCGTTCCCGGCGGAGTCGGCGGCTCGGGCCCTGGCCGAGATGGGCGGCGAGCGGGTGCTCGTGGCGTGTCCGCCGCTGGTCTCGCCCGGGTTGACGAGGCTGGCGCTGGCAGTGGGCCGGCTGCTCGCCGACGCGTGGGAGGCGGGCTGGCCGGGCCCGGTGCCAGCGCCGGTCGTAGTTTGCCCGGTTCGGCCGCGGTGCGCGTGGCAGACCGGCGAGATCGTGCTGCCGCACCTGGTGTCGGTGGTGACGCCGCAGGCGGCGCAGCTACGAGTCGTGTGGGAGCTGAAGAACCGGCCACGGGCCGAATGCTGGCTGTCCAGCGTCGTTCCGGCTGATGCGCTGCCGGCGGCGGTGGCCGCGTGACGAGAGACCCGGCCCGCCTGGCCTTCCGCGATCCGACTCCTGCCGGGCCTGAGGCCCAGATGCATCCTGATGCCAGCGCGGCTGGTGGCCGGGGCGAGGAGGACTGGGCGGCGGTCGCCGAAGCGCTCAACGCGCGGCTGGCGGTCTGCCGGATGAGTCAGCATCGGCTGGCCGAGGTGGCCGGGATTTCTGTGGCGACGATTCGCCGGCTCCAGCGCGGTGCTGGTGGTCGTCGGGCCCGTGACGACACCTTGGCCGTGCTGTCCGGGGCGCCGGGATGGCCCGGCGACCACCTGATCCGGGTCCTGCTCGGCGAACAGCCTCCCGACGCCACCGGTACACGGCCGCGCGTGGTCGGCGCCAGGAAGCGGCGACCGCGCCAGGTTGGAGACCGCGGCGAGGGCGGCTTCGTGGAAGGCAACGTGGGCAGTGCCGGGGCTGGGCCGCGGCTGGCTGGCTGTGACGACGACCGGCCGGCGCTGGCCTGCGTTGCCGAAGACCTCGGCGTGGTCGTCGAGCTGCTCGCCGGCGTGCTCGACCAGCTGGCCGATCTTGCAGCGGCCGGCGTGGATACGGACCTGCGGTGAGGGAGAGCGCGATGTCCGACGTCGGGAACGAGGGATGCGTGTACGGGGTGGTGAGCTTCGCCGACCCTGACCACACCCGGGCGCTGGCCGTGTATCTGCCGTTCGAGTCGCCGACCGCTGCCCGCGCCTACGCCCGTCACCACGGCCTGGCGCACAGCCTGGTCAGCCCGTTGGCCTTCGACACCACCGCTGACAGAACCGACGGCAACGCCGCGCAGGACGACGCGGCCGCGGCCGGTGCTGGGCCAGTGGCGACGCGCGCCGGCTGACGCACTGTCCTGGGTCGATGGCTCACCGCTTGCCGGCCGGCGCGATGGTGACGTGCGTGGGTCTCGACCCACGGTGTCTCCCGGGATGTCCTGCGCGATGCGCGCGTTCGCGCCAGCGCATCGGAGTGTCGTTGGCGGTGTCTCTTGCGGTGTCGTTCGCGGTGACAGTGGGCGGCAGTGCCAAAGCCTTCGGGTGTCCGTGCCGCCCAGGTCGGGTTCGCGGGTGCCACCCTGGGGCGAGCGGGAGACGACAGCCGCGGCCCGATCCCGGCCCGCTCCGCCGACCCAGGCCACGGCCGGCAACAGACGTCAACAGCCGACCAGCGCGCAGGGCGCGAACGGCGCGGACACGCGCCACGCAGGCGGCGCGAACGGCGCGAGCGCGACGGCATGCGCGCCGATCCGCGCCGCGCCGGCCACGCTGGATGGCGCGATCGCGCCATCCAGCGTCGCGCGCCGGTCGCATCAGATGGCGAAGATGCGCGCGGCGCGCCAGCCGGACTAGGTGACGGCGCGACGTCGTTCACCGCCGCTGCCCGGGCTGTCAACGCAGACGTGGGACCCGCGGGGCGGTGGCCAGGTGGTCTCCGGGAAGCGTGTCGGCCCGGCCGGTGATGGTGCGCATGATTGCCGAGCGGCAGCGTGACGTCGAGACGCTCAACGCCAACGCCTGTGCCCTGCCCCGATACTGATGCTGAGGCCGGCGGGCCGCTCGACCGACTTGCCGACCGGCTCGCCCGCACCCGGACCGAACGCCTCGCCACTGACCCCGACCCCGACGCCGACGCCGTCCACCAGCTCCGCCTACGCACAGCCCCGCCGAACTCGACGCTCGGCGCCTCGCCACCGCCCCGGCACATCGGCCCATCGCCGCGAGCGCGAACCGCGCCGGCGCGACCGCACCGGACCGCGAACCGGACGCACCGCGCCACGCGCCATCAGTGCCCGTCGACGCGCCGCCCGCGCCGCTGCTCGCGCCGTCGTTCGCATCACCCACCAGGACGGCCGCGCCAGACGGGACACGGTTCGCGCTGACCCGCGCCGGTCTCCCACCCCAGGTGGCGCTGCGGCGCGCCAAAGTCGCCGCCGAAACCGCGCTCCGCCCCGCCGCGCTCACAGCCCCATCAGCTGCACTGCTGACCCGCGCCGGCCCGCGACCCACGACTGGACCCCAGCAAACCGGCTGGGAGGACGCGGTCGCAGCGTTGACGATCTACCGCGCCCGCCACCTCGCCCACGACCCGGCGCCGCCAGCTCCGTCGACCAGATCCACACCGTCCTTACCCGCCAGCTCACACCGACGCCTGAGCGGGCGCTGCGGTCCTCGCGCGCTGCGTTGCCGACCTGTGCATCCAGGTCGGACTCGACTCGGCGATCTACGACCTCCCCACACCACGCACCGCCCAGGACAAATGGAACCAGACCACATGCCTTCTCAGTACCCCAAAGGCCAGCTGCACATCGCGCGCTAAGCCCTCTCCCACGACGCCAGGACGCCGTTCGACGGCTGTTTCTGCAGCCACCCATCCATGATTATTTTCGGTTTGGTGATTGTCGTGAAGTTTTATTGCGAGGTACCTACCGTCAACCTTGAACCGGCTTGCGGCAGACCTGCCCGCACCGTCTCCGGCGCCGGCCCGTACCGAAGGCCGGTGCACTTCCCAGGCAGGAGCAACTACAACCCCCCGGGGTCACCGCGACCCTCCGTGCACCTATGGGGGTGGCGGCTACGCCGCCACCCCCGAGGACGCCCATGCCGCCACGTGCCGCAGCGTGCGCAAAATTCGTGCTCGATTCACGATTGTTCGCGCAGCTTCCGCGCCGCTAAGATTCCAGTCGTCGGTCCGTTCCTCGTGGCCTCCAGAGACGCCGCACCTTCTGGCACTGCATCATTTGGCCAGGGCGTCCGAATTTAGTCGTAGGCGTCACCGAGATCGACGAAGTCTGGATCAAGCCAGTACCAGCGTCCGCCACTCGACTCAAGCAGTCTCTCAAGCAGCTCCGTAAAGCTGGACGCTATGATCGGGCACGAGCCAACTAGGCCGTGGACCTCGTGGAAACTATCATAGCATCGACCGTTGCGCCTTGCGGACAAATCTATGCTCAGGTACTCACGATCAGGTGTCACTCCGATGGTGTACCAGGACGACGATATGTCGCCTGGGTAGTCTTCACCCAAGATAGCGATGTTCGCCGACCGCAGATCATTTGGCCCAACGATAGAGAGGGCGTAGTCGTGATTCGCGTAGAGATCGACACCCCCACAGATTTCGTAGAAGGCGGCGAGGTCCTCGGGGATTCTCAGGTCAGCCGGCGGGGTAGCCGGGCCAGCGGGAGGGTATACGCGGCAGCCGACAGCCCGAGAGGCTCTTCCAACCAATGGGGCTATGGCCACATTGTTCTCCCTATCAGCCTAGACCGTAGATGTACCGGTTGAATCCGCCATAATATGCATCTCGCGCAGCTTGCGGCACACCAGCGGCGTCGAACATTCTCTCCGAGAGTGAGTATATCTCCCGAGGACCAATCGATGCCCAATCGACCTTTACCCCAACACGCGCACCGTAGTTCTCCTCCAGCCAGTCGCGGAACACTACCTTTGTCGCACCGTGATTGGCACTACTGAGCGCGATTGTGGGGTTGTCAGATGCGCGACTTACGTAACCAGGAACGTTATTTTTCGCCCACGCATCCATAATTCCATGATGGTTCTCTAGTGGTGCATTACTTGGACGGTAGCGCACAATATCATATTCGCCAACTCCACAGTTGTGGACGAGGACGGCTGCGCCGCCGACTTCCACATAGTAGGTGTGGATCTTGTCGATGGTGAGGTTGTAGGCGGTGGTGGTTTGGTGGCGTAGGTGGGTGGTGGTGATGGTGGCGGTGGTGCCGTCGGGTTGGCGGAGGGTGTGGCCGGGGGTGAGGTGGTCGGCGGTGGTCCAGGTGTGGGTGGTGGTGTCGTAGAGGGGGTGGCCGTTGGTGGCGGTGAGGGTGGCGGGGCCGTGGTCGGTGTGGATCGTGATGTCGACGAGTTGTTTGTCGCCGTGGCCGACGATGACCGCGGTGACGGTGTGGGGTTCGGTTTTGCCGGTGTCGGGGTCGGTGGTGAGGACCTTGTCGCCGACGTGGACCTGATCGATGGGTTTGGTGGTGCCGTCGGCGAGGAGGACAGGGGTAGTGGGGGTGAAGCTGTTGCCGCCGGGTTTCCCGGTCGCGCAGTTTTCGAGGGCGCGGCCGATACCGCGGAGGGCGGTTGCTGCTTCGGGTTCGGCTTCGGCTGTTCGGGCGAGGGTGATGCCGGACTGGATACCGCGTTCGGCGCGCCAGCCGATGATGGCGGCGTCGGCGAGCTCACCGCCGACCGGGACGAACGCGAGCCCGATCATGGCGGCGTTCAGTGCGACGTCGACTGGGTGGTTCCGGGTGTAGTTCCAGGCGCCGGTGGCAGCACTGGTGACGGTGTGACCGATCGCGCTGCCAGCGCCCTTCAATTTGCACCAAGCGTCGCAGTTCTTTTCGACCGGTTGAGGCCGGTCAGGGGCGCCGGTGGTGGCGAGGGGGTCTTGGCCTGGGCTAGACGCGACGCCGTAGGCGATGAGGATGGTGCTGTCGCCGTACCCGTAGACCGGGTCCGCGGCGCGGGCTGGGGTGTAGGCAGCGGCCGGAGCGGCGGCGGGATTGGTCCCAGGAGCCGGAGCGGCGATGGGCAGCGCGCCCACCGGCAGGGCGTTGACGGGCAGGACCACGAACGAACTCGCCGCTGCGGCGTCCGCCGGTAGCGTCGACGGTTTCGGAGTCGCGGCGATCCACTGGGCGAGATCGATCGTGATCGCTGGCGCTGCGGGCGCCGCCGGTGAGGCGACGGGTGCGGCGGCCGGTCGGTTCGTGGTCGCCGCGCCGGCTGCGGCGGACCCAGTGCTGGTTGTTGTCGCCGGACGGCCTGACGTAGTGGTGGCTGGCTTGCTCGGTGCGCTTTGGGTCCGATTTCCTCCCCCGGCAGGCCTAGGAACGATCACCACGAATACTGTGGGCGGCGAGGGAGGCCGGGGGGTAAGGACGAGGGTCCCCCATGGCACATCGTTGCTCGAGCGAAGATCGTTGGTGGCGCTGGCTGGCGGCGGCGATTTGTCAGGAATCCAGGTCTTGCATTGGCCAGTCGCCTGGTGGAGAAAACTGCCGGTGTTGCAGTAGCCATAGTCCCAGTGCCCGTTGTCGCTCGCGTATCCGGTGGTGTCGTTGTTGGTGAGCGGATTCCCACCGGCGTAGGTGTAGCGGTTGTCGGCGGCTGTTCCGGTCCAGCCGAGGGAGTAGGTGTCGCGGGTGAGGAAGGTGGCGGTTGCCGGGTTGTACCAGCGGGCTTGGGCTTTGACGAGACCGGTGTCGGGGTCGGTCCAGCTGGATTGGTAGCCGGTCTGGATGTTGGTGTTGCCCGGGGTGAGGGGTTGGCCGAAGGGGTCGTAGTTCTTGGTGTCGGTGAGGGTGCCGTCGGTGGTGAAGGCGGCGACGGTGTCGCCGTGGAGGTTCTGGATGGTGGCTGAGGCGCCGTCGTCGGTGCCGGCGCCGATGACGGCGCCGGAGGGGTCGCGGGCGTAGGCGGAGTTGCCGTCGATGCCGGGTTCGAGGTCGAGGCCGTCGTAGAGGAACTGGCGGCTGGTGTTGCGGGTCGCGATCCGGTCCAGGCCGTCGTAGCTGTACGACGTCGTCGTCGGGCCGGCGGTGTGACTGGTCAGCCGGTCGAAGGCGTCGAAGGCGGTGGTGGTGGTCGCTGAGCCGGCGGTCCGGGTCGAGAGGGTCCCGCGGGCGGTGTAGGTGTAGCTGGCGGTGCCGTCGGAGGTGAGCCGGTTGCGGGCGTCGAACGTCGCGGTCGTCCCACCGGTCGAGGTGCGGTTGCCGGCCTCGTCCCAGCCGTAGGTGGTGGTGGCGCTGGACTGGTTGGTCCAGGAGGTGAGCCGGTCGGCCCAGTCGTAGCCGTAGGTCTGGGTGCCGGCGCCGGCGACGCCGGTGCCGGTGCCGGTGCCGGTGCCGGTGATGGTGGTGGAGGTGAGGTTGTCGTTGTTGTCGTAGGCGTAGGTCTGGTCGCGCAGGGTGCCGGAGGGGCCGGCCAGGGTGTCGTCGGTGAGGCGGCCGAGTTGGTCGTAGTCGAAGGTCTGGGTGGCGCCGGTGCCGCCGTGGTAGTCGATGGAGGTGAGTTGGCCGGCGTCGTCGTAGTCGTAGCCCCGGGTGTCACCGGTGATGGCTGCGCCGACGGCGACGAGGCGGCTGCGGGCGTCGTAGTAGTAGTCCGACCAGCTGCCGGGGTCTGCGCGCTGGAGTGTGCGGCCTTCTTCGTCGTAGACGAAGGAGGAGGTGCCGCCGTCGCCCCAGGCGCCGGTGAGCAGGCCGCGGTCGTTGTAGCCGAACATTTGGGAGCCGCCGCCGGGTTCGTCGACCTCGGCGAGGTTGCCGACCAGGTCGTAGCTCATCGCGCGGGACGCGGCGGTGGCGCCGCCGCCGGACCCGGTCTCGGCGGTGACCCGGCCGAGTTCGTCGTAGCTGACGGCCCGGATCACACCGCCCGGCTCCAGCTGCGCTGTGGGCAGGCCGCCGGCGTCGTAGGAGACCTGCCAGGTGCGGTCGGCCAGGTTCGGGTAGGCGGTGGTGGAGGGTTCGATCGTCTTCTCGGGCAGGCCGAGGCTGTTGAACGTGTAGGTCGTCGTGTTGTTGAGGCCGTCGGTGAGCCGGGTCCGGTTCCCGGCGGCGTCGTAGCCGGCGCTGGAGGTGATCGAGGTGCCGGAGGAGACGGGGACGGTGATCGTGCGCAGCTGGCCCAGGGCGTCGTAGGTGAAGGTTGAGGCGTGCCCGTTCGGGTCCGTCTGTGACGTGACGTTGCCGGCGGGGTCGTAGCCGACCGACGTGGAGCGCAGCAGGGTGTCGGTGTCGGAGTACTGCTCGGTGGTGGTCTGCCGGCCGGCGCGGTCGTAGGTGTAGTGCGCGGAGCGGCCCAGCGGGTCGGTCACGGACGTGATCCGGCCGGACTGGTCGTAGGTGTAGCTGGTGACCTTGTCGGCTTCGTCGTGCTGTTCGGTGAGATCGCCGGCGCCGTTGTAGACGGCGGTCGCCGAGGCGCCGGTGGCGAAGTTCGACGGGCGCAGGGTGCGGGTGACGTCGCCGGCGTCGTCATGGTCGATGTACGTGGTGAACGCCTGCAGTGGGGAGCGTTCGGTTGGCGAGGATGCCCAGAGACGGTCGAGGTCGTCGTAGGCGTAGATCGTCCACGCGCCGTTCTGGTCGACGGTGTCGAGCAGGTTGCCGGCGTCGTCGTAGACATAGCGGCTCACGCCCGCCTCGGGCTGGCCGGTGACCTGCGGGTCGGTGACGGCCACGATCCGGTCGAGCTTGTCGTAGACGGTGGTGACCGTCTGCCCGCGGGTGTCGGTGTGGGTGAGTGGGTTGCCGTTGTCGTCGTAGGTCCACGACTCGGTCGGCGTGATGGCCGATCCGCCGGGTGGGGTGTAGGACGGGTGGGTGATCTGGGTGACCTGGCCGAGCGCGTCATACGACGTGGTCGTGACCTGGTTGCGGGCGTCGCGGCTCTGCGTCAGCTCGCCGAAGGTGTTGTAGCCGACCTCCGCCGAGGGCCGGTCCGTCGCCGCGGCGGCGCCGTTCTGCTCGACCTGGACCGGCGGCGCGACCCTCTGCGTGAGCCGGCCGGCGGCGTCGGTGACCTGGTCGGTGACGTAGGCGGAGTTGAAGGGGGAGCCGTCGGTGTAGCCGCGGGGGTCGACGGTGCTGGTGACGAAGCCGCGGGCGTCGCGGGTGAGTGCGGCGGTGAACCGGTCGGTGCCGTCCCCGAGCACGGTTGTGGACGCCAGTCGGGAGGCGTCGTCGTAGCCGTACTCGACGCGGTCGGTCGCGAAGGTGCCGTCGGCGCCGTGGGTGGAGGCCAGCAGGTTGCCGACCGCGTCGTAGTCGTACGTGGTCCAGCGGTTGAGTCCTTCGGGGTCGACGCTGGTCCAGGCGTTGCGGCCGGCCTCGTCGTAGCCGGCGGTGACCGCGCGCAGCCCGCCGCCTGCCGTGGTGGAGGTCTCGTTGCCGGCGGCGTCGTAGCCGTGGTCTTCCAGGACGATGTTCCGGGTCTCGGTGTTGGACAGCTCGCCGACGGTGAAGTCCGGGACGTGGTAGCCCTCGAAGATCACCTGGTGGGGTCGGTCGTCGAGCCAGTAGGTGTAGCTGGTCGTACGGCCGAGGGAGTCGGTGACCGAGGCGAGCCGGCCGGCCGGGTCGTAGGCGCGGGACTCCACCAGCAGGTCACGCGCCTCGGAGCCGGCGACCGGGTCGTCGACGAAGTCCTTGACCGTGGTCGTCGCGAGCTGGTTGTGCTCGGTGTAGCCGAACTCGACGACGGTGCCGTTCGGGTCGGTCGAGGTGGCGACGTTGCCGTTCTCGTCGTAGCTGACCTCGCTGGTCGCCTCGATCGGCGTACCGGCCGCCTCGGTCACCGAGGTCTGTCGGTCATCGTCGTCATAGTCGTAGGTCGTGGTGCGGACGGTGTCACCGCCGGTCGCATCCGAGACGACGGTCTCGGTCAGGTTCCCGTTCTCGTCGTAGGTGTTGGTCGTGACCGGGGTGTGTGTCACCGAGGTGATCAGGTTCGCCGCGGCGGGTTCGGTGATGGTCGCGAGCTGTGACAGCTTCGAGTAGGTGAAGCTGGTCGTCAGGCCGGACGGGAAGCTGTCGGAGGTCTCCTTCGACGTCAGCCGCCGGCCGAGTTCGTCGTAGGTGTAGTCGTGGACCAGGCCGGCCGGGTCCTGGTCGTGGCGCAGGTCGCCCTTCGAGCTGTAGCCGTAGGCGGTGACCTTGCCGCGGGCGTCGGTATAGGAGACGGGCAGACCGCGGGGGATCGTGCCGCCGTCGATGGCGTTCTCGGTGCCGTCGGAGTAGGCCCAGGTCTCGGTCCGCCCGGACGGGAAGTCGCCGGTGGCCGGCGTGGTCTGGCTGACCAGGTCGCCGTAGGGGTTGTACTCGTACGTCGTGGCGTAGGTGTCGTCCGTCGGCGACGAGGACCGGGCATCCCGGAAGATGGTGATCTTGTTGTCGCGGGGGTCGCCCGGCGGGCCGTCGTAGTACTCGTAGTACTCGGTGTTCGTCCACAGCGTGCCGTAGACGTTGGCCCGGGCGGTGGTACGGGCAATCACGTTGCCGCGGTCGTCGGTCGCGGTCTGGACGACGTTGCCGTTCTCGTCGGTGACCTGGGACAGGAACCCACGATCGTTGTAGACGAACCGCCGGTCACCGAACCCGTCACGGTGCGAGATCAGCTGGCCGCCGTGGTACTCCCAGTCCTCGTCATGGCCGCGAGGATCGGTGACCCGGATGATCGGGTTCGGCGACGTCGCGAGCACGGCGTACTCGGTCCGGTTACCCTCACCGTCCTCACGCCAGGCGACCGTGCCATCGCCGTTGTAGCCGATCTTCGCGTCGACGTTGCCGGCGGGCAGGGTCGTCTGCGTCAGCTGGCCCGACCCGTTGTAGCCGTACGTCGTCGGGTTGGTCGACTGCGGCCCGGTGACGGTCGTGAGCTTGTCGCCTGAATACCCGTAGGTCCAGCTCAGCGGGCCGGAGTAGGCCGCCACCGTCGGGGTGGCGACCGTGGTGACGTGGGTGCCGGTCCAGGTCAGCGTCAGCGTCCGCCCGGTCGTGTTGTTCACGACCGACGTCAGCTTCGCCGACGTGTCGTAGTTCAGCGTGAGCGACCGGCCGGCGACGTCGACGACCTGCGCGAGCCGGCCATCGGAACGGAACGTGTAACCGGTACCCGTCTTGTCCGTGAGGACGGTGGCGGCGGTCGCGGAGAAGTCGTCGATCCGGCCAGCGCCGGTGGCCTCGGCGAACGGGCCGACCCGGCTGCCGTGTAGCACCGCGGTATCGGTCACGGACAGGATCTGGCTGCCGTTACGCGCCACAACGATCGACGCCCCGGCCGTCGTGATCGTCAGCGTGTCGCCGGCGGTGCAGCACGTGCCGCCCGCCGACGTCGCGACGACGGTCTCCGTGCCGCCGACCCGCCTGACCAGCTGCCAGGCGCCGGCGCCGGGCTGGGCGACCAGGCGCCAGTAGTTCTCGGCGTCGGCGTAGCGGAACGCCAGGCCCACACCGGCCTGCGCGACCGGCTCCTTGAACGTGAACGTCCCGTCGGCGGCGGCGGGCACCGTCACCAGGTTCCGGTCGCCGGACGCTGTCGCCAGGTAGGCGGCGTTACTCGAGGTGCCCCAGGTGCCGGCGCCGGTGCCCTGTCCGGACTGCCAGTTCTCGCCGTTGTCGGTCCAGCCCAGACCGGTCGACGAGTTCGCGTTGGTGAACGTGTCGCGGTGCTGGTCGTCGACCATCACGACCGACCCGATCCGCCCCGAACCGGTCGTCGACGCGTACAGCCCGGCCTGCGTCACCGTCGAGAACTGACCGTCCGTCACGCTGCCGACGACCCGGTCGTTGCGGTAGACGGTCAGCACCGACCCGGCCATCCCGATCGCGTAGGTGTCATCCGCAGAACAGCAGGCACCCGTATACGTGGCGACCGTGGTCTCGGTGCCACCGACCCGTTTCGCCAGCACCAACGCGCCCGACGACGGCTTGACGTACAGGGACCAGTAGTTGTTGTTGTCCTGGGCACGGAACGCGATACCAACCCGGTCCTGCGCGGTCGGGACGGTGAACCGGATCGTGCCGTCCGAGGCGGCGTTCATCACCGCCAGGCTGCGCGACCCGCTCCCCGCGCTCACCAGCTTCGCGGCGTTGTCCTCGATACCCCACGAACCCGACAGGACCGTCCACGTCTCACCCGTGTCGGTGTCACCCAGCGAGCTGTTCGAATCCGGCCCCGTGAACGACGCGACCCGCGGCGACGGCGCCCGCACGACCGAGTAGTAGCCGTCCTGGGACACATAACTGCCATCCCAGTTCCGGCCGAACCTTCCCTCCCGGCCGTCCGGATAGCGCACGACCAGGTTGCCCTCACCCGTGTCGTCGGCCTTGACGTTCATGTCCCACTGCGACGACCAGCCCTGCCCGAACAGGCCCACATATGGGTTACGGCTGTTGTACGTGCGGGTCAGCGTCAACGCCGGACCCACGGCGGGGACCGACACGTCCGTCGTCGACGCCGTGTAGTTCCCGATCAGCGGCGTCACCGACGCCACCGACGGCACATACGGGTCGGTCCCGAAATGCTGACTCGTCACCGGCGCGGCCACATCCGTCACCAGCGCTATCGGCGGCGTCCACCCCGAGGCCGCCGAACCATCACTCACCCGGCCACGCCAGTAGTACGCCTCACCCCACTCCAGCGCGTACGCCGGCACCTTCCACGTCGAACTCGACGTCAACCCGCCCGAATCCCAGCAGTTCCCGGACTGCGCATCCGGCTCGTCACAGATCTGGAACTCGTACGACAGCCCACCGGTCGACCCGGTCAGGCTCAGCTCCGGCCGCAGCGTCGGGACATGCTCCCCATCCAGCGGCGAGGAGTCCACGATCCCCGGCGCGGCGACCGCGGACGACTCGGCCTGGAACCCGAACGCACTGATCCCGTGACTGGAGAACCACGCCGTCCCCCAGTCCTCCATGTCGAAGTAGATGACGTAGTCACCGGCCGGCAGCGGGTCGACCGCCGCCGCCAGGTCGATCGACTCGCCACGGGCCACCGACGTCGGCAGCTCCGTCACCGCACCCTGGTGCACCAGCTCCGTCGTGCCCGACGCGTCGTACACGTGGTAGGACAGCTTGTAGTTGCCATAGGCCGGCCACGTCGACTGCCCGGTGTTCGTCACCCGGATCGGAATCTCACCTGGACTGTTCGCGGTCACGTTCGTCGACCACTGCGGCGAACCGGACGGCCACTCGTAGTCCGCGCCATACGGCGACCAGGTCACGGCCATGTGCGGGCGCAGGTCCGTCGGCGGATCCGCCGGGTTACACAGACAGCTCGCCGAGTAGAACTCCTTGTACGCCGCGCTGTTCGTCGACGACGTCTCCACCTCAAGGCCGGTGTTCTGCTTGCTCCCGTCCGCCCAGTCCCCCACCAGCTCGGTCAGCCGCGGGTCACTGAAATGCCCCCAGTTCGGACCGCACGCCGTGTCGTAGCTGTACGCGAACCAGCTCTGCGCGACCTCCGGGCCCACCGCCGCCCCCGGCCACGTCATCGACGTGCCATCCCAGCTCTGCGTCACCTCCCGCAACGACACCGGGTTCGGAACACACGACTGCGCCGACAACCAGTTGTACAGATAGACATCGACACCCAGCACATTGGCATCCGTCAACTCCGGCTGCCCGTCAAAATGAATGTAGCTGCGGTTGACGTCCGTCAGATACATGCCGTTCTTCAGCGTCCACTCCGAGCTGAACGGCGTCGACGGGTGCAACGACGACACATAGGTGTCATCCCCCGCCGGGTCCAACCACGTCACCGGCGGATCCACCTGCACCGGAAACACCCGCTCCGGCGCCGACAACCACGCCTTGTCCAACTCGACCCGCAGCGAGACCTGGCCCTTGTCCGGCCCGTCGACCAGGCTGTAGGTCACCCCCGTCGACATCGCCGGACCACCAGCCGCACCCGACGTGCCCGCGTCCTGCATCCACCCGTGCGGGATCAACGCCCGCGGCTTGCCGTCCTTGTCGGCCAGCACCACCTGGCCGTACCTGTCCATGCTCGCCGTCAGCCCACTGAGCGCCAGCGGAAACGTCCACGTCGTCGGCGCGTCCGCGCCGTGCAGGACCATCACCTCCACCAGCCCCGACGCCGTGGAATGCAGCTGCAGGTCCGACGACGTGCGCACCCCCGGGAACGAGGCCGTGAACCCCTTCACCGAGGCACGCGACGCGGCCGCCCCCTCCAGCGCGAACCCAGCCGACACCCCACCGCCGAGATCGACCCGCGCCAGCTGCGCGTCGTTCGCCGACCCGGCGATATCCACCGGCAGCTGCGTGGCCCGGCTGTGGAAACGGCCCCTGTCGCCGGCGACCAACGCGGTGTCGATGTCGACCAGGTCGCCCTTGGCGTCCCGGAAACGTTCACGGCCCATCGACACGTCGGCCGTGTGCGTGCCGTCTGGGTTCCTGAACTCCGTCGCGTTCTCGGTACGGCCACCGGGCACCTCGACCCGGCCCTGCTGCACCTTCCCCGGATCCCGCGCCCCAGGAGCGAGCGTCGCCGGCATCGACATGCCAGCCCGCAGCGGCTTGGCCGCCTCGCCACCCGCGGACGGTGTCCCCGCGGCAGGTCTGTCCGCAGTGAGCGTCACCTTCGAATAGTCGATCTTGCGCGGCGCCGTCTCGGGCGTCACCGGCACCGCCCCGGGCACCTCGCCGACCCGGCCGCGCACCGCCGCCGCGCTCGGTGACGACCCCGCCCCCGCCTGCGTGACGCTCGTCGGCGCCTCATGGCCCCGATTCGCGGCGCTACCCGAGGTCGACTCCGGCAGCTTCACGTTCCCGTCACGAAACGGGTTCTGCTCGGAGATCGGCACCATCCCCGGCTGCGTCACCCGGTCGATCACAACCAGCGCGACCGCTGTCATGACCAACACCGGCACCAGCAGCAGCGCCACCCGGCGCACCCACAGATGCCGCCGCCACATACGGCGGCCAAACGACGTAGGGCGACGCGGGGAAAGGTGCCGGCCGGTCATCACAGCTCCGAACAAGTACGCAGGAAAAGGCACGAGCCATGCGGAACACAGCCCCCGGACACGCAGCGAGCCCGACGGCCTTACCCACCCGGCCTGTTCACCGCGTCCCCGCTGAAGGACCGCGAGGTAGGCGCGGCAGACCCGCCGAAATGCGCACCACGAAGTACGGGCGCGCGAGGGCCTGGCCGCACCGGCCACCGGAGAACCGGGTGCGACAACGCCTGCCATTGGCAGGCGGTGAAAGCCGGCGACAGCGCCGGTGACCTGCCCAGACGCCGCGCCAGCGGGTGGCTGGCGGCATGCGGGCAGCACAGATCAGCTAGGAGACGGCGGGAACAGCGGCAGGAATCCGGCACAGCGCCGTGCACGGCGAGAACAGCCTCCGGCACCCGGGATGAATCCAGGGAGACCAGCGGGAGAACAAGGGTCACACCCACGCGACCGAAGCCGCGCTGGCGGTGCGCCGGGAAGCATCGCACGCTTCACAGCTCACTCACAAGCGGTTCCCACGCATCCCAGCAGAGGATCAACGCCGACGGCCAGGAACCCCGCCCCCCAAGAGGAACCACGTGCGCGGCTACCACCCACGGAGATAGTCCGTCAACGACAGGAAGAACTAGTCCGACCGCTGATCGCTTCCAGGGTTCGTTACCGAGAGCGAGCATCGCCACCGAGAGCTACATAGGCCGGCTGCACACGGACA
The DNA here is from genome assembly GCF_032027725.1 of Pseudofrankia coriaricola. Classification (NCBI taxonomy): domain Bacteria; kingdom Bacillati; phylum Actinomycetota; class Actinomycetes; order Frankiales; family Frankiaceae; genus Pseudofrankia; species Pseudofrankia coriaricola. Next base: position 72,982 of record NZ_JASNFO010000058.1, on the reverse strand, counting down.
GAGCCACTGCGCCCACAGCTCAGTGCGGGATTTCTCGCCAACCACTGGTCAGACCGCCCCACGGTCTGCCATAGTGGCTCACCGCCCCCATACCCGTCGCGCCACGACCACCACAACCTCACACGCCACTCGACCGGCGGCCACCAGGCGATCCGGGAGACAAGCTTTTCTCGAATCCGGCCTGCCTTCTCCACGAAACCAGAAGTTTACCGGCCGCGCATTCCCGTGCCCTGGCCCGCCACACCCCATACCGACTCTGACAATGCGACCGGCACCCCCGTCCGCCGGGCACTCCACCCTGCCCGCGCACGTCGACGATGGATTCCCAGCCGGTCCGCGAGACGAAGCGGAAGGAGCCGACGGGTGAGCCGCCGTGACCGCCTTTCCTCCAGAACAGGCACGCCAGCCATCCCGGCACCACCCGTTCCCGCAAATCCGGCGCCCCGCGCGCGACGCGAACCCACCACCCAGGACCTCACCCCGGCATCGCCAACCACGCCGGACAGCACCGCCGCCCAGGTGCCATCCGCCCGCGAGCCATCGGGCGGTCCCGGCGACCCCGACACCGCAACGCCCGCCACCCGCGCCACAGGCCCAGCCGGCATCGCAAATCCAGGCGCCGCCTCCACGGCCAGCGTCGACGACACCCCCGCCGACGACACCGCGGGCACCAACTCGCCGACGCCGACTGCCGACGACCCGCCAACCCGACGGCCTGGCGGCCGACACCGCCATCGCAGGTCACGCGCACGCACCATCGGCCTGCTGCACGCCGTCGGCCTGCCCGCCCTCGGGATCCCCGCCCTCCTCATCGCGCTGCTGTCCGGCGCAGACACCCCCCTCGGCCTCGGCAACCACGACGCCTCAGCCACCCCACCCACCGCGAACAGCGGCTACGTCCTGCCGCTGCTGGGCTCCGGCGCCCTACCCGCGAGCCTCACGACCCCGGGCGGCGACGGCACCACCAGCCAGGTCCCCACGGACAACCTCGCCACCGCCGCCGCGTCCCCCGGCATCACCGCCGGCCTCGTCCGCCTCACCGCCACCGAGCGCCAGATCCCCGCCCGCGTCCTCACCGCCTACCAACAAGCCGCCACCACCCTCACCACCGAACAACCCGGCTGCCACCTGCGCTGGCAACTCCTCGCCGGCATCGGCAAGATCGAAACCAACCACGCCACCGGCCACACCACCACCACCGACGGCACCATCACCCCCGCCATCCTCGGCCCCCGCCTCAACGGCACCAACGGCTTCGCCCGCATCCCCGACACCGACAAAGGCACCCTCGACCACGACACCACCTACGACCGCGCCATCGGCCCGATGCAGTTCCTCCCCACCACCTGGACCACCACCAGCCGCGACGGCAACCACGACACCACCAAAAACCCGAACAACATCGACGACGCCACCCTCACCACCGCCGCCTACCTCTGCGCCTACCACCGCGACCTGACCAACCCCACCCACCTCTACGCCGCGATCTACGCCTACAACCCCTCCGACACCTACGTCCGCGCCGTCCTCGCCTGGACCACCGGCTACACCAACACCACCCCCACCCCGATCACCAACCCCACACCAGGCACCGCCCCCACGCCGACCCCGACCACACCCGCCACCACCACCGACCCGACACCGACACCCTTCCCGATCATCAACCTGACACCACGGCCAACCACTCCATCTGCCCGACCGACCGCGACGACCCCAACCTGCGCGGCGATCACCCTGACAACCAGCACCCTCGCCGCGACAACCAACACCACCACCCTCGACATCACCGGCCGCTACACCACCGCCACCGGCACCAGCCCGACGACCGTCATCCACGCCGAAGCCCACGACACCACCGCCAACACCACCATCCCCACCACACCACCGACCACCCCCACCCTGCTCACCCGTCTCCCCCTCGACCACCTCACCACCCCCGGCCAGACCACCACCATCACCGTCACCCTCACCACCACCCCGACCAGTTGCCCCACCCAATCCCTGGCCACCCTCACCATCACCGGCATCACCCGACCCAACACCACAACCCCGCCCACCCCCAGCAGCCCAGCACCACCCACATCAACCAGCCCAAGCCCCGAGAATCCAGCCTCGACGCCGGCGACACCATGAGCACCACCGCGCTGCGCTAACCGAGCTACGCAACGACCCCATCGAGAACAGCGAAATCAGACACACGGCCACACAACACACAGAACCGAACTGACCAGTACCGAGACGCCGACCAAACGCCATCCACCTGCAGGTAGGAAACGCGCGCTACGATTTCGACTGTTAATAATGTGACGGACTGTGACCGCCATGAGGGCAGCCGCGATGGTCGACCGGTGCCAAACCGATGACGAACTGCGGCGCAGCCGACGGCACGAGCCGTCACCAACCGGCACGATCAACAATGACGCGAGCCAGGCCTCGCGCCCGATTGCCAACCGCCGCAGCACAAAACGACCGTGAACGGCAGCCCACGTCAGCCAGCGACAATAGCTCCGCCCGTCAGAGAAGAAGACTCGAACCCCTGGCCTCCTCCGTGCGAGGGAAACAGGCATCACGGCCGGCCAGCGGGGGCCGGCCGCCAAGGTCGCGCGGCCCTCAACCTCTGCTCACCACAAGATCGATGTGGGCGTCGTGTGGGCGTGAACCCCCCGACATCGCCCGGTACGAGCCGCCATCGGACGGCAGGACGGACGCCGAAAACCCTTGGTGTCATTGAAGAACGCGGCACACCGCGACTCCCTTTGACACATTACGACATTTGTGATGGCTCTCTTTTAACCGGCGAGTTCAGTGTTCGAGTCCCTGGCGGCGCACCCCGCAGAGTAGTCAGGCCCTGACCAGAGCGGATAGCTCGTAGCTATCGTTTCGCTACTCGATCTTGACGCGATTTGCCCTGGTCGTAGACCCGTCGACTGGGATCGATTCCCATCTGACTCGATTGGCGACGGTTACAGAACGCGATCGCATGCGGGTCGGCCGCAGCCGGTGCGCCGGTGCGCCGGTGCGCCGGTGCGAGACTGTTGGTGTGTCCGACGGGGGTATGGCCGTGGGCGCCTCGGTCGGGGACGCGAGGCGGGATTTCCTCGTGTCCTGTGCCCCCGAAGATCGGGACTGGACTGAATGGATTGCCTGGACCCTCGAGGACGCGGGTTTCACAACCTGGTTCTGGGGTTGGGACGCGCCCCCAGGGTCCAACCGGGTCTTCGGAATTCAGGAACGCGTTTCGTCTGAGCGGGTGATGGTCGTGGTGTCTGACCGCCCCCGTGCCGCCGGTGACCTGGTTGAGTGGCAGACGTTCTGGGATGCCGATCGGCTTGGTCAGCAGCGTAGGCTCCTTGTGGTCCGGGTCGCTGACTGCTCGCCGCCTGCACCGCTCTCCTCCCTGGTACCTATCGACTTGTTCGGGTATCAGGAGGTCGAGGCGCGCGCGAGACTGGTGCGGGACGCCCGTGACGCTGCAGGTGGCCGACGGCCGAAACCTGACCAACCGCCGCCGTTCCCGGCCAGTAGTCGTGCGGCGGCGTCACGACCGCCGTTCCCCTCGGGCTCGGGCGGGACGCCGGTCGTGGCGGAGGATTCCATAGCCCGCGCGCTTGCCGAGACCGCAGAACAGCATGCCCGGGCGGTCAGACTGCGGCGTCCGGCGGAGGCCGATGCGGCGCGCCCATTTGTCGATCGGCTAGTGAAATCGCTGACCCAAGCCGACGGCCCGAGAGTCGTGGTCGTCCACGGCCGCGCGGGGTCGGGCAAGTCAACGGTGACGGCTGAGGCGGTGCGGAGACTGCGTGACCAGGGCTGGTCTGCCGCGGTTGTCAGGATGGACGCGGTGGGCGGTGCGGTGCGCACGGCGGCCGGGCTCGGACGGGCAGGTGGCCTTCCGGGGTCGCCGGTGGTGTCGCTGACGGAAGCCGCGGCGGGTGCGCCGGCAGTGCTGCTGGTGGATCAGCTGGACGCGGTGAGCGAGTACAGCGGGCGGATGGCCGACTCATTCGAGGCCGTGGCCGAGATCGTCGACCAGGCCGAGGCCGCACCAAATATCAAGGTCATCCTCGCGGTGCGCACGGTCGACCTTGAGGAAGATCCGCGGATGCGGAACGTGTTGGCGGTCAGCCCGCGTCTAGAGAGGCTTGAGCTGACCGACCTTGATCCCGAAGAGGTACAGGCGGTGCTGGGCCGGTTCGGCATCGATGGATCGGCTGCCGACGGCTCGATGCTCGAGTTGCTACGGGTGCCCCTTCACCTGGCGGTGTTCTGTGGGCTGTCCGCGTCGGCGCGCCTCCTGACGTACGCGACGCTCCCGGAGCTGTACTCGCGGTACACCGGCGACTTCGTCCAGGCGATCGAGAAGCGGATCGAGGCCCTGGACTGGCAGAACATCGTCGCGACGTTGACGGCGGCGATGAGCGACCGCGAAAGCCTGTTCGTCCCGGAAGCAGTGGTAGGTAGCCGGTTTCCGGGCGAACAGCTGCGAGCGCTGGAGTCAGCCGGCGTGCTCGTCCGCCAGGGCTCCCAAGTGGGGTTCTTCCACGAGACCTACTTCGATTTCCTGCTCGCCCGCGGATTTGTGGCAGCTGGCTTGGACCTGCACGACTTCCTCGCCGAGGATCGGCAGGCGCTGTTTCGTCGTGCCCAGACCCGTCAGGTTCTGGAGTATCTCGCCGGCGCCGACCGGCCGGCGTTCCTCACTACGGTGTGCGGTCTCCTCACGAGCGACCGGATCCGCTCGCACCTGCTCGACGTCGTAGTCGCGGTGCTGCGCCGGCTGCCAGCGACAAGTGCGGACTGGTCTGTCGTCGAGCCACTCGCGTTCGGTCCGAGCCGCCGCTCAGCGCAGCTGGCCTGGCTCCTGTCCGAACCGGCGTGGTTCGACGCCGCGGACGCGGCGGAGCGGTGGGACAGGCTGTTGGACGATTCGGGCACCCAGGATGGGGCGGCCCGCTCGCTGATCGCGGCGGCTAGGCACCGGCCCGAGCGGGTCGCGGAGCTCATCAGGCCCCGGCTCGGCTCGTCACAACGGTGGGAAGACGTCTTGATGGCTTTCGGGGCCGGAGCCTCCTCCCCCGGGCTCGCGGACCTGGCCGTCGCGCTGGTCGAACGAGGCGACCTGGACCATCTTCGAGGCAGGCCTGACGGCTTCGACTTCTGGTTGCTGCTGAACGGCGCCGCGAAGACGGCGCCGGCCGAGGCGGCGAGACCGGCGGCGGCATGGCTGCGCCGCGCCGCTGTCCGCGCCCGGGCGGACGGGAGCGACGACCCGTTCGCCTCCAAGCACCTCTCGACCCGCTCTCCTTCAGGGCCCGGGGCCCTCGGCCGGATCGCGGCAGAAGCGCCCGAGGCATTCCTCGACGAGGTGTTTCCGGTCGTCGTCGAAATCGCGACGAACGCCGCGCGATGGGGCCCCGAAGGGGCACTTCGCCGCTGGCGTTGGGGCCACGCCCCGGGTGTTCCCAGCGTGGACGGCGCATTGCTCGACGGTGCCGCCGAGGCCCTACGCCAGCTCGCCCGCGACCGCCCCACAGCGGCCGCCGACTACGCCAGGACTCTGGCAGCGACCAATATCTTCGATCTCCGCGTCCTCGCGTGCCAGGCCTGGGCCGCACTGCCGGGATTCAGCGACGAAGCGGTCGACTGGCTGCTTTCCGACGACCGCAACCTACTCCTCCAGAAGGCCTGCTACGACCTCCTCGCGGCTGCGTCCCAGCACTGCGATGAGCGTCGCCTACAGGCACTGCTCGGCCGGCTGCTCGAGTACTACCCCGACGACGAGACCGGGCCGGAGGACGTCCATCGGCGGGGGCAGGCACAGTACTGGCTGCTCACCGCCCTCGACCCGGCTCGGCGAGGCACTGCGGCCGAGCAGCGCCTCACCGAGCTCGCTCCGAAGTTCGCCGAGCCGCTCGCTCCGTTCGAAGACTTCCACACCGGTACGGTCGAGCCGCCGATCTCCCCGGACGGAGCGGCGCTGTTGTCCGACGACGCCTGGAGGGTGAAGATCCGCGAGTATCCCGACGACACGACAGACTGGTCGCGCCGCCCGCCGGTCAGCGGAGCGCCAGGCCTAGCCAGCCGCCTACGAGAACGTGCAACCGCCGAGCCCGAACGGTTCACCAGTTTGGCGCTGACACTCGGCGCGGACATCGCTCCCGTCTACCTGACCAATGTTGTCGATGCGGTCGCTGGCAGCCTGCCCGCTGACCGGTTCGCCGAGCTCTGCATCCACGTACGCGCGGTCGCCGGCCTGGCGGCTGGACCGGACGTGTGCCGCGCGATCGGTGGGTCGGCCGCGCATCACCCCGGACTGCTCACGGTCGTCGAAGGCTTCCTCGACGACGCCGAGCCCAAACAGGACGTCACGGCTGCCACGGGACCGACATCGTACGAGGAGAGCGCGGCCGCGGCTCAGCGCGGCGCGACACGGGCAGCCGCCGGCGAGGCCGTCGCCCAAGTCCTGCACACCGCACCGCGTCACTCCGCCCGCCTTCTACCGATGGTGCGACGGCTGGCGATCGACCCGTCGCGCACTGTCCGCGACACTGCGGCCGCAGCGGCGGGCGCTCTCCTCCTCGCCGAGCCCGAGGCCGCGCTGCAGATCGCCACGACCGTCCTCGACGCCATCACCGCCGAGGAGCCCCCAGGACCCCACACCATGCACCTCCTCGGCGCCGTCTTCCAACAGAACCCGGACCGCTTTGCCAGCTACCTCCTGCACGCGATGAATGGACCTGAGCCGGTCGTCGCCGAGTACGCGGGCGCCATCTGGGCCTACCAGTCACTTCGAGGCGACCTTCCCGCCGTGCTGCCTCGCACCGTCGATGCTCTTCCGCTCGCCGCCCAGCGAGGCGCCACCGACCAGTTCGCCACACAACCCGCGGAGGCCTTCGACCAACTCGTCGCACTGTTCGACGACCAAGATCCACAGGTGAGGCAGAACGCCTCGACAACCTTCGACCGCCTTGACCACATGCCAGAAACCGTCGCCACTGCCCTCGTCGATGCGTTCACCCGCAGCGCCGCCTTCGCGGAGAACCTGGACGAGATCTTTCACGCCTTCCAACGCAGCAACCGCCTCCTGCCCGAAACCGCCTTGGACGCATGCCAACGCGCCATCAACCTCACCGGCACCGACCTCGGCGACATCAGGACCGCGGCGGCCGGAGCCGCGATCGACATCGTCGGCCTTGTCCTGCGGATCTACAGGCAGGGCCACGAACCGCTCCGGAACCGATGCCTCAACGTCATCGACCAGCTCTCCGACGCCGGCGCCTTCGACCTGCAAGACGCACTCGCCGCTGCCCGGTAGCGACCGGCGTCGGTTCACTGTGACCCATAAGTCGGCAGCTGCTTAGGCCGGCGACGTGGGGGTCGCATAGCCGCCCCGGCGGTAGCGGGCTTTGCGTCCGCCGCTGGTGGTGGCCTGGACGGCGAAGTACCAGCTGCCATGCCCCGGCTCCGCCCGCAGGGCGCTCCTCTGTGCCAGGTGCCCGAGCCAGTCCTGATGGGGTCGGTAGAATTTGTAATCGTCGCAATTATCTCTTTTTCGTGAAAGGACAACCGAGTTGCCGAGGAAAATTCTTAACTGGTTTTCGGGGTGGTGGAACTTGATCTACTCGAGCATTACCGGATCTTACACCCAGCACGGAGATCCAGCTACGGCCGACTGCCTCTTGAGTATGAGCTTCGATGACGTTACAAACAAGGATCTGGCGCGGATCGCAAACGATGTTTCCATTCCTAAGATACTACCCGCAGAAGTGGCTTGCCATCTCCATGATGGACATCGTGCGATCCACGTGATGCCCGAGGGCGTGGACACGCATGCGGCCGCTGTCTGGGCACGAAAGGTGATGGTCGAAAATAGCTACAGAACAGCCCTTCTGATCGCTTTTCCGGCGCACCTGCCAAGGGCGGACAGCGTTTGCCGCCGACTAGGAATTGAGACGGTCGTGCCGGCCGGCCTAAATAACACCGTCCGACATGACACAAATGTAAGACGGTCGCTCTGGCGGTGGAAGATGCGCGAAATCCTGGTCATCTGTTGGTACGGCTCCAGGCGTTTGTTGGCCAGGTAAGGACGGCTGACCGGCGCTGAACTGATCAAGCTCGATCCGATCTTCGCTGAATCTCGGCGATCGCGGCTATCCCTGCTCCACGCGCGTCCGCGCTCGGATCCTTTACCAGGAGGGAGAGAGCTTCCAGGTGTCGTTCGGAGCCGAAAACTCCCAGAGCGATCGCCGCTTCTGCGCGCGCCCGTTCTGATGAATCCTGCAGCAACGGGAGGAGATAATCCGCCGATTCAGCAGCCCCAAGCCCACCAAGTGTCCGAGCCGTGGCAAATCGCACTTCGCTGTCCGGATCTGACAGAAGGGGGAGGAGCCTGGGGACCACTGTACGCGACCCAAAAAGCTGGCAGCAGAAAGAAGCGATGGCTCGCACAAACGGGGTGCCGTCGGCCAGTTTTTCGAGCACATTCGGCAGATACTCAACCGCGTATAGCTCGGCAAGGGCCTGCATCGCAATGATGACGACGTCCGAGTTTGGATCGTCCAGGAGCGATGCTATGGCGGGGATGGCCTCAGCGCACTCGAGCCGGCACAACAGGTAGGCGCTCTTTTCTCGTATGCATGCCTTTTCGTGATGCAGTAGACGCTGAAGCAGCGTCGTGGGTTCGGCCGAGCTGACAACGTCGATGGCGAGCTGCGCCGCTGTAGCGACTAGTTCGTCCTTGGCGTTCAGCAGTGACAGTAGTCCAGGGTCGTCAGAATCTGGACGCAGGAGGACCAAAGAATAGGTTGCATCGCATCGCTCCCGAGGATACCGAGATACCAGCAGAGGCGCAAAGTCTCTCGCGGCATCCTGGGCATGCATTCTTCCGAGTGCTTCCGCCGCTCGCGCACGTGTGGCCCAGTGTTGGTCCATAAGAGCACGTCTGAGGGCGGGGGCTGCGTCTTTCGAACTGAAGTTTCTCAGCGATGACGCCGCCTGCCAGCGGACCTCTTGGCTCTCATCGTCAAGCGACCGCCAAAGAATCTCTGCTATGTTGTCGCCTCCGATTAGTCCCAGTATCTCAACTGCCTCCCGGCGTCGGACCCAGCTCTCGTCGCCCAAAAACATGATTAGGTTGTCGAAGAGAGCCTGTCGTGTCGCCCGAGCCCCCTGACCTGCCTCAACGCTGCACCGGAAAGCAAGTGTCGGATCATGTCGTGCCATTGTTCCGGTCAAGCCGGCCAAAACGAGATCATCCACGAGTCCGCCGCAGAAGACGAGCGACTCCGTCCACCAAGGATCATAAACGACATCTTCGAAATCTTCCATCCTGGCAAGGACCCGCGCGGCAAAATAGTCTTGAAAGGATTGATGCGCAAATCTTATTTTCTCTTCACCGAGAAGGAAGCCATTCAATCGCAGTTCTTGGAGAATTTGCGCCGGCGGGTCCATGAAGCCATTCCGGTCCATCGCGTTTCGAACAATACCAATGAGTGTTGTCGAGGCCTGTGATACCACGTGTTCACGCTGCATCTGGAACGCCAGGTCATCAAGAATGCTCCTTTTGAGAACTGAAGTAAAGCGGGTTGCGTGGACACCTTTACGGCCCTCGCGATCCAGAATGCCTTCGATGAACTCGGTGTAGACCTTGGTGCGAGTCTCCTTGCCGAGGCGGGCGGCGCGGAAATGTGCCTCATTGATACGGATCTCCGCGTCTGGTGTGCCGACGTTCCGGTTGCCGAGTTTCTCGGAAAACATCCACAGGAGCAAGGGGGAGCTCAAGATATCCCAGAACTCGCCAGGCAGGTCGCCGAAGGCGAGCCGTGCCGACCTGGGACCTATTCTCGACGCTAGGAATTCCACAATATCTACAGCGGTGAGGACGTCGATCTGAACGGATGTCCCTACGACCGCGCTCGGCAATGCCAACCAGATAGGGTCCTCCGGGCGGCATGTTGCCAGACAGCGGTGCTGCGGGTAAGTTTGGAAGAGCAGGCTCAGTTGTGCGGGGAGGCCATCTCGTGTGGAATAGGGAACCTCGTTGAGCCCGTCGAACATCAACAACATGTTGCCATGCTCGAGAAGAAGCGACGTCTGGTCAAGGGACGCGCGCACGATGCCCGATGAGTTAAGTGCTCCTCTAATGGACGCTCGGAGATCTCCAGTATAGCTTGCGAGCGGAACAATAACCGGGATCATGCCCCGCCCCTCCCCACGAACGTAACGATTCGCAAGCACGCGGGCGACGTATTGGATGGATGTCGTTTTCCCCGCGCCGGGTCCTCCCAGCACTAGAAGACGAGAGCTCGCTTCAGTCGCATCAATCACGGATATGGACTGGCTAACACCAGAAGTTGGACGCACCTTTAACTGGATGTATCTTTCGTCATCCCAGGGTATATTGACGGCCAGATCGCAACAATAGGCGCGGAGCAACGCGTCCGCGATCGGGGCTACATTATTTACCTGTGCTATGTGGACCGCGTGAGCGTAGGCTATGTTTACAAGCTTTTCGACGCGGCTTCCTACTACATACGTGGCGAGATTCTGTGGCACCGCGTCCAAGCCGCGCTGCACGGTGAGCCATTGTGTGAGCGCAGGCGCGCCAGCGTCCGGGTCACCGAGCAGCACGGCGAGGATTGCCGCGCCTCTCCGGTCGCGTTCTAACCAGTGCCGCAGCGCTCGCCAAAGAACCTCTTCCTCCGACTGCGTATTGTCAGTAGACATCAAAGATCGGCAACTCCTCAGAAGGTGACATTCCCTTGGATCGAGTCAATGTTGGCAATTGTTCCCACCCGGGATCGGCCCGAGATCAGCGTATTGAAGTGCCCGTTCGTCGACGGAGCGACAGCTGCCGGCCTGGCGTCCGGCAGAGGCTGAGTATCCCGACCGGCAGGGAACGCAGGCGGGTCCGATGGAGCGCCCGGAAAGGACGGCGATCCCGTAGGTTTGGCCAACCCGGTGCCGGCAGATCGGAGGCCCTCAAGGAGGGTCCGTCGCGCCGTACTCTCGTCGAGCCCGACGAGGTCGATCGTGACAAGATTGCCCAGCAGGCCATTGGTGGCGCACGGCTTTACCCGCACGGGCAACAGCCGGCCCTCATCATCGAAGCCTGCCTGCCACTCCAGGGTAGCATTCGTGTCGACGAGATATTCTTCAGTAAGCAGAAGCAATGTGAATCCGGCCTGGGAAACGGCCTCATGTAACCAGCGCGTTAGATTCGCCCCGGGTACGGCATGCCAAGCCTTCAACAGCGGAGGATAGCCCTTATCACTGATCTGCCATGCGACCCAGTCTGCCCAGGCCCGGTCGACTTCGGCATAGCTTATAAAGATTGTTGGTCCGGCCACTGGGCCTCCCAGCCTTCATCTGTCAATCTTAGATTGTGGCATCGTTGGGCTTCCCTTGTCACCCGCTCGCCACTTTCTGCCCACCGATCTTTGTGGCTGACCGTCGGCCCCGATGACGATCAAGATCGTCGATCTTTGGGTGACGGACCAAAGCTGATCATGTGCCTGTTCCGCCGAGCGAGATGGTTCCCGGAGATCGAGAGCCAGTCAGCCCATCAATGCACGACGACCGCTCCTCGAAGTCCACCCAGACGCGCAGGTAGGCGACGAAGCCGTCCCAGATCCCCCGACGGGTCGAAGATCCGGGAAAGCCGTCCACGAAACGCTCCAGGACCTCGTCGAGGGTCGCCCGGTACCGGCCGGGAGGTAGGTGCGGCGGCTGACCAACCAAGGGTGGGATCACGACCAGCGGACTCCGGCTAAGTATCTTCGGGCCGGCGCTGTCGCGACAGGGATTGCCTTACGCTACAGAAAGTCGCAGACCCGTGGCAGATACGGACCGGGATATCCGACGCCAGGAGATCACAAACCGGGCCGGAGTACGGGCGACCCGATCGTTCTTCGCGCTCGCGTCCGACGAGACGAAGACCTGCACCGCGACGTCGAGCCACCACACCGCCGCGGAGGGCGAGGCAGCCGGCCAGGTGATGCCGCCCGCCTAGCACGTTCGGTGTTCGGCAATGACCGAACATCTCACTGTGCGTAGCCGACCGCCTCGATGAATCGCGGCCTACGGGAGACTGGATCCGAGGCTCAATCAGGCAGCAACACCAAGATCATTGTGGTCGGTATGTGGTCGCGGAAGCCCCGTCACGGGGCGGAACGGGCCGGCACGGGGCAACCCGACGTGCCGCGAAAACCCCTGCGGTCATTGGACTCCGCGATCTCATGCGGATCTTCGTGACACACCGTGACACGTCTCAGGGGCGGCTTGAAAACCGCTATGGGGGCAACCTCATCGTGGGTTCGAATCCCACGCCCTCCGCTCCTGACCTGCGCGTTTGCGTTCCGGCGAGGCCGGTCTGGCGCCTTGAAGATCATTGTGGGCGTCAGGTGGGCGTGGGGGTGCGCGTCGAACGCAGGACGGCGTTCGCCACGGCCAGGGCGGCGCGCCGGCCGGCCGGGCGCAGCAGGTGGGCGTACAGCGCCCCGGTGATGGCGGGCGTGGCGGAGGTCGTGCAGACGTCGGGGAGAGAGCAGGCCGCGGCCGAGTTCGGCCTCGGCGGGGACGTCGGCAGCGAGCGGTGCGGCCAGGTCGAGGCGTGATCGATTGCCGCGCAGTCGGGTCACCGCGGTCACGGTCACCGTTCCGGCGGGTTCGCGGTTGACGTAGAGCGTCCACTCGCCGATCGGGTCATGGTCGCGCTGGAGCACCCCGACGACGAGGTGATCGGCTGTGGTCGGCGCAGCGAACCGGATTGTGGCAAGTAGGCCCGCCCGATGCGCGATCGTCTGCATGCGCTGGGAGACGTATCTCGGAGCCAGATGCCGACCGTCCGGTCGAGTGAACATCAGCCCCGACAGCTTGACCGGCTTGCCGTGCTGGTTCGGAAGCGTCCCGTTGTCCCACGACTCGCCGTGGGGATCTGGACGGTCGACCGGCTCAGAGACGCTGGAACCGCGGGTCGCGTACATGAGAGCGACGCGTTCGTCGCCGCAGAGGCAGTGAGGGGAATCGTATGGTGTCGATATTCGTCATGGCAGGGGACCGGAACAAGCTCCTCTACGAGCTTCCAGTACACCCGTCCTAGCCGGAGGGTCCCGTCATGGCCTGGTCTCGCGTACGGGCCGTACCCTTCCGGCCTGCGCCGCCAGCCCCGAAAACGGGAACGGCCCCGACCGAAGCCGGGGCCGTTCTGATACGACCGCTCAGGTGTCGCAGGCCGTGCCGTCGTTGTCCCGGTCCAGGCCGCTCCGATATCCCGGTTCCCCTCGGTGCAGCGGTGCTGCCCCCGCGGCACGCGCCTCGGCGCAGTTCGCGTAATAGACATCCACCGGATCGGGGTCTGCCGGAGGCGGCGCGGCAGTGGTAGCCGGGGCTGGCGGTGGTGGTGGAGGTGCCTGCTGGGTGCGCGGCGGGTCGACCTGACCGGGCGGACTGGTCGCGCCAGCAGGGTCAGTCACCGCGACCGCCGGGGCTGTGGTGGTCGGCGTTGTCGCCGGATTCGTAGTGGCAGGTGTTGTCGCGGGACTGGTGGTGCCAGTTGCCAGCGGCGTGGTGGATGTGGCCGCCGTGGCGACAACCGGCCGGGGGCTCGGGTCGGAATCTGCTGTGCCAGCACCGCCGATCGCGGCCACGCAGCTGGCGAACAGGATGAGGGCGACGAATCCGCCGACTCCTACGCCGGCGGCCTGGCGGGGGTGCCGCCGGATCCAGGCGAGGGCGATGAGGGCGCGGTCGCGCAGATCGTTGCGTGGCATGCCTGGTTTCCCCCGTTGTCTAGGTGGGGCACGCTAACGCACGTTTGCTAACCAGACAGTAACCGGGGTGACTGATCGACCGTGGCGACAAGCGCAGCCACATCGAGGCCGACCACAACGACTGGCACAACTGGGGGCAGCCGAACTGGACGCTAGCCAGTCTGGCTGGCGAGGCGACGCCCCGGCGGCCGGGTGACCGCCGCGCCAGGTTCGCCACCTTCATGACCCTTCCCCATGGCGCGGGCCAGGCTCTACTCTGGCGCGCCATGGGGGATCCACCACGACCGGACGCGGGGCCGTCGATCAGGTTCACGATCCGCTGCGCGCCATGCCAGGAGCTGCACCGGGTCCGTCACCCGTCGTCGCGGTACCGAGCCGTCCGCCAGCTGGCGCTCACCCTGACTGGTCGGGAACGTCCACCGGGCTGCACCTGCCGGAGACTGTCCGCAGGCTGAATGCCGCGGCCCGCCCCGGCATGCGGGACGGGCCGGTGAGCAGGGTGAGCTAATCGGCGGTCGTCTGCGCGCCGCGTATAGCGCAGCAGAACCCGGCGAACGCCTTGGCGACGTTCAGCGCGCCAGCCCAGGTTGGCCTGCGGGGCGAGAGGCTCATGGCTGCTGGTCGAGAAATTTCGCGGCCTCGGCTGGGTCCATGATGTTGGACCAGATCTGCTCTTCGGGGGCCACCGGCCGCTGTGGCATCGCGTAGTCGGACATCCACGTGTCAGCCTGGCAGCCCGGTACGAGGCTGAGGATCGTCGCGATGAGCCGTGGTGGGACCGAGCCGATGATGCGGATCGCGACGTAGGTTTCGTGGCCCTGGTCAGCGAGGACCTGGATACCCAGGGCCGCGCCATCCAGCATGGCGGCGTGTTCCCGGCCGTCCAGCAGCGACTCGCGTACGAGCCTGTGCACCGCCGGTCTGAGCGCGCGCTCGGCGCGCACCGCCGACTCGGCCCTCCACCTGAGCTCGTCCTCGTGGCGGGGCAGCAGGTCGCCGGTGTAGGTCGTGGTAGTGAGGGCGGGCGAGTGCTCAGTGTTGTAGCGCGCCCGTGCGGCAGTCGCGCGTGCGGCCAGCGCCGCGTAGAAGTCGTCGGGCGAACCTTCCTCACGTTGCCCGGCCGCCACGAGCCATGGGATACCGGCATCGACCCACACTGCGCCGCGCCAGCGCTGGATCTTCACCTTGAACAGCACCCGGTCGTCGATCGCGGCGATCCGCTCTCGTGGCGTGTCGTCGTCGGCGAAGCGGTCGCTGGCCTTGGTGAGCAGCGGGTGGTCGATGTCCTCCAAGGGCGTGTCCACACGCGGGACGGCCAAGGCAAGATCTTCTCGTAGGCAGCGCAGCGTCGGGCGGGCCTGTCGGGCCACCGTCAGTCGTCCTCGTCGACGCCGCCGACCGCGTCGAGTTCGGCGCGGGTCATCCCCGCGAGCATCGCCACACGCGAGGCACGGCTGCCGTCGAGTTCGCTCAGCAGCTCCCGCATGCCGGCCTGCATCTCCTCGCGGCGCGCGTCCAGGTAGAACGCGACCGCCGCCTCGACGAGATCCTTCTTGCTCATGTGCAGGTAGTGCGCGCCGCTGGTAATCAGTTTGTCCCCTTCGGGGGAGACCTTGACCGCCACCTGCCGGGGCGTGTGCTCGATCATCGCGGTGTCCGTTCCCCTCCTGCCAGATCCCAGGCCGCCTGGTGCCTCCAGTACCTCCAAGGTACCGCCCTGGAAGCCGCGCGACGATCCCGGGAGCCGCACCTGATCGCCTACACCCTGGGTGCCATCTGCCGCGAGCATGGAGCGGGCGGCGGCGTTGAGCGTGTCGATGTCGGCCTCGATCCGACCACGCTCGGGTCGCTCGCGGCGCACCGGCTGGCGCTGGACGCGGCGCGCGGGAAGCTCGGCGATGCCCGGTGCAATGGCACCCTGCCCGATCGGCGCGGCCGGCCCGTCCGGCTGCGAGAGCTGATGTTCACCCGGCCCGATGGCCGGCACCTGCACCCCGAGACCGCCAACCGCGCCCTCACCATCAGCAGCCTCCTGCGACGCGCCCGCGCCCGCGCGGCCTGACCAGCCACCGCCAGGAGGTTGAGCGGCCCGGTGGGGCCGGCGATGTCGGTCATCGCCCTGTCTGGGGTGAGAATCGATGGTGTGGTGGTTGACGGAGGGCCCCTTGAACGGGTCATCAGGGAGCTGTGTGGCTGCCCCTCGGACCTGGCCGATGCCGCGACGCTTCCGGCCGAGCCTGGTCTCTACGCGTGGTGGGCGTCGGCCGCCGTGTTCCCGGATCTGCCAGGCCAGCCGAATCTGATCATCGGGGACGTGCGGCTGCTCTACCTTGGGATTGCGACCCGGCTGCGCACCAGGATCATGTCGAACCACCTCGCGCGGTCCGGGAGTTCGACTTTGCGCAGGACCCTCGCTGGCCTCCTCCTGGCCCACGAGGGCTACCGCACGCGGTGGACCGACAGAGTGGTTCTCCTACCGGACGACGAAATCCGGCTCACCACCTGGATGCACCAGCACCTGCGCATCACCACAGCCCTCCATCCCGAACCCCGCGCCATCGAACGGCAGCTCATCGAACGCCTGCGTCCACCCCTGAACATTGAGGGAACCACTGCGGGCGCCGCCCGGACGATGATTCAGGGCGCCCGGAAGGCGTACTACGCGAGCGCGGGCCCCCGCCCCGAGAAATCGTGACCAGGCCACAGAGCACGGCCGCGAGACAAGCGCCGCTGGCCGATCGGCGGCCGGCCGCCCCAGGATGCTTAGCTGGTCCGATAACAGGCTCTTCGCAGTTGACGGTGTAGTCGGGCTGCGCACGTGGCTGACGGTCGGCGCTCACTCAGCCTTCCTCGTCGCGTTCCTCCTCGTCCCCGCGCCGACGGCGCGCTCGCTCGGCGATCCCGCTGGAGAGCTTGCCCTTTACCGAGCTGGCCCGGTCGAGGGTCTCGTTGCCGAGGCTTCTGGCGGCATCGACGCCCTTTGCTCCTGTCTCGAGCGCCTTGTCCCTCGCCTCCGCGGCCGCGTCCACCCATCGTCTCGCCTCCGATGACTGGCGACCAGACTCAATCCCGAGCCGCCCGTGGAAGTCATAGACGCTGGTTGCGACATGGTTGCTCGACTGGACTACAGCCGGGGACTTGGTCGGGTGCAGCAACACCTTCGCGTTGGCCGTGCCAGCAGCCGCATTCATTCTGGCCACCAGACGCTCGGTGCTCCGTGAGATGTGTTCCAGCCGGTTCTGCCGGGCAGCCTTCAGCCCGAGGCGATGCCCGTTCAGCTCCTCCGGAGACGCGTCCAGTACTCGGTCGAGTTCGAGCACCGTGATCGCGTCCTGTAGTTGGAAGCAGCGAGCCAGAACAGCGAGCCACTCCCGAACCATGGACTCAGCTTCCTTGGCCGTCGTGGCGAGATCGTCGATCTTGGTCTTGCGTTCCATCTTCTCCGCGAGTGCGTCGAGTTGACGCAATACGTATGCCTGGGTTTCTGCGATCGTCGCCGGCGCGGCCTGCACCTTCGACCACGTAACCTCGTCGACCCTGCCCCTCTCCTCTCGGACGGTCATGGCCTCCTCGATGACGAAGCCCACTCCGATCATGCGGGCCAACACGGCGTCCTTCTGGGCGCGCAGCACGTCGTCGACCTTCTCGTCGATCGTGGCGAGATAGTCGGTGATCTCGTCCATGGTCTGTTGCATCGCAACCTGCGCCATGATCCCCGCAGCACTAGCAAGAATCGCCGGGTTGGTCAGAAGCGTTCGGGACCCCTTCTCGAATTCGACGAATCCCCTGACCTGGCCCTTGTACCCCTTCACCACGCCTGTGCTGAGACCCGTCTTCGAGCTTTCCCTCAGCCTGTACTTATTGACAAGCTGTGCCGACTCCCGAGTCAGTTTCACCCAGCGACCGGAGTTGGCGGCAATCTCCGAACCTGCCTGCGCGACTACAGCCCCGGTACCGACGACGGACTTGAGTCGTTGCAGTCCGAGGTCCTTCGACGACAGTCCCTCCGAGACGAGGAAGCGGTCGACATCCGTCGCATTCCCGATGACCGCCAGTCCGTCACCGTCACTGATCAGCTGAATCTCGTTGTCCATCGTCCGCTCCGGAAGTGGCTTCTCGCAGTTGAGGGTGGTCGGGGTGCGCGCGGTGATCACCGGGTAGGGGGCGAGGTCTTCCGATGATGGGAGATCGAGGTGCTGGCCCAGACGGGACCAGGGTGCACTGCCCTTGCGTCAACGTGAAGCTGGCGTCCGGGCCGGCACCAGTTCTTCATAGCTGGGTGTGATGAAGGTCAGCGCGTGGTTGGGCCGGTAGGAGTCGAGTTTCCTGACGATGGGGGTTCCTACACGCCTCTCCAGAAGACCTCGACGTGCCTGACGCTACCCCGACGGCGGGCTTCGCCTGCTCTGACCTGATCACCTTCTGCCGTTGGACGAGCTCGGCCTCGTTGTCATCGGGCAGCGACTCGAGCCCGACTGTGCCTTCCTGGCCTGTCGCGTCGTGGCGCCCGACGACTGGTGCCATTGCTGCGGCGGTCAAGGGGTCGCGCGTGACACCGTGGTCCGGCGGCTGGCCCACGAGCCACTCGGGTGGCGTCCCACCACGCTGCTGGTGACGGTGCGCCGCTACCGGTGCAGTGGCTGCGGGCACGTGTGGCGACAGGACACCAGCAAGGCCGCGCAGCCGCGAGCGAAGCTGTCGCGTCGCGGGCTGCGGTGGGCCTTGGAGGGTCTCGTGGTCCAGCACCTGACCGTGGCCCGGGTCGCAGAGGGGCTCGGCGTGGCGTGGAACACCGCCAACGACGCGGTCCTGGCCGAGGGCAAGCGCGTGGTGATCGGCGATCCCACGCGGTTCGACGGCGTGGCCGTGATCGGCGTCGATGAGCATGTGTGGCGCCACACCCGCAAGGGCGACAAATACGTCACGGTGATCATCGACCTGACCCCCATCCAGGGACGGCACCGGCCCAGCCAGGCTGCTGGACATGGTCGAGGGACGCTCCAAACAGGCCTTCAAGACCTGGCTGGCCGAGTGGCGTGGGTGTGTTCGGAAGATCGATCGCGGCTGCGATGGTCGACCGGTGAGGTGGACGACCGACGACTTCCGCGTCGACTACAGCCAGTACTACCCGTGCGACTACAACGTGATCCCCGAGGGCGTGGGCCTGAGCCAGGCCTTTCAGGGGAACTCGCTGGTCGGGGCGGGCGGCGGGCACCTGGCCGTGGTCTGCGGGACCCACTATGGCCGGATCCGGATCATCGTCGATGTCCGTGACGACGAGCCCGCCGCTGCCTTCGACGGCTGGCCCATGGTCGTGGATATCAGCCATCACAGCAACACGGGCCGGACCTGGCTCGGCGACCTGAACAGCGGCGGGCCGCCCGAGCTGTGGAACCTGACGCCCGGCGGGCCTGGCTGGTACCGGGTCCAGGTGCGGACGAGGGGACGCGACGCCGCGCGAGCCGCCGGTACCGCCTGCTTCGACGCCGAGCCGCCACTCGAGGAACACGCGGTGAGCATCTGACCGGCGCCGCCCGCGCCCGACGTCGTCCACCGCGTCGACGACGAGATCGCCCACGGGCCGCGGCCAGCCCCAGGCGGTCCGCTGCCCGCCTTCTACCCGGAATGCCGCGCTGGCTGGGCGCCGCCGCCCGCCAGCGACGAGCCCACGGAACTGGTGCCGCAACGCGTCGAGAAGATCATTGACTGGACCATCGCCCACTACCCCGGGGCCCAACTCGTCGGCGCACGCCTCGCCGGCCGGGACCTGACGTTCGCAGACTTCATGGCGGCCCGCCTGACCGGCGCGGACCTCACTGGCGCGGTACTCGCCAAGACGAAGCTCACCGCGACCGACCTCGCCGAGGCCTGCTTGTCCCGGGCCAACCTCGACGGCGCGGACCTCGCCAACGCCAACCTGACAGGCGCTCGGCTCGACGACGCCGTCCTGACCGGTGCCCATCTCAGCGAGGCCCGCCTCGTCGGCGCGATCCTGACGCGCGCGAACCTTCACCGGGCCGATCTCGTCGGTGCGGACCTCACCGGCGCCGACCTGACCGGGGCGCGACTCGACGGCGTCTGCTGGTCGCAGTCCCCGGACTGGCCGGAGACGACTCGCTGGCCGACTCCAGCCCTGGCCCGGCACATCCGGGCCCATTCCGACGCGTCCCCGATCAGCCCACCGACCTCACCATCCGCGCGCTCACCCTCTACACGCCGCCCCCTGGAGCCGTCATCTGACCGACCACCATGACCTGAGCTGCGCGTACCGCCACCACCATCCCCCGTGGATCGCCAGATAGATCGACAACGGGGCAGGCCTGCGAACCGGAGCAACGCCGGCAGACCGGGCCGTGCAGGTATGACCGCTTCTCAGCCAGTGAGCCTTCCTACGCACGCTTATGTCGGAGCCATCAGTCTGTCTGAGCAAGCAGACTGTCTGAGTCGGTAGTCTGCCGAGCATGGAGCGCGGGGTGCCGGTGGGTGACACGAACCTCGGGGCGGTTCTTCGGTACTACGACCGCACGGAGTCACGACTGGGTTACCTGTATCTGCTGCGCGGGACGAAGCACTTCGGCTGGTACGAGGCCGGGGACTCCGGGTGGCGGTTCTCGCCGGCGATGCGCCGGATGGAGCACCAGCTCGGACGCCGTCTCGGTCTCGACGCTGGCTCTCGGGTGCTCGACGCCGGCTGCGGGATGGGCGAGGTAGCGCGCACGCTGGCGGCCGATTTCGGCCTGGATGTCACCGGAATAGACATTCTCGATTTCAACCTCGATGAGGCCCGGCGTCGAAGCGAGCTAGCCGGGATCACCGGCCACACCCGGTTCATCGAATGCGACTACCACGACCTCTCACGGTTCGAGGACGGCGGGTTCGACGGGGCCTACACGATGGAGACGTTCGTGCACGCCGCCGATCCCGAGCGGGTGCTGGCCGAGTTCCACCGGGTTCTACGCCCAGGCGGTCGGCTCGTGATGTTCGAGTACTCGCGGACGCCGAAGGAACGGTTGGCGCCGGCCGCGCGGGCGGCGTTCGACGCCGTGTGCGAGCTGGGCGCGATGCCGGCCTGGCACCGCCTCAACCACGGCGACCTCGAAAACCTGCTCGAATCGGCGTCATTCAAGGTCGAGTCGGTCGAGGACGTGACGGCCCGCATGCTGCCGATGCTGCGCGTGTTCGCGGTCCTCGGCCGCGTCCCCTACACCCTCGCGCGGCTGCTGGGAAAGACGGAGAAGGCCGTCAACGCGATGAGCGGCGTGGAGATGTGGAAACACCAGGATGCCTGGCGCTACAACATCTACACGGCCGTCAAGAAGGCATAGACCCTTCCGGGTCGGGGTCGGCCGGAGCTCGCTGGTGAAGGAGCCCGAACGGCGTGGTGACGGAGGGTGTTCTCGGCGGCGCCCGGACCTCACCGGCCATTGCCCAGCCGTCCGCCGGTGCCGGCCCGGTAGGCACGGATTTCTGTCGCCAGGGCTATCGCGGCCGGATCAGCGGACGTCTCGGCGACTTCGAGCGCCGCTTCGAGCTTGCGCCCGGTCGCTGCGCGGGGCAGCGCGATCCAGTCGTTGGTCGCGGCGACGAGTTCGGCGAGGCGGGCGCAGGCGACGATCTCATCCTTGTGGACGTCCAGACCAGCGCACCGCGACACCTGCTGTTCCACCAGACCCCCTGACACCTCGACACCATCAGGTGACTGTCCGGGGGGATCCCAATGATCAAAGAGTCTAGAGGTCGCGCTCGAGGCGGCAGTCCCACGTGCCTGAAGATCCCCACGTCAAACTAACGGACGGGCTCCACCTACGGCACCAAGGCGACCCGACGTCGACCGGCCGGCCACCAACGATTTTCCATCGCCCCACGTGGCCAGCGACGCCGGCCCCAGAATTAACTGGTGATTCCTGACCGTCTCCTGTGCCCGTCTGAATCACTCCGGTGAGACGGCGAGGCGGCCGATAGCTGGTAGACAAACACTTGTCGCACTCGTGGTGCGCTAGCCACGTGCGGCGCGTGGCGGTCGAGGACGCCGGACGGTGGGTGGAAAACGACGATGACGTTGCTGTTCAAGGTCGACGGCGGCAAGGCGACAGCGCTGTCTTCCGTCTCGCTCGCTGAGGCCGGGCTGAGCGAGCGGAACCACCTGCAGGAGTGGGTTCTCGCCAACCCCACGATCCTGGGCGAGGACGTCCTGGTCGTGACCAGCGAATATGATCAGTGGACTGGTAGTGACGGGATCCGCGCCCGAGACCGGCTCGACGTTCTCGGGCTCAGTACCGCCGGCCGGCTCGTCGTCGTGGAGCTCAAGCGCGACGCGGCACCCGGGGACACCCATCTGCAGGCGATCACCTATGCGGCGATGGTCTCGGGCTTCACGCTGGACACGCTCACCGACGCGCACGCGGCCTGGCTCACCAGGCGTGGGACCCTGACGGACCGGGACGCCGCCCGGGCGCTGCTGCTCGAGCACATTGGTGGAGGCGAGCTCGATCCGGAGCTGCTTCGTAAGCCCCGGATCATGCTGGTGGCCGGTGCGTTCCCGCGGCAGGTGACTAACACGGCCGTCTGGCTCTCGCAGTTCGACCTGCTCGTCGAACTGGTCGAGGTGTCCGCCTGGCGCTCGGCCGACGACAGCATCCTCGTGGGCTTCAACCGGCTGTGGCCAACGCCCGGCGCCGAGGAGTTCACCCTCAGCCCGACAGCGCGGGCCGACGCCGAACGCGTCAGCCAGAAGGAGGTCCAGCGCTCCCGGTCGGCCTCGGCGGTACGGCGACTCATCGACGCGGAGACACTCGCCGACGGGACCGTCCTCCGGCTCGCTCTCTCGGCCGCGACGGCCGCGCAGCGGCCCCAGCTCGAACAGTGGGTACAGCAGCAACCGTCCCGCGGCCGGGCCACCTGGCAGAACGACCCGAAGGGTCCCCTTCGCTGGGAGCATGACGGCAACTCCTGGCTGCCGACCAGGCTGGTCCTGCACATCCTTACTCAAGCCACGGGATCGGCGCCCGACGCGGTGCGCGGAACGATCTGGTGGGAGGACGAGGCCAAACACAGCCTGGCGGATCTCGCCGAGGACGTCCCCGGACAGAGCAGGCGCGACTGGTCCGACCTGCACGCCTACCTCGACGCCCTGCCCGCCGGCCGGTGGACCACCTACGGCGATCTCGCCCAGGTAGTCGGCACCAAAGCCCAGCCGCTCGGCCAGCACATCGCCAGCTGCCTGTCCTGCCAGAACGCCTGGCGAGTGCTGACCGCCGACGGCAAGGTCGCCCCGGGCTTCAAGTGGCCAGACCCAGCCCGCACCGACGCGCCCCGGCAGGTCCTCGAATCGGAAGGAATGATCTTCACCAACGGCGTCGCCGACCCCTCAGCCCGCCTCACTTCCACCGACCTCGCGAACCTCCTACGCCAAGCCACCTGAACAGTCGGGTAGGTAGCCGATCCACCCCGCCGCGACGGACCGGCTCGCCCCTTGTCGGGAGGCAAGGGCAGCGGACGCGGCTGTCGGTCGCGTCCTCGGGCCGCTGGTGAACCGCTGGGTCGTGGCTGTCGATGAGGTCGCCACGGTTGGGTGAGCCGCATCGACTGCGGGGCGGCGTTTGCGCATGCCGCAAGCACCTCAGCGGCGTGGTGTACGTCCTGCCCGCCGACACGCAGCAGCGGCCTGAATCGTCCGTGCCGACCTGCGGCCATCAACGCGCAGGCCCGCGAGGCCCTCGGGGTGCTGTGGGCCCGCGACCAGGTTCACGGGGCGCCGTCGTGTGGCGCGATTTGATCGTCAGCCTGCGTGTCGCTACCGCGATGCGTGGTGATTCGGTGGGTCAAGTTGGATGGAGTCCGGTGATGTTGCTGCCACGTAGCCTGGGTTTGTCTGGCGCATTGATCGTTTATCACCTGGCGCACCTAGTGGGTCGTTGTCTACTATGCTCACCCCTCGCCGTAGTTGGGTGGAACGCGGCGCATCGGGGGGTTAGCAATTATGGTCGCGTTTGCGCCGGGGTCGGTGGTCATTGCCCGAGATGAGGAGTGGCTGGTCACGGCCGCGGAGCGGGCGGGCGGCGGCGGCGACTGGCGGCTGGATGTTGTCGGGCTGAGCGAGCTCGTGCGGGAGACGACGGCCACCTTCTTTACCGCCCTGGACCACGACATCACGCTGTTGGACCCGCGGGAGGCCCGGCTGCGGCCCGACCCGTCGCCCAGGCATCGGCGGACGCGGCTGTGGCTGGAGGCGACGCTGCGGCGGACGCCGATGCCGTTCGGGGAGCCGTCGCTGACGGTGTCGGACGGAATGCTGGTCAACAAGCTGCAGTACCAGCGCCGGGCGGTGGCGCACGCGTTGGCCCCGGAGAACCTGCGCCCGCGGGTGCTGATCGCGGACGCCGTCGGCCTCGGGAAGACGCTTGAGATCGGGATGCTGCTCGCCGAGCTGACACGGCGGGGTCGGGCCGACCGGGTCCTGGTCGTCACCCCGCGCCATGTGCTGGAGCAGATGCAGCACGAGCTGTGGTGCCGGTTCGGGCTGCCGCTGGTGCGGCTGGACTCGGACGGGCTGCAGCGGGTGCGCCAGAAGCTTCCCGCGAACCGGAACCCGTTCACGTTCTATCGCCGGATCATCGTCTCGATCGACACGCTGAAGTCGCCGCGGTACCGGTCGTTCCTGGAGAAGCACCGCTGGGACGTCGTCGTCATCGACGAGTCGCACAACCTGACGAACGTCGGCACGCTGAACAACGAGCTGGCCCGGGTGCTTGCGCCGAATGCGGAGGCGCTGATCCTCGCGTCGGCGACGCCGCACAACGGCAAGAAGGAGTCGTTCGCCGAGCTGCTGCGCCTGCTGGACCCGACGGCGGTCGGCCCGGACGGCGAGTACGACGTCGCGGACGTGACGCGGCTGTTCGTCCGCCGGCACCGCAACTCCCCGGAGGTCGCGCGGGAGGTCGGCGCTGACTGGGCGCCCAGGCCGGAGCCCGTCATCATCCCGGTCCCGCCGTCGGCGGCCGAAGACGCGCTCGCCACCGAGTTGTCGGAGACCTGGCTTTACCCACGCGGCGGCGCGAAGGCCCCGATCTCGGGCAAGGGCTCGGCGCTGTTCCCCTGGACGCTTGCGAAGGCGTTTCTCTCCTCCCCGGCGGCGCTGTTGGAGACGACGGAGAGCCGGCTCAAGCGGATCAGCGCGCTGACGGACCGTGACACCGAGAGGGAACGCCAGGCGCTTGAACGGCTACGAGACCTCGCCCAGGACGCGCTGACGCCCACGAACACGGGGACCAATGGCAAGCTGGCGGCACTGGCCAAGTACCTGGCCGACGCAGGGGTAGGCCCTGGCTCGTCGACGCGGGCGGTGCTGTTCGCGGAGCGGGTCGCCACCCTCGGCTGGCTCGCCGACGAGCTACCGGCCCGTCTCGGCCTCGCACCCGGCCAGATAGCCGTCATGCACGGCGCATTGCCGGATGTCGAGCAGGAACGCATCGTCGACAACTTCAAGACGGCGGCGAGCCCGGTTCGGATCCTGGTCACCGGCGACGTGGCCAGCGAGGGTGTGAACCTGCATGCCCAGTGCCATCACCTGGTGCACGTCGACATCCCGTGGTCGCTGATCCGGATCGAGCAGCGCAACGGCCGGATCGACCGCTATGGCCAGCAGCATCCGCCCCAGATCGCCGCGCTCGCGCTCACCCCGTCCGACGAGCATTTCAGCGGCGACATCCGGGTGCTGCAGCGCCTCCTGGAGAAGGAGCACCTCGCGCACACCACGCTCGGCGACGCGGCCACGCTGATGCACCTGCACTCGGAGAAGGCCGAGGAGAACGCGATCCGTGCCGCGCTGGCCCGTCGCCTCGACCTCGACGAGATCGTTCCCGACCCGACGACCGCCCTGACGGCCCCCTCCACCAGTCACGACGCGACCAACCGCAGCGCCACCGACGCCAGCGACGGCGACGGCGACCTGATGTCGATGTTCGACGACGAGGACGACGACGAGCCGGCCGCGGGGGGAGACCCGGCGTTCGACAGCGAGTTCGTCATCGCCGCCGCCAAGGCCGCGCTGCCGCCACCGCCCACGCAGCGTCGGCGCGAGTCGCTGTACCCGAGCGACGTCGCCTTCCTGGAGGAGGCGCTCGCCGAGGTCTACGAGCAGCCGGCCCGGGCGCCGAACGAGGACCGGGGCGCGCCCCCAGGCAGCGGCGGCGTCGGCTGGACGGTCCATCAGGGCAGGGCGCTGGTCTCGCTCGCCCCGCCGCGGGACCTGCGGGTCCGCCTCGACGCGCTGCCCGCGTCCTACGTCGCCGAGCGCGGCGTGCGCGAGCAGCTGCTGCTCGCCACCGCGCCCGAGGTTGCGCTCGACAGCCTGCGCGCCGCCCGGGAAGGCCTCGCCCCGAGCGTCCGCCGCCCGGCGAGGACGACTGCCGTGCCGAAGAGCGGCAAGGGCGGCGCGGCCGTGGCCCGCAAGGGCGACGGCGCGGTCAGCGTCCGGGAGGTGCTGCCGGCGCACGGGTCGACCTGGCCGGAGGCGCATTTCCTGTCGCCGCTGCACCCGGTGCTCGACTGGGCGGCGGACAAGGTGCTCGCCGCGATGGGCCGGGGCGAGGTGCCGCTGGTCCGGGGCCCGGTCGACACGCCCCGTGTGCTGGTGCTGGCGACGCTGATGAACCAGCGGGGCCAGGTCGTCACCCGGCAGATGGTGTCGGTCGAGTTCCCCACCGGCCGCGCGGACCTGCCGGTCGCGGACGTTGTCGACGGCCTGGAGCTGTTCACCGGCACCGGCCTGATGGGCCCGAATCCGGTGAACCCGGGGCCGGCGGTCGTCACCGACGAGCTGACCGCGCTCGTCCCCGCGGCGATCGACGCGGCCGCGGCCGTTCTGAGCCTCGCCGAGGAGACCCAGCACGCCGACCTCGCCCGTCGTCTCCAGGCCTGGTCGTCCCGGCAGCTGCGCTGGCGCGACGAGGCGAGGCAGCTGGAGCTCGCCCTGACCGGCGCGGCTAGGGCGAAGGTCCGACGGCTGGCGAAGCGGGTCAGCCTGGAGGAGGAGATCGCCCTGTCGCTGAAGGCGAGCCAGCGACTGCTGCGGCCGCTCGTCGTCGTCATCCCCGCGGGCGCGGGGCAGGGGCCGGCGGAACCGGGCCCGGTGGGGCTGGGGCTGGAGGGGCAGGGCTGATGCCGGGCTTTGACGCCGTCATCGTCGGCGAGTCGTGGATCTCCGAGCACTACCTGACGTCCGACACCCGCAGCGGCACGTTCCTCGCCGAGGTGTTGGCGCTGCGCGACCGCTGGGACGAGACCGAGGGCGCGGGCCATCCGACGGCCCGCTCGGCGCTGCGGGACGCGGCCACGGCGCTGGCCCGCCAGTTCGGCGGCCTCGGTGAGCAGCCGACCGTCGACGCGGTCCACGACCTGCACCGCCAGGTCCGCCGCGCGCTGCTGCTCGACCGGGACGTCACCGTGTGGGAGTCGGACCGCTCCGGCGACGAGGTGCGGCTGCCCGCGGCGGTCGTCCATCCGACGCCGACCGGGACGGCGCTGCTGGTCCTGGAGGCCAGACCGGTCCGCGCTGTCGAGGAGCTGCTCGACCCAGCCACCGGCGTGTTGCTCGACCCGGCGCTGGTCGACGGCAAGCCGCTGGACGGGCTGGCGAAGACGATCTCCACCGTGTTCCTCGCCGATGACGCGCCGCCGCTGGTGCTGGTCCAGGCCGGTCGGTGGGTGCTGCTCGCGGAGCGGAGCCGCTGGCCGGAGGGCCGCTGGCTGGCCGTCGACCTCGGCGTCGTCGTCGACCGACGCGACACGAAGCGGGCCGGCGAGCTGGAGCACGCCGCCGCGATGCTCGGCCCGGACCTGCTGCTGCCCGCCGACGACGGCCAGACCCCCTGGCTCAGCCTGCTGGAGAAGTCCGTCCAGCACACCGTCGGCGTCTCGGCCGACCTGCGCAGGGGCGTGCGGCTGTCGATCTCGATCATCGCGAACGACGTGGTGAACCGGCGGACCGCGGCCGGGCTGCCGGTGCTCGACGTGCCTGGGCTCGGCCGGGACCTGGCCCGCCAGTCGCTGCGGTTCCTCTACCGGATCCTGTTCCTGCTGTACGCGGAGGCGTCGCCGCAGCTTGAGGTGCTGCCCGTTCAGGCGCCCGAATACCAAGCCGGCTACGGCCTCGACCGGCTGCGTGACCTGATCCTCACCGACCTGTCCGGCGAGCGTGCCCGGCGCGGCACCCACCTCTACTCCTCGCTCGCCCTGCTGTTCCGCCTCGTCGAGGCGGGCTACGACCCGCGTGACGGTTCCGCGGAACCGGGCGGTGCGGGCCGCGCCGACGGCGACGGCGACGGCGGCGCGCGCGTTCCGCGGAACGCGAAGATCGACGGTTCCGCGGAACCGTCGACTGCCGACGCCACGGGTGCGGACGAGCCGGACGGCGACGAGGGCGACCGGGCGGTGCCGGGCGACCGGCTGGTGTTCCAGGCGCTGCGCTCCGACCTGTTCGCGCAGGCGGCGACCGCGCTGATCGATGAGGTCGGCCTGGGCAACGAGGCGCTGCAGCAGGTGCTGCGCCATCTGCTGCTCACCCCGGAGAAGAAGGGCGCCGACCGCGGCTTTATCTCCTACGGCGAGCTGGGGATCAACCAGCTCGGCGCGGTCTACGAGGGCTTGATGTCCTGGTCCGGCATGATCGCCGACACCGACCTGTACGAAGTCGCGAAGGGCGGCGACCCATCTGGCGGCACTTGGCTGCTGCCGGCGGAGCGCGTCCACGACGTCCCGGCCGACACGCTGGTCCTGGAGAAGGACCGCGAGACCGGCGAGCCCAAGCCGGTGCTACACCGCAAGGGATCGTTCGTCTTCCGGCTGGCCGGTCGGGAACGCCAGCAGTCCGCGTCCTTCTATACCCCGGAGTCGCTGACCCGCTCGGTCGTGCACCACGCGCTCGCCGAGCTGCTCGACCAGGACGGGACGACGACCCGCGCCGCCGACATCCTGACGATGACGATCTGCGAGCCGGCGCTCGGCTCCGGCGCGTTCGCCATCGAGGCGGTTCGCCAGCTCGCCGCCGAGTACCTGCGCCGCGCCCAGGACGAGCGCGGCGAACGCATCCCCGCCGAGGAATACCCGGCCGAGCTGCAGCGGGTGAAGGCGTATCTCGCGTTGCACCAGGTCTACGGGGTGGACCTGAACGCGACGGCGGTCGAGCTCGCCGAGGTGTCGCTCTGGTTGGACACCATGCAGGCCGGCCTCGCCGCGCCCTGGTTCGGCCTGCACCTGCGCCGCGGCAACAGCCTGATCGGCGCTCGCCGCGCCGTCTACGACCCGAGTCTGCTGAAGAAGAAGGCGTGGCTGACGACCGTCCCGAAGGACATCGGCCTGCACGACCCGGCTGCGCCCGGCGTCGTCCCGTCCGCCGGCGCCGGGATCCACCACTTCCTGCTACCCGCCGCGGGCTGGGGCGCCGTCGTCGACACCCCCGAGGCGAAGACTTACGCGCCGGAGAAGCGCGAGGAACTGCGGAAATGGCGCTCCGCCGTCCTCAGCACGCCCGACGCGACCACCGCCAAGC
The DNA here is from genome assembly GCF_032027725.1 of Pseudofrankia coriaricola. NCBI lineage: Bacteria > Bacillati > Actinomycetota > Actinomycetes > Frankiales > Frankiaceae > Pseudofrankia > Pseudofrankia coriaricola. Next base: position 43,666 of record NZ_JASNFO010000058.1, on the reverse strand, counting down.
GCCTCGTGCGGCTCGCGACCCGGGTCGAGGCGCTGTGGGCGCTCGCTCGGCGACGGCTGGAGCTTGCCGAGGCCGGAATCCGCCGCGACACCGGCGTCTGGGGCGCCGACCCAGACGTCACCGGGCTGCCCGAGGGGGTGGAGCCGGTCAGCCGCGAGCAGGTCGAGAAGGTCCTCGCCGACCCCGGCAGCGCCTACCGCCGCCTGCGCCGCGCGATGGACGCCTGGTGCGCCCTGTGGTCCTGGACGCTGACCACCGACGTCGCCCCACCCGACTGGGACGCCTGGCTCTCCGGCTTGGAAGCCCTGCTCGGCAAGGCCAGCGGAGACAAGAAGGCCGAACGGGCCGAGAAGGCCGGCCAGACCACGTTCGCCGGCGACCTGAGCTGGCGCGATCTCGACGACGCCGAGGCCTTGGACCTCGGCTATGCGGCGGCCTTCCCGGCCGACGAGGCCGTGGCGCGCCACCCGTGGCTGCGCGTTACCGACCAGATCGCCGAGACCCAAGGTTTCTTCCACTGGGAACTGGAGTTCCCCCAGGTCTTCACCAAGGGCGGCTTCGACCTCCAGGTCGGAAACCCGCCGTGGGTCCGCCCGGACTGGGACGACCCTGGGGTGCTCGCCGAGTTCGACCCGTGGTGGGCGCTCGACACCAAAGCAGTTGAATCCGCGAAGCGGGACCGCCGAAAGTATACGCTCGCACTAACCGGGGCTGATGCGTGGCACCTAGACCAGCGCGCGGAGCACGCCGGGGCGTATGCGCATCTTGCAAGCCTGGTCGACCGGCCATTGCTGCATGGTCTTCAGCCGGACCTGTATCGCTGCTTTATGGATCATGCGTGGCGGTCCGCGGCGCCAAGCGGAATCGTCTCTCTGATCCATCCTGAGTCCCACTTCACCGAACTACGCGCCGCGACGCTCCGCCGGGAGGCTTATCGACGCCTGCGTCGCCACTGGGGATTCAAGAATAACATGTATATCTTCCGGGAAATTAGCGACAAGCGGGCTTTCGGTATACATACCTATGGTGTGGCGCGCGACGTTTCCTTCTTGCATGCGAGCTGGATCTACTGGCCGGACATTGTCGACCGTTCTCTCATTCATGACAGCTCGGGTCCCGAGCCGGGAGTGCGTGATCATTTTGGAAAATGGGACACCCGGCCGCATAGATCTCGTATAACTCGAGTTGATAGTAGAGTGCTTCGCGAGTGGGCGGGGCTACTTGAAGAGGCGCGGGTCCCGGCCGACCAGACTCGCATGCTATTTCCAGTGAATCAGTCCGCGGCGGCCGTCTTGGGTAAACTTGTGGGAGCTCCAAGGCTCGGGGAACTTCAAGTCTCGTGGACGCGAGGATGGCACGAGTCTGAAGCCCGTCAAGACGGCTGGTTTGAGCGCCGACCTGCCGTCTCATCAACATGGGGAGACGTGATCATTCAAGGTCCGCATCTGAGCGTGGCCACCCCCCTCTACCAGCAACCGAACCCGACCTCGCGTAACGCCGCCGATACTGTGTCAATTGACCTTGAATCCGTTTCTGATGAATTTATTCCGCGCACCACGTACCAGCGGTCAAAGCCGGTTGACGAGTATCGGGCCGCTTACCCCAGATGGAACGGTCGTCCCAGTAACGACTATTTTCGCTTGCTCTGGCGCGAAATGGCGGACTCTGTGACAGTCAGGACCTTGCAGACCGCCTTGATGCCCCCGGGGCCAACGCATGTCCACGGTGTCAACAGCATTTCCGTTCCGAGTATGGAAGATCTCGTCGTCGCCGCAGGGATCTCCGCATCCCTGATCGCCGACTTCCTCGTCAAATCCACGGGATCAAGCCACATCACTCTTCCGCTCATGCGAAATATTCCGCACCTGCGCGGGCATGTGTTGGAGCCACTTCTGACGTTGCGTGCCCTGCGGCTGAACTGTCTCGTTCGACCATATGCCCCTATCTGGGAACAGCTCTATCTGCTAGACTGGCATGCAGACGATTGGGCGCCTGGGGTCGGTGTCGATTACCACGACCGCCCGGGACTTGGCGATGTCACTCCGACGTGGGAGCCCGGCACGCCGTTGAGGCGGGCCGCGGGTAGGCGGCAGGCCTTGGTGGAGATCGACGCGATCGTCGCGATCATGCTAGGGCTAACTGCAGACGAACTGGTGACTGTCTACCGGACGCAGTTCCCTGTGCTGCAGGACTATGAGCGCAAGGCGCGGTACGACAGCTTCGGGCGGCAGTTGCCTGGCGACCTGGCCAAGGAACTCGACAAACAGATATCGCTCAGCCGCAAGGTGCACACGCTGCAAGGGCCGGACCGGACCTACGTCGGGCCGTTCTTCACGGTGGATCGGGAGCGGGATCTGCAGCTGGCGCACGAGCACTTCTCGCGGATCGCGGCCGAGCGGCAGGCACGGGCGCGGCAGATTGAGGGCGCGGCGGCCGGGCAGGCGGGACGGTGACAGAAGCAAGCGGGCTGTGGCCGCACGTGGATGAGGTGGCCGGCGGGTGCCGCGCCGAGACCGGGCGGGTAGCGGCGTGAGTGGGCCGTTGCTGCCGTCGTTGCAGGCGGCGGATCTGCGGCGGGCGCTCACCGATTACCTGTCGACGACGTTCGCTTTGACCGACGACGATGTCCGGGCGGCGCTGACGGATTTCCTCACCGACCCGGACGGCGGCATCTTCCGCGGCCCGTACGCCCGGCTGCGCTTACCATTCCGCCCGGCTGACGGGGCGTGGACGGTGGCGCTGGACTGGTGGCCCGACGGCTTCGCTCCCTACGTCCACCAGGCGGCCGCGTGGGAGCGGCTGTCGTCGAAGCATCACCGCCCACGCCCGACGCTGGTGACGACCGGCACCGGCTCCGGCAAGACCGAGTCGTTCCTTTACCCGGTCCTCGACCACGCGTTGCGCGAGCGGCAGGCGGGCCGGCGGGGCCTGAAGGCGCTGTTGCTGTACCCGATGAACGCGCTGGCGAACGACCAAGCGGGCCGGATCGCGCGGCTGCTGACCTCCGACCCACGTCTGTCAGGCCTGACCGCGGGCCTTTACACCGGCGAGGACAAGGCCCAGCGCACCAAGGTCTCCGAGGCGGGGCTGATCACGTCGCGCGAGGTGTTGCGCTCGGACCCGCCGGACCTGCTGCTGACGAACTACAAGATGCTCGACCAACTGCTCCTACGCGCGGACGACCGCGGCCTGTGGGTGGGCGCCGAGCAGTCGCTGACCTACCTGGTCCTCGACGAGTTCCACACCTACGACGGCGCGCAGGGTACCGACGTGGCGATGCTGCTGCGTCGGCTCGGCTCGATGCTGGGCGTGGCCCGCGACGGCGCCCCACTCGGTGACATCGTCCCGGTCGCTACGTCGGCGACCCTCGGCGGCGGCAGCCCCGAGTCGTTCGCCGAGATGCGGGAGTTCGCCCGGACGGTGTTCGGCTGCCCGTTCGACGAGGACGCGGTCGTCGTCGAGGAGCGGATGACACCCGACGAGTGGCGCGCGGCTACCGCGGCGCCAGTGTCGGGCTACATCGCCCGACCGTTGGCGAGCGCGGCCCTGCTGGCGGACGCGGTCCGCGCGCCGGCGGGTGGCGGCCCGGACGAGGTGGCGCACGCGCTGCTGGGGGCGTTGTTCGCCCGGGAGAGCGACGGCGCGGGCCTGTCGGCGGCGGACATCCGCCGGCTGCGTGGCCGTGGCCGGCTGGCGGCGCTGCTCGCGGCCCATCCGCTGACCGGGCGGCTGCTGCCGGCGGCGCTGCGCCCGTCCCCGCTGCGGGACCTGGCCGCGGTGGCGCTGCTGGACGACGCGAGCCCGGGCCGCGCCGACGGGGTGCTGGTCGTCGAGGCGTTCCTCGGCCTGCTCTCGGCCGCGCGGGCGGACGCCGACCCGGCGGCGGGCCGGCGGCTGCTCGGCGTGGACACGCAGATGTGGGTGCGGGAGGTGACCCGGGTCGACCGGCGGGTGTCGGCGGCGCCGGCGTTCCGCTGGTCGGACGACGGCGCGCACACCGACACCGACCTGTACCTGCCGGCGCTGTACTGCCGGCACTGCGGCCGTTCGGGGTGGGGCGCGGTACGCACGGTGATGGGCCGCGCCCTCGAAGCGACGGACACGTCGGTGCGCCGGGCCTCCCGGGAACGCGACCAGCGGTTCCGCGCCCTGCTGCACGCCCCGGGCGAGGCGGCGATGCTAGCCGGCGCCGTCACCGGCAACGGCCGGACGCCCGGCGCTGGCGGCACGAATGGCGCGTTGCCGGGCGGTGACGGGGTGGCCGTCGAGGGGCTGCTATGGCTGGACCTAGCGAGTCTGGAGTTCGTCGCCCAGCCGGCGGCGGACGGCGGCGGGGCCGACGAGGCGACTCAGATCCCGGTGCTCGTCGACTGGGACGACGACGCGGCGGCCCGTGACCAGACCTGCCCGTCGTGCCGGCAGCCGGACGGGATTCGGTTCCTCGGCTCCGGAGTGTCCACGCTGACGTCGGTGACGCTGTCGGCGCTGTTCGGCTCGGCCCACCTGGATGGCGCGGAGAAGAAGAGCCTGCTGTTCACCGACAGCGTGCAGGACGCGGCCTACATGGCCGGGTTCGTGCAGGCCCGGTCGCACGCCCTGTCGCTGCGCGCCGCGCTGTCGGCCACGGTCGACGCGGCCGGCCCGCTCGCCCTGGCCGACCTGCCCCGGGAGGCGATGGCCCGGGCCGGCGACGACCCGGTGCGCCGCTACCGGCTGGTGCCGCCCGCGGTCGCGGATTGGGCCGCGTTCCGGCGGTACTGGGACCCGTCGGGCTCCGGCCCGGAGCGGACGAGCGCGCGGCGGACCGTGGAGCGGCGCCTCGCGTTCGACGCGGCGCTGGAGTTCGGCCTGAACGCCCGCACCGGCCGCACCCTGGAGCTGACCGGGGCCGTCGTCGCCGAGGTCGACACCGACTCGCCGCTGGCGCTGCGCCGCGTCGGGCGCCGGGCACTGACGAAGGCCCGCGAGCAGCATTCGCTGTCCCAGGACGTCGACGAGGCACTTGGCGCCGGGTTCGACGACGCGCGCCTGGCCGGCTGGGTGCGCGGCGTGCTGGAACGGGTCCGGACCCGCGGCGGGATCGCGCACCACTGGCTGGACCGCTACATCGACGACGACGGCAACCGCTGGTTCATCTCCGGCGGGCGGGGCGATGCCCGCAACGAGGGCCTGCCGGCCTTCCCACCGGGCCGGCCCGCGCCGGCGTTCCCGACGACCGGTGCCCGCGCCGACAACCTGGACGTCGTCACCGGCACCCGGTCCTGGTATGCCCGCTGGTCAGGGCGGCAGCTGCGGCTGACGAACCGGGACGGTGGGCTGGTCACCCGGGCACTGCTGGAGGAGGCCGCCGCCGTCGGCTGGCTGCGGACCCGGCGGACCAAGGCGGGCGCGACGGTGTTCGCGCTCGACCCCGAACGGGTCATGCTGGCCGCCACCGACTCGAACGGGCTGGCCGACGGGTCGCTGGCGCTGCGCTGCGACGTCTGCCAGACGCTGACCCCGGGGCGGCGCCAGACCGTGGAGGACCTGGCCGGGGCTGTGTGCCTGCGCCAGTTCTGCCCGGGCACGCTGCGCAGGGCGCCGCGCGGCGACGACTACTACCGGGCGCTGTACCGCAGCGGGGACATGCGCCGGGTCGTCGCCCATGAGCACACCTCGCTGCTGCCCGGCAAGGTGCGCCTGGCGGTGGAGAACGCGTTCCGGGACGGGACCGGCCCCGCGGTGCCGAACGTGCTGACCGCGACGCCGACGCTGGAGCTCGGCATCGACATCGGCGACCTGTCGACGGTGCTGCTCGGGTCGCTGCCGCGGTCGGTCGCGTCCTACCTGCAGCGGGTCGGCCGCGCCGGGCGGCTCACCGGGAACGCGCTGGTCCTCGCCTATGTGCCAGGCCGGTCGCGGAACGCGCCGCTGCTCGCCGACCCACTCGCGCTGCTCGACGGCGAGGTCCGCCCGCCGGCGACCTACCTGGACGCGATCGAGATCCTGCAGCGCCAGTACGTCGCCTGGCTCGTCGACCGGAGGGCCCGGGCCGGGGTGCCGAGCCCGCGTAACGCCGGTGGGGTGTTCCCGGACCTTGACGCCGGGCCGGGCACGTGGCTTGGCGACCTGCTCGCCGACGCGGCCGCCCACGCCGACGCCTACACCGCCGAGTTCCTGGCCCTGTTCGGTGACACCGTCCGTCCCGACACCGCCGAGCATCTGCGCCGCTGGGCCGGTGTGGACGCGGGCTCGGGCGGCGCGGGCGAGTCGGGCCTGGGCCAGCTGCTGCGCCGTGCCGTTATCGACTACCGCCGGGAGATCGACGACCTCGGCTACCGACACAGCGCGCTGACCGACAAGATCCCCGGTCTGGTCGCCGCCGCCGGCCAGCCGACCGCCACCGACGAGGACCGGCTCGCCGCCCGGATGGCCCAGGCCGAGGCGAAGTTCCTCGCTAGACGGCGTGCTGAGCTGGCCACCCAGTTCTGGGTCGCCGCGCTCGAAGAACGTGGCGTGCTGCCGAACTACACGCTGCTCGACGACACCGTCACCCTCGACGTCACGCTGCGCTGGGTCGACCACGAAACCGCCGAATACCGCGAGGAGGCCCGCGCATACCAGCGCGGCAGCGCGATCGCGCTCACCGAGTGGGCACCGGGCTCGACCTTCTACGCCCAGGGGCTGGCGGTGCGCATCGACGCCGTCGACGTCGGCCGTGACCTGGACGCGCTGCTACAGACCTGGCGGCTGTGCGCCGCCTGCGGCTGGTCGGCCGTCTCCCGCCGCTCCGAAGGCCCGGAGCCGCCGCCGCCCGCGTCGTGCCCGCGCTGCGGCGACACCGCCGTCGCCGACACCGGCCAGGCGCTGACCGTGCTGCCGCTGGAACGGGTGTCGGCACAGGTCTCCCGCGACGCGGCGGCGATCTCGGACGCCCGCGACGAGCGTGACCGGATGACGTTCGCCGTCATCGGTGCCGCTGACATCGACGCGGACCAGATCTCCGGCGCCTGGCAGCTGCGGGACTACCCGTTCGGCGCCGAGTACGTCCGCCAGCTCGACGTCCGCTGGGTCAACGTCGGCCGCGCCGTCGAGCAGGGCGCTCCCCGCCTGCTCGCCGGCGCCGAGGTCCGCGCGCCGCTGTTCACCGTCTGCCCCGGCTGCGGGGTCGTCCCCGCCGCCCAGCCCGGCGTGCGCGACCCGCAGGGTGCCCGGCACCGGGCCTGGTGCCCGCACCGGACCGCGATCGTCGTTCCATGGGCGGAGCTGGCGCTCGGCCGCACGCTGCGGACCCAGGCCGTGCGCATGCTGCTGCCGCCGCACTTCACCCTCGACCACTTCGCCGTCCCGTCGTTCAGCGCCGCCCTGCTGCTCGGGCTGCGCGAAGTGCTCGGCGGCACGCCCGACCACCTGGCCCTCATCGAGACCCACCTCCCGGTCGACGGCCAGGACCGCACCGCGCTGCTGCTACACGACCGGGTACCCGGCGGCACCGGCTACCTGGCCGACCTGGCCCGGCCCGGCCGAGTCCGGGACGTCCTCACCGCCGCGCTGAACGTCGTCGCATCCTGCTCGTGCCAGGACGAGGGTGTGCTGGCCTGCCCGCAATGCCTGCTCCCGTTCACCGGCGTGGTCGCCCGCACCTCCCGGGCCCGGGCCGAGCAGATGCTCACCGAGCTCCTCGGCCTCGCGCCCAGCGGCGCTGGCGCCGCCGTCGCGGCGGAGGAGGAGCCGGCGGCCGGGCGGGGCTGGAACCCCGAAGAGCTGCGGTCCATCGCGGACATCCCGATGCCGTCGCTCGACAGCGCCCTGGAGCTGCGGTTCCGCCGGACGTTCACCGAAGCGCTGAAGGCCCGCGGAGCGTCCGTCCAAGAGATCCCGCACCTCGTCGGCACCGAGGTCCGGTTCGGCGTGCCCGGGCAGGTGCACCGCCGCTGGACGCTGCGTCCGCAGGTCCTCGTCCACGGCTGCCGACCCGACTTCGAGCTGCTGTGCGAGGACCCGGCGGTCCCGCGTGTCTACGTCTTCACCGACGGCCGCTTCTGGCACGCCACCCCGGCACACAACCGGATCGCGGACGACGCCGCGAAACGGGCCGTGCTGCGCGAGGCCGGCAACGTGGTCTGGGCCGTCACCGACGACGACGTCGCCACCTTCGAGGCGATCGCCCGCGGGGAGCAGGCAACCCCCGCCGGCGCCGGCTGGTACACCGGCAAGGTCCGCGACCGCCTCGTCAGGCTGCGCCAGCAGTCCATCCCCGCCGGCTCCGTCTCCGACGCGCTCGCCACCGCTGACGCCGTCACCCAGCTCATCCACTGGGTCACGGACCCCCGGCCCGAAGCCTGGCGCAAGCTCGCCCACGGCCTCCCGTTCGCCCTCGTCGATGGCAAGCCCAAGCCCATCGGCACGCGCTCCACCCTCGATCGCCTCGCGGCCGAGGCACTGGGCGCCACCCCGCCCGCCGCGACCGCCGAATCGGCCGGCATCGGGGATCAGCTTCGCGGCTGGTGCTGGCGTCACGGGCCGCTCGTGGTCGCCACCGCCGCCCGGGCAGCGAAGCCCATCGACCCGGGGGCGATCCTCGTTGTCGACGACCGTGACGACACGCTCGCCACCGTCGACGGGACCGCCTCCTGGCGACACTGGCTGGCGCTGTCCAACGTCCTCGGCCACGCGAACCCTAGGGTCGCTCGACCGGTCGCCCTGTCTCAGGCCCTGGGACAAACCCTGGCGGCGACCACCGCGGACGAGACAGGCGCCGAGCCCGCCACGGCGCCCGGCGGCGTCCGCGACACCGCTGCCGCCGTCTCGACGCTTCCGGCACCGTGGCAGGCCCTCGTCGAGGCGGCCGCGGACGACACGGAACGCGCTCTGCTCATCGGCCTCGCCACCGCGGGCGCGCCACTCCCCGAGCAGGGCTACGAGACCGACGACGGCTACCCCATCGACTTGGCCTGGGTGGCCGCGCACATCGCTGTCCTGGTCACTCCGGACGAGGCCGTCACTGCGACGCTGGCGGGTGGCGGATGGCGGGTCGTCGGACCCGACCTGGACCGACTGGTAGAGCTGCTGACGGCAGCGGACACGGACGGAGGCTCAGGGCGTCGATGAGCAACATCACGATGTCCCGGCAGTTCCGTAAGCGACTCGACATCGACGGGTCGCTCAAGCAACGGGCTTGGGACTTCCTCACCAAGCTGATGACCGACCCGACCAGCCCAGGGCTGCATATCGAGCCGATCAAGGGCTCGCGCGACCCGCGGGTGCGCACCGGCCGGGTCAACGACAACTTCCGCGCCGTCATGTTCCTGGTGGCCCAGCAGCCCGAGCCGCACTTCGTGCTCGCCGCCGTCGCCAAGCACGACGAGGCCAACGCGCTTGCCGAGCGGCTCGTGCTCACCACCAATCCGGTGACGGGCGTGCTGGAGGTGCTGGAGGACACCCCGGCGCACTGGGTTCCGCCAGCCCCGCCCGTCTCGGCGGCAACGCCGGTCGAGGCCTCCGCCGCCGCGGACAGCATGTCCGGCGCATCCGTGGCCGCGGAGGTCGCGCCAAGCGCCGAGCCGCCGCTCGCCGGGTTCGCCAGCGCGGATCTCGAGGCGATCGGACTGCCTGCGAGCCTGGTGGCCCGGGCGCTCGCCTGCGCCGATGAGGACGCACTGATCGCCGTCGCCGGTGACGAACGGCTGCCATCCTGGCAGGGCGACGCGCTGCTCACGCTGGCCACCGGCGCCTCCGTCGCGGACGTGCTGGCCCAGCTGCGACCGTCGGACGCGCCGCCGGCCGATAACACCACCGCGGCCAGCGGTGGGCCGACCGAGCCGGGAGGCGGGCGGGCGACCGAGCCGGGAGGCGAGCCGGAGCTGGCACCCGGGTCGAAGGCCGAGCCCGAGCAGGTATTGACGCCCGCGAGCGACGCCGAGGTCGAGGCGGCGCTCGCCCGGCCCGGCACGCTGATGGACTTCGTCCGGATCGAGACCGACGGCGAGTTGCGGCGCGTACTGGACGGCACGTTCGCCGACTGGCGGGTGTTCCTGCACCCCGAGCAGCGCCACTACGTCCACCTCGACACCAACGGTGCCTACCGGCTGACTGGCGGAGCCGGCACCGGGAAGACCGTCGTCGCGCTTCACCGCGCCCGGCATCTGACGTTCCACAAGAACGACGCGCGGGTCGTGCTCACCACCTTCACCCGCAACCTCGCCGATAACCTCGCCCGCGACCTGCGGATACTCGACCCGTCGATCCCGCAGGTCCGGCTCGGGCAGCCGGGAATCACCGTCCGGGGAATCGACCAGCTCGCGCTGGAGATCGTCGGCTCTACCCCGGCAGAGATCCGCGCGAAGGTCGGCGGCGACCTTCTCGCCGCTGGCACGGTGCCCGGGCCGCTGACCGACCGCGAGGAGCGCGCCGCCTGGGCCGACGCCGCCCGGGCCAGGGGCCTGACTGGAGACCTGGCCAGGCCCAGCTTCCTCATCAGTGAGTACCGGATGGTCATCCTCGCCCGTGACCTGACCACCCGCGCCGATTACCTGCGCGCCCCCCGCCCCGGCCGCGGCACCCGGCTCTCCCGAGCCCAGCGGATGTCCATCTGGGACGCCGTGGAGAAGTACCGTCGCCAGCTCGCGCTCGACCAGAAGGCCAGCTTCGCCGAGATCGCCGTCCTGGCCGCCCGCTGCGCCGACGCCACGGAGGCCGCCGACGGGCGCCGGCCGGCCGACTACGTCGTTGTCGACGAGGCCCAGGACCTGCACCCCGGCCACTGGCGCCTGCTGCGGGCGCTCGTAGCTGAGGGCCCGAACGACCTGTTCATCGCTGAGGACTCCCACCAGCGCATCTACGGCGAGAAGGTCGTCCTCTCCCGTTACGGCATACACATCCGCGGCCGGAGCCGCCGGCTCACCCTCAACTACCGCACGACGGCGCAGAACCTGCGCTTCGCCGTCAGCATCCTCGCCGACAGCCCCGTCACCGATCTCGACGACGAGACCGACAGCGTCGCCGGCTACCGCTCCGCAATGAATGGCCCTGCCCCGGCTCTGCACCCCTGCTCCGGCCTGACCGAGGAACTCGACGCCGCCGCCGACACTCTGCGCGCCTGGCTGATCCCACCGGCCAAGACCGCCGACGACGGCGCGCGCGGCGCGAAGAGGGACGGCAAGGTGCTGGCTGTCGAGCCGGGAAGTCTCGGCATTCTCACCCGCAGCGCCGCCCAGCGCGACACCGTTGCGCAAGGCCTGCGGGACCGTGGGATCCCCGTCCAAGTCGTCGCCACCCAGGACCCCGGCCGCGCCGACGCTCCACGGCTGATGACCATGCATCGCGCCAAGGGCCTTGAGTTCAGCCGCGTCATCCTGTTCGGCGTCGATCGCAACGCCGTCCCCTCCGCCCAGGCTCTCGCCGACGAAACCCCCGACGAACGCGCCGACCGCGAGACCCGCGAACGATTCCTCCTCTACGTGGCTGCTTCTCGGGCCCGAGATGCACTCGTCGTCCTCTGGACTGGCAGCCCGTCGCCTTTCCTGCCGCGATAACAGTGGTGGGTCGCTGACCTGCAGGTTCGGGTCAGACTACGGCGCCTGGGGGCAGTGCGCGGCCGGCGGGGAGGAGCTGGTCGGCGAGGTCGCGGACGGTCGGGAGGCGGGTCCAGTTGGGGTTGGCGTGGAGGTGGCGCCAGATCGCGGCGGCGCGGTTGACGGTGGCGCCGTGGTCGTTGCCGGCGGCGACGGTCAGCGCGTCCTGGATCGCGCCGGCCGCCTGCTCGGGTTCAGGTTTGCTCCGGCGGAGAAACGCGCGAGCGAGCGCGAGCTGGGTACCGGCGATCCGGACGTGCCGGCCGCTGCCGTGGAGCAGGGCAAGCGACGCCCGGGCGTGGCCCTCGGCGGCTTCGCCCTGGCCGAGGTAGCCGAGGGTAACGGCGCTGAAGGCTTCGTAGGCTTCCTCATCGCCGGGTTCGGTGCCCGGCTGGGGCGGCCCGGTCCAGACGGTGTCGTGCATCGTCCGCAGGGCGGCCAGCGCGCCGGCGGTATCGCCGGTCTGGGCGAGGGCACGGGCCAGCGAACTGGCGAGGGTGGGCGCGACATACGGGTGGGCGCCGGGCAGGGCGGCGCGGGCCATGGAGGCGGCCGTCGTGAATTCTCCGGCGAAGAACGCCAGTGCGGCGCGCATCGCCACCACCGCGCCGGCGAGCAGCGGGTCGTCTGCGGCGTTGGCGTGCTGGCCAGCCAGGACAAAGAAGGTCAACGCGGTGCCGTCGTCGTTCATGCTGAACGCGAGCCGTCCGCGGTAGAACGCCCACTGGCCGGCGACAAGCTCGACGTCGCGACGCGCGGCGCCGGAAACACGGGTGTCCAAAAGGGCCTCGGCGTCGTCCCAAGCCTTCTCCACCGGACCAACGAGCTCGGCGTGTGGGGTGACGGCGTACAGCGTGCTCAGCCGGTGGATGCCGTGCTGGAGTTGGGCGAGCGTCAGCGGGTCGGGTGTCGACGTGGCGATGGCGCGGGAGATGCCGGCGGCGCGGGTGGCGGGGTCGGCCAGGGCGCCGGTGGTGGCGGCGACAACGCCGATGTTGAGCAGGTCTCGGCGGCGCGTGGGAATCGCCTCCTCGTCCTCGGCGGGCGGGGCCTCTCCATCGTCGCCCGCCAAGCAGCCTGCCGTCGTCCCATTGCCGGGAACAGTCCGGGCACGCGGCGGGCCGTCTGGCGGGCCGAGGAGGGCGTCCGCGTCGTCGCCGAACATCGCCTCCAGCACCCGGCAGGACACCGGGTAGGGCAGGGACGGGATGTTGCCGCTGACCCAGCGGGTGGCTTGGCGGTAGGAGATGGCGTGGTCGCGGTTTTCGGGACCGGCGCGGCGGGCGGCCTTGTTGAACTCCTTGACGAAGCGTTCGACGGTCAGGCCGCGTTCGCGCAGGCGCAGGGCGAGCAGGGTCCGGGGCGGGTCGTCCGGGGGCATGGCCGCCTCCCTCGGGAAATCTGACGTGGCGGGTCCGGCCCATGATCCGGACATTCGGCCGATCTGTCACGACGCCACCACGCGCCGTCCCGAGACGTCGGTAAGACGTCCGCCAGACGGCGGGAACACGGCGGTCCAGCCGTCCCAGGACGTCGGTCCGACGGCCGAAAGACGGCGATCCGACGGCGGGATGACCGGCGAGGCGATCCCAGCCGCTGGCCGGCCGTGGTCGCCGGGTGCGCCGTGGACGAGGTGTCGGTGGCGACGGCGGGCATCCCCCGGTGATCGTGGCCGCGGCCCGCCCCAGCTGGCGCGGGCCGTCGCGGCTGGTGGCGCACCACAGGACCTGCGGTGCGCGCCACCAGCCGGGTTCGTCTGCCCAACGGGAGGCCCGATGACGCCCCTGATGATCGACCTCGACGGCGCTGGCTACGGCCCTGTGCCAGTCGACCTGGAACCGGTGCGGCTGCCCGCCCGGCCCGGTGTCCTCCTCGACGCCGTGCCATGGCCGGACTGGATCCCGGCCGGCAGCCAGCCCGTCGACACCGCCGCCTTGCGGGCCGCCCGGTCGGCCGGTGCGCGGGTCGCGGTCGCCTGCCCGGCGCTGGCCTCCCCGGGGCAGGTGATGCTCGCTCTCGCCGTCGGCCGGCTGCTCGCCGACGAGCGCGCCGCCGCCGGCGCCTGTCTGACCCCGCTGGTGATCTGTCCGACCCGGCCCCGCTGCGCCTGGGAATCGGGCGCCGTCATCGTCCCTCACCCGGTCACCGTCCTGACCTGGAAAAGCGCTCAGCTGCGCGTCGTCTGGGAGGTCACCCACCAGGAGCAGATCATCGCCTGGCCCGCACGCCTGGCACCGGTCGCGCTCTGGCCGACGGCGGTGCCGGCGTGAGCACCGCGATGGCCGCGCCACGCTCGGCTGTCGGCTATATCTGTGTCCCGCACGCCGACGAGGACCAGATCAACGGTCTGGACGGCCAGCTCGCCGCCCACGCCCGGCGGACGGGCCTCGACCTGGTCGAGGTGTTCGTCGACCGCGACACCACCGCCAGCCAAACCGACCGGCCCGGCCTGGCACTCGCCGTCGGCGCGATCACCCTCCGCCCGGACGCACTGCTCCTGATCCCCGACCTGTCACACCTGCCCACCGTCCCAGCCACCGGGGCGCCGGCCGCAGGGGTGCCGGCCGACGAGCGGTTCACCAGCGTCGTCCACGAGATCCGCATGGTGAACCCCGGCCGCGCAGACCTCTCGACAGGGGCCGCCGTCCCGCCGCGGCCGAGTCGACGCCGCCAGGCCGGGCGGGCCGAGCCTGGCTGACCGCCGGGCGAGGGCCACGTCCTGGTGACGGCAGCTGACGCCGAGCCCGCGGTTGCGGCTTGCGGCTGTTCATCGAGTGGCGGCGGGGATGATGATGTGGTGGCGATCTTCGGGCAGGCGCTGCGTGGGCTGCGGGGACCGATGTCGATCCGGGAGCTCGCGAGCCAGGCGCACTGCGGCAAGACCCGCGTCTCGGACCTCGAACGCGGCCGGCGCACACCGAGCCCTCGGAAGGCCGCCGCGCTCGACCAGGCCCTCGGTGCTGGCGGCCAACTCGCCGCGCTTGTCCCCGCGCCAGCCACTCGGCGGGCTGTCCTGGCTGCCGCGACCACCGGAGCGACCACCGCGGATGCTCGACGCACCGGCCGCGAGTCTGCTGGCCGCGACGCGTTTCGCGAAGTCGAGGGTCACACCCCCGACGAGGACCTTCTTGCCGATCTTCGTGCCGCTGTCGCCGAACAGGCCGGCATCGCAGCCTGATGGCGAGCCAAGCACAGGCGTCCGTCCTGCATGTGGTGGTCTGCGCGGCGCCGCCCGCCCAGCAGATCGAGGAACTCATCCGCCTTGCCCAGTCCGATGGCTGGTCGGTGTGCGTCATCCCGTCCCCGGCTGCGGCCGAATGGTTGGACCTTGCCGCGCTCGCCGAGGCGACCGGTCACCCCGTCTGCGCACGAGCGCGACGTCCTGACGAGCCGAAACTGCCGCCTGCCGATGCCGTCGCGGTGGCGCCGGCCACCTTCAACACGATCAACAAATGTGCGGCGGGCATCAACGACAACGCGGCGCTCGGCGTGGTCAACGAGGCCGCCGGCCTTGGCATCCCGGTGGTGGTCGCCCCGTATGTGAAGGCAACGCTCGCCGCGCATCCCTCATTCGCGCGAGCCCTCGGGGAGCTGGCCGCCTTCGGATTCACGATCCTGGCCAACAACACGATCCAGCCGCCCGAGGGCACCGTAACGTTCGTGTGGCGTCCCGTACTCGAGGCCCTCTCAGAGATGGATCCGCGCACACCGTTGACGTCGGCGATCCCATCGGGTCAAGGGGTGAGACGGTCGTAGAAGTTATTGTCAATTCGGACGGATCGCTCCGTACCGCGTATCCCAAGTGAGTGACGCGTGGAAGAATTTGCACTTCAGTGGAAGATTGGGCATACCGGAACCGCGGCAGATCTCATCATGACTGCTTCGGGAAGGACCGTCACGGTCCACACGACCTATCTGGGAGACGGGCTGGGAGAGTTGGTGCGGTCAGCGCTAGACCTACTCCGGGGATCGCGGTCTTCGATCGCGCTGCTTCTGTCCGAGCCGGGTGGAACCTGGCTTTTCTTTACGGACTCTCGGCATCACGTATTCCTCCAGCTGGTTGAGTTTCCGAATGTATGGTCAGAGAGCCTCTGGGCTGGGGGCAGCTTGGTCTGGTCCGGTCGGATCGGAGTGAACCAGTATGCATATGAGAGTCTGAAGATCGCCGAGGGCGCTCTGGAGTACTACGGGGACGCTGAATTCTACTTGGCTAAATGGGGCGCTCGATTTCCCGCCGAGGAGGTGAGCGAGGTTCGGGATCTTCTTCGCGCGGCGTGACACCTTCGTGAAGTAGTCAATATTCCTGCCCCGGAAGAATCGCCCGACCATGATCAGTGAAAATGGGGATTTCTCCCGGAGATCGAGCCGATATGGCGTGCTGGCGATCAGTCAGATATTGGTTTCCGGAGGCCCAGCGCCAGATCGCCGAAATGAGAGCGGGCAATTTCTGGGCCGACGTCACCCGATTGCTCCGGTGAAATTCTGGTTGTTCCTTCGAATCCATCCGGGGAGCTTGTTGGAAGGTGGTCAGGTTCGATGCTTCACAATAGATCGTGACATCCCGGTACGACAGCGCGAACCACAGCCACCACCGCATCGCCAGCGTGATCACCTCGGGTGGGAACCGGAACCCGACGAACCCCGAGATCGGGACCGGCGGACGAGGGTGGCGGCGAGACATCACTCGATCATGTCGGCCCGCCGAGGCTGACCACGACCTCGATCCGCGCAACAGACCCGGCAGGACGACCTCGACCGGCAGAGCCCCGACCGGCCGCGCATCCCCGGATGATGTTCATTCGGCATTCGGGCGGGAGAGTCCGCGCCCGGCGATCAGCTTGGCTGTCGGCGCGCCTCGATCAGTCCGCGGTTCGCGAGCTGATCGGCGAGCTCGTTGCCGGGATCGCCAGCGTGCCCACGTACCCACAGCCACTCGACGTTGTGCACACTCGCGGCCGCGTCCAGGCGTTGCCACAGGTCAACGTTCTTGACCGGTTTCTTCTCGCCGGTTTTCCAGCCGTTCCTTTTCCAACGAGCGAGCCACTCGTTGATGCCGCTACGCAGGTACTGGGAGTCGGTATGGATACGTACGACCGATGGCCGGGTGAGAGCCTCAAACGCCATGATCGCCGCCAGTAGCTCCATGCGATTGTTCGTGGTGTCACCAGGTTCACCGCCGCAGATGGTCTTCTCATGCCTGCCATAGCGCAGGACGGCGCCCCATCCCCCGGGGCCCGGATTACCTTTGCAGGCGCTGTCGGTGTAGATCTCGACGACACCGTCGCGGTCACCTTGCCGTCCCCCTCCTCCGCTGGCGGTTCTCACCTTGCGATCGGCGGAGGTGCGGTACTGGGCGACGACAGGCGGTCTCCGCTCGGCCGCGCCTACGATCTGCTCATCCTGATCGATCAATCGCCGCCTCCAGTCTTTCGGCGGAGGCCAGGGAACACCCCACCTCGCTAGTTGCTCGCGGGTCCAACCTCCCGCAGGCGTCCGCGCGGCGTCGATTTCGTCTGACGTCGGCGCCACCTGGCGATCGTAGCCTGTGGCCAGGGTGGAATCCTGCGTCCACTCAGGACCAGATAGGCCCTCCTGGTTCTAAACACTTGCCACAGCGGAAGCCTGGCCGTCGGGCCGCGCTGTTCAAGCCGGGAATGACGGTGCGACACCTGGGTGGATTCGCTGCGGCAGGGCCTCGGTGACGATACGGGCGACGATCTCCTGTTGGGTGTCGGCGGGGCTGAGGATCTGTTCGCCGGGAACGCCGAGCAGGTCGTCCGGGACGTACCACTCGGCCAGTTCGCGTTCGCCGTAGCCGCCGGTGTTCGGTTTCGTCGCGTGTCGGCGCACAGTCTCCTCGAGCGGGAGGCGGAAGTAGTAGGCGTGGGCCGGGCCGGCGTGTGCGGCGATGACCGACTTCAGCGTGGTGCCGTATCGGGTGGTGTCCAGGATGCCTTCGAGGATGACGTCGCAGCCGCCGGCCAGGCAGCGCGTCACGATCGTGGCGGTCAGGTCGATGTTCAGTGCGCCCGGGAGGTCCGGCTCGCGGAGCAGCTCGCGGCGGACCACGTCCTGCTGCACCTTACCGACCTGCTCAGGGCGTTGAGCCGTCCCGAGCAGCGCATATGCGTCATGAACATGTTCGTAACGTCAACTGCCGGGTCGATCGAGCCCGGGGGCAATGCGCTGCAGCGAGCCGCGATTCCCGGGGCGTCGCCCGGTGACATGCAGTGTCCGGCTTCGTGGGATTGGCTTGGGTGAGCGGGATTCAGGTCGAGGGACTGAGGGTCTTCCGCAGGAGTTCGCCGAACTCGGCGGGGTGGGTGGTCAGGCCGACGTGGCCGCCGGGGAAGTCGTGGAGTTCCGTGCCGAGGCGTTCGGCCAGGGATTCGGCAGCCCGGTAGGGGAGCTCGCCTCGTGAGTCCTGGCCGCCGGCGAGTACGAGCCGGTCCGACAGCGTCTCCAGACGGTGGAGGTCCGGGGCATAGGACATGAAGCTGGGCACGATGCGTCCGACGAAGTACGGCAGGTTGGCGATCGTCCGCTCGGCCCGCGCCGCCGCTTGGGGCGGAAGCTCTATGTCGGCCTTCGGCTCGGTGGTCTCGCCGTCCTGTGCCAGGCCCGCGGCGAACAGGGCCATCGCCGGCATGAGCCCTTGAGCGTGGAACGTTGCCTGCACGCGGGCGATGAGCGCGCGATGTTCGGCGGCGTCCGGCAGGGTCTCGACTACCGGCGGCTCGTGCGCCACGAGGCGTTCGACGCGTTCGGGATACGTGGCGAGCAGGTGCAGGGCGGCGATCCCGCCGGAGCTGGCGCCGAACACCCGGGCTGGCCGCCCGGGTGACAGCATTTCCAGGACGCGGAACGCGTCGTCGGCATGCTCAGCCACATGCTGCTCGGCCTCGGAGTCGTCGAGGGTGCTGCCCGACATGCCGCGCGGATCGTAACTCGCGACGGTGTACTCGACGGCCAGGTCGTCGGCGATGCCGTCGAAGGAGGCCGCGCCTCCCGTCCCTCCGGGGATCAGGATCAGGAGCGGGCCGTGGCCGCGTACTTCGTAGTGCAGGGTCGCGCCCTGCACGCGCAGGCTCCCGACGGTCGGCTCGGTCATGGAGGGTCTCCTTCTCGGGACGGGGGCCAACGCTCCAGGAGGGTGTGCAGGGCGTCGAGGGCGCGAACCCAGGACTGCTGCGACGAACGCTCGTGCGCGAAACCGCCCGCGGCCTCCAGCGCGACGAACCCGTGGAACGTGCTGCGCAGCAGCCGGACCGCGTCGGTCAGGTCCGGCTCGGCTAGTCCGTAGCCGCGCAGCATTCCGTAGGTCAGCTTGACCGCGCGCCGGGGTCCCGGTGCTTCCGCGGCCAGCTCGGGGTCGATCCGGATCGAGATCTGCGTCGCCGCGTAGCGGCCCGGATACCGGTGCGCATAGTCCCGCCAGGCGTTCGCGAACGCGACCAGCGCGTCCCTGCCTGCCCGCCCGGCGGTTGCCTCCGCGATACGGATGGTCTTCTCGTCCGCCGCCAGCAGCGCGATCCGTCCGCGCAGGTCGTCCAGGCCGCGGACATGCGAGTAGAGGCTCGCGTCCTTCACCCCGAGCCGCCGCGCCACCTGCGACATGGTCACCTGGTCGAGCCCGACCTCGTCCGCCAGCTCGGCGCCCGCGACCGTCACCCGCTCCGCCGTCAGCCCGGCCCGCGCCATCCACCCTCCCCAGATCCTAGGGTTTCTAGTTTCACCCTAATACCCCTAGGAAGGCCAAGCGAGCAGGTGCCGTGTCGCATGCGACTACGGGTCGCGCCAGGACCTGTGGGTTGGTGGCGCGAGCGGTCGGTCAGTCCGATCCCGTGGGCGGAGGCACATCACGAATGACCCCGTCGACGAGGGCCAGTGCGTCGGCCCGTCGAGCCAGCGGGCTGCGGTAGAGGGACGTGCAGTGATCATCGCGTCGGATGCGTAGGCATTCGTCGATGATGCGATGCCATCGTGGTTCGAATGTGGTTCGTGCGTATTCTCCCGCCGCCGTCTTGGAGGCGATCTTGCCTGTGGTCAAGGTGTAGTGGAGGCGGCTGACGCCGAGCACCCCCCAGACTGGCCCCTGTGGCGCGAGGCAGGCCAGACCGGCCGGTGTGGGCAGGTGGGAGCTGCGTTGCCACCATCGTCGCCAGTAGTCGTCGAGGTTGGCGCGCGTCCAGTGGGCGAGGGCCTGTGCGTCGGTGACGATGCCGATGTTCGTGGGGTTGGGGCCGCGGATCGCGATGCCGTGGAGGGCGAGGCTGTGCCAGGTGACGGGGTGGCGCTGGTGGTCGCACCGCGGATGAAGCCGTCGGCCGTGGGCGTGCGGCCCGGGTGAGGCTTGTTCCGGGCCGCCGGCGAGGTCACGCCAGGTGATGTAGATGCCGTCGAGGAGCGGACGGCGGGGCAGATGAGCATGCACGCTTTCCAGCGCGGCGAGCTGGTTCCCGGCGGGCGGTGTCGCCGTGACGGAGACGAAGTCGATGTCACTGGCGCCGGGACGAAAGTCGTCCAGGGCCGCGGACCCGATTACATAGCAGCCTTCCACGAGACCGGGAGCCGCGGCGTCGATCGCCATCAGGTAGGTGTCCACGACGTTGCATACCGCGGCAGGCACTGTCATGACCGGTGATTGTCTGCCAGCGCCACCGTGTCTGGGGCCCGGACTCACGTGGCGACCGTCTCGGAGCGTTCGACCTCCTGCCGTCGATGAAGTGGCGTCGGCACGGGCGAGGTCCGTGGGCTCGCGGACATGGGCCCGACCCCATATGACGGACACTTGAGGTGACAATCGGTGACGCCGTGGTCGCGCAGCGGACGAGCTGTCCGCGGCAGAGCCGGCAGGACGGTTCGGCCCGCGGCGGTAGCATCGGGTCCCGTGATCGTATGGCTCAACGGCACCCACGGCGTGGGCAAGACGACGACCAGTGCCCTTGTGCAGCAGCTGATCCCGGACTCACGGGTGTTCGACGCCGAGAAGGTGGGCGAGACGCTCATGGACATCTCGCCGGGGCTGCCCGCGACGGACAACTTCCAGCACTGGCCGCCGTGGCGCCCGCTTGTCGTTGAGACTGCCCGGCGCGTGCTCGACTACACCGGCGGCATCCTGGTGATGCCGATGACGGTCCTGGTTGAGCAGTACTGGCGCGAGATCAGCACGGGCCTCGCCCACCATGACGTCCCAGTTCGGCACTTCGTCCTCCACGCCGACCAAGACACCCTCCGCGGGCGCATCCTGGGCGAGCATGCTGTCTCCCCGTTCCGTCTCAGCCACCTTGAGCCCTACGCCGAGGCAGCCCGCACCTGGTTGCACGACGCGGCCGAGGTCGTCGACACCACGCACCTCACGGCCGCCCAGGCCGCCCGGCAGATCGCAGAGGCCGTCAAGGGCTGAGGACCGCCCGCCACGCGAAACAGGCCCAAGGGCGGTGGTCGTCTTGCCGCCGCAGGACGGACCGCGCAGCACGACGAGTGTCGGCAGCCGGTCCGAGTCCAGGGGTGTCGGCATAGGCGGCAGGTTAGATCGACCAGGTCGCGGAGGGGACGTGCATTTCCTGATCGGATGGCGTGTTGACCGGACTACGGCGACCTTGATCTGCGTGTCGGGGAGGGCGTTCGCGGTCTGATCGGTAGGAACTCACGCAGCTTCGGAAGGAGGCTGCGTGGTGGTTCACGGTGGACTGGAACGGGACGTCCACCGTCGCCGCGCCCGCTGCCGGCCCGCGGCGACGAAGCTGACCGCGGCAGGATGGACGTGCAGGCCAGTCCCGTAAGCGGATCGCTAGCCGGGCGTCCCGTCGCGCTGGCTTCAGCGTGCGATGCGCTGGAGTTGCCGTTCGTGCACGCCGGGAAGCCAATCCTTGCCGTACGCCGTTGGGCCGAGCCGCGGGTCGCTGGGAACCTCGGCATCACGCAGGGAATGCAGGTACGCGCGATCCTGGTCGATCCGTGCGTGTACCTGATCAGCTCCGCCGACGGACCCGTGACCGGGGATGACGGCATCGACGTCGCCCGCCACGCCCTCGAGCAGCCGCAGCGCGACGAGGCAGTCCTCGACCGGGTCGGCGGTGCTGTTCAGGTCGAGCATCGGAATCAGGACATCAGAAAGCATGTCGCCGGCGACGAGAACCCCGCGTTCCTCAATCAACAGCGCCGCATGGCCCGGGGCATGCGCTTGATGCTCGACAATTCGGATTTGAGGGCCATCCCAGGGAATCTGCGTCTCCTCGGCGGGCAGGCCGGTGATGAGTCCGAGCAGGTCGAGCGGTACCTGCTCGGCGATGTCCGGCGGTATCAGCTCGGCGACGCGGGCCTTCGCACGCGCGTCCGATAGCCGATCTCGGACAGTGGACGCGTTGCGGGCCGTGCCGTAACGAGGCGCCACGCCGAGCCGGGCGTCCCAGAGTAGGTGGTCCCAATGCGGATGCGTCGAAAACCCTGCCACTACGGGCTGGCCCAACTCGCGAAGGTCGTTCGCGAGGCACGCGATCTCGTCGCCGGTCACCCCAGGGTCGATGAGCAACACGCCAGCCCGGCCCTGCACCACGATGGCGTTGCTCTGGAGGAACTCGCTCTCGTGGATCAGCACGCCCTCCGCGACCTGCCTCAGCACGGGTGGCTCCTTCCGCTTGTGGTTTGCAACCGCTCGTCGAGAGCGTAGTGCCTGGCGGTTGTAGAGTGCAAGCACTATGGGCGAAGCGAACGAGCCGCGGTCGGAGTGCCCGATCAACGCCGCCATCGAGGTGTTCGGCGATCGCTGGAGCCTGCTCGTGCTCCGCGACATCGTCTTCGGAGACCGTCGCTATTTCCGGGAGCTGCAGGCCAACTCGATCGAGGGGATCGCCTCAAACATCCTCGCCGACCGACTCAAGCGACTCGTCGAGTCGGGACTGCTCACCCGTGAGGACACGCGACCCGGCCAGCGGGCGTGCTACAGCCTGACCGAACCTGCGATCCAACTCGTACCCGTGTTCGCGCAGCTCGGCAGCTGGGGACTTCGCCACCGGCCCACGACCTCCGCGCTGCACGTTCGCGCCGAGCTGCTCGAACAAGGCGGCCCCGCGCTCTGGCAAGAGTTCATGGACGAACTGCGCTACTCGCACCTTGGCTCCGATACCCCACCGCGATCACCCAGCGTTCGCGAGCGCCTGAACGCGGCCTACCGCGCTGCTACCAACTCCTCGTAGCTGTCAGGCAATCGACCATGTCCAAGGGCGACGACGGACGCCGCCCGAACCGCCTCACCTGTGGACGCCATGCCGACCCGGCAGCCCGCGGCAGCGACCTCACGCGAGCAGAACAGGTCCTGGCCGCGATCCCCACTGGCGGCCTGAGCCTGGCTCCCCATCAGGACCCCGCCGCGGTCCTGCTCCGCGACGTCGCCCCCGATGACCCGCGCACCGACTTACGGCCTCGCCCGTGACCTCGCGCCCGTCATCGACCTGCATGCGGGCACTGCCCGCCGTTACCTCTCCGAATGGCGCCGCCAGGCCGCCGCCCAACCCGCCACTGCCTGAGACGAGAGTTCTCCTGGTAGAAGGTGGTCGATCACTCCTGGCCGGCGGATCAGCGGCGCCGGGCGAACCAGACTTCCTCGACAGGCCAGCGTCGGACCCACTGGTCCGGAAACTGGGGAAAGTCGTTGTTGGCGGCACCGGGCGGCACCCGAACCTCGACCAGGTCTTCCACGACGAGGCCGCATCCGGCCATGAGCCGGATCCATTCCCCGTGTGGCAGCGTGAACTGCCGGTACTGTCGGCCCGACCCGCCGCGGCGGACCAGCTGGTGCAGTCCGAACAGGTCGTGCACCAGGTGATGGGTGACTGGCCCGTTCTCTGGCATGCACAGGCGCGCCAGGGTGGAGTGGGTCAGGAACACCAGCCGGCCGCCGGATCGCAGCAGCCGGGCCGCTTCCGGGATCCAGCGGAAGGGGTCGCACCAGACCGCCGCACCGTACTCGTTGATCACCAGATCGGCGCAGGCGTCGGTCAGCGGCACCCGTTCGGCGTCGGCGTGGACCAGCGGGAAGCGCAGCCCGAAGTCGTCCTGCAGGCGGCGCGCGACGGCCAACTGTCGGGTCGAGACATCCACTCCGACCGGGCGCGCGCCGCGGCGGGCCAGCCACGCCGAGACGTACGCGCTGCCGCAGCCCAGCTCGACTGCCGCGGCACCGGCCACGTCATCTGGCAGGACCGGTAGCTGGGACTGGGGGATGCACCACATTCCCCAGTACGGTTCGTCCGCGGTCCACCGAGAATGCGCATACCGTTCGAACCAGGCTGACAGGTGCTCGTCCCACTGCCGCCGGTTGGCCGGCACGTGACCGCCCGCCTCATCCACCATACCGATGATCATAGTGCGGCCTGAACTAGTTTGATCGTCGTGGACTCGGCGCTCATCGTCCCTGACGATCTACAGACCGGGTTCCGCGTAGATGGGACCTCTGATCACACGACTTTGCCAGTCGAGCGGTCTTGGCACCTGCCGATGTTTATGGAGACCGGGTGGCGACTCGGGTGATTGACGGCGGCTCGGCCTGGCGATTTCAGGCGCGTAGGTGGGATAGGGCGGCCTCGTGTGCGGCGGGGTCGGCGATGGGTGGCGGGCCCCAGCCCGACCTAAACCGTGATCAACACGGCGAGGGGTCTTCAGTATGTGGATGGTGCTGCGATCCTGGTCTGGTGGAGTTTCCGTGGCCGCTGGTGATGTCTTTGGCCTGGGAGGCGTATCGGGCCGGGAGCCTGCCGATCGGCGCGGTCGTCCTCGACGGTTCCGGCCTGCCGGTCGGGCAGGGGCGTAGTACTCGCCACGAGGACATCGCGGTGCCCGGCCAGCTTTCCAACACGCGGATCGCGCACGCCGAGGTCAACGCGCTCGCGCGGCTTCCCTGTCGTGGCTCGTTCCAGGATCACGTTCTCTACACGAATGTGGAGCCCTGCTGCCTGTGCATGGGTGCTGCCCTCCAGACCGGGGTCGGCGCCCTGCACTACGGCTGGCGGGATCACTATGGCGGGGCGGCGACCTCCATGGTGGTGCGCAATCCCCAGATCAGCCGCCGCGGCTTCACCGTCGTCGGACCGGCCGACGACGTGGTGGAGGCGGTGACCGGACTCCTCATCACCTGCCACTACTTTTACCGCCGTCCAGGACGGGGTGCGGCGAGCGTCGCCTGGCGCGAGGAGAGACCCGATCTCGTCACGCTCGTCGCGCAGCCGGCCGTGGCCTCCGCGATCTCGCGGGCCGTCGCGCGCGACGCGAGCATCGACACGCTGATCGACGAACTGGCACCCCTGCTCGGGACAGGCGGCAACCGGAACTCGAACCTCTTTCCTGATCGGTGAGGCGAGCACCGGCCGCGCGATGGCAACTACGACCTGATCAACCAAGGTCCACATGCGTGCCCGTGTCGTTCCTACAGAGCCAGTTGCCCGCCGTGCGGCCAGCCGCCCGTCCGGTGGATCGGGTGACGCCCTCCTCATGGTCTCGTCCAGACCTGGCAGCCCGCCCCGCCGCGTTCGCTGCATCGGGACCTCATTCCTCGCCACTATGGATGAGAACTAGCCAGTGCACCGCGTGCAGTCAATGATCATCGGCGCTAGCCTCGCCGCGACTCATCCGGCATGGTGGTAAACGATCTGCCAGTTGCCTGCAACAACCTTGAGAAACATGGTCTGGTGCCGCGGACCTCTCTCGGTCGCGGCTTCGGTAGAGCAGAGGGCCTCCCGGCGTCTTGTGCCGATGAGCCACTCGACCTCGGACAGAGAAACCAATCCAGCCTCGGGCAGTGCGGCGACGAAGGCGTCCCGCCCACGGACCGCACGTCCCGCCGCCGACAGCGTGGCATTGCGGTCGATCAGGGGTGGGAGGAGCTTCTCCGATCCTTCGCGGAGCGCGCTCTGGTAGGCGCCGAGAAAGGTGTCGAGCTCGCGGGCGGTTTCCTCGGTGGCGGCGCGGAGTTGCCACTGCCGCGCGCGCCCGGCAAGATCGACGCGATGGCCGCGCCCTCACCGGCAACCGGTCGGCGGCGTTCGGGCATTCATGGAGGTCGGATGCGCATCGAGGGCGACGGCGGGGCCGCCGACCGCCACGGGTCGTGGGTCGCTCGCGCCGTCCGCCGGGGGCGCTGGCGGTCCGCCGGCGTCGTCGCCGCGGCGGCCGTCGCCCTGGCCGCGTGCGGCGACCCCGGCGACGGGGGCACCGCGGCGGTACCGGCCGGGTCGGTCAGCCCGGGCGGACCCCCGCCTGTCGTGCTCCCCGCTGGCCCGGGGGGCGAGCCGGTCGCGCTCCGCTTCGTCGAGACCCGGCGGCTGCTCGACCTCGACGCCGACGCCGAGGCGGCGGTCGTCCACCGCTGCGTTCCAGGGAACAACGGCCGCCCGGTGTCGCCGGACGGCGACGGCCGGCTGCTCGTCGCGGTCGGCAGTTCCCTTGTGCTCGTCCAGAACAGCCAGGGCCTGGCCGCTTGCCTGGTCGAGCTGGTCAGCCGCGACGGCCCGCCGGACTTCTCCTGGTCCGACAAGCCCATGCTCCGGTGGTGGCACTCGGACCGCACCCCCGACTTCTCCCGGCCTCCGGAGGCGCCGATCGAGGTGTTCAACACGAGCACCAGGGAGGAGGGTGTGGTCGACTGGGCGGGCCCGACCTGGTTCTGGCACGCCTTTGGGCGGGTGTCCCCGGAGGTGAAGGAACTGTTCGCCGTGATCCCGAACGGGGAGGCGATCAACGTCCCCGTCGGTGCCACGGGCGCGTTCGCCCTCTACTGGAACAGGACGGTCGACACGCCCGAGCAGGTGCAGGCCAGGCCGCCGCTGTCGCTGTTCGCCCGCGACGGCGCCGGCCGGGTGCTGCACTCGGTGACCCTCCCCTGATCCCGGTCTTATTGGCAGAGTCGTGTGTTCTGTTGATCAGGTAGTGCGGGCCGCCTCACCGGCCTGACGGACGGCCGGGTCGACCGCGGCGGCGGCCCTGGGCGGCTACCTGTAGGTCGTGGACACCGAGGCCACCGCGCTTCGCTTCGACCCCGTCGACGACGACTTCGCCGACCTCTACCACCGGTACGCGCAGTTCCACATTCGCAGCGGCAAGGACCTCGCTCTCGGCCCGCGGCTCAGGTGGATCCTGCGGGCGGCGGGACTGGAGATCACGCATCGGCGCGCTGGTTACGAGGTCGTCTCACCCGTTTCCGGAGGCGGCGGTCCGTGGGCCGCGCGCGACGCCGTGGTCGCCGCCGGGATGGCAATCTCGGGTGATCTTCAGCGGTGGCAGCCGGGTATTCAGCGTGTGGCCGCCAACCCAGACGGCGCGTTGTTCGTGCCCCGCTTCGCCGCCGCCGGGCGCAAGGCGTCACGGCCAGCGGCCTGGCAGCGGGTCGTTAACGTCTCACCGGTACGAAGGCCGGACGTTCGTTGCGAAGGTGAGGTCGAGGCGCAGGCCCTCACGGCGACGGTGCTGGCGGCCATCAGCACGGCAGCGGTTCGTCGGGGACGCGGCGTGTGCGGCGTCGCCTCGCAGGTGATTGGGCAGACGACGGCCGCTCAGCAGGCTGCGACTCCCGGTCCGCTTTGCGTGGGGCGGGGCTTTTCGCGTTTCGTCGGTCCGGCCTACGCTCTGCCACATGGTGAACTCCACCTTGGCGTACTTTCCCGGCCGGGACGGCGCGCGGCTGGCCTACCGGGTGGTGGGCGCGGGCCGGCCGCTGGTCCTGCTGTCCGGTGCTGCTGGTGACTCGACGATGTGGGAGCACTACGGGCTGGCCGAGGCGTTCGCCGCGCTCGGCCGCCGTGTGCTGATGCCGGACTTTCGCGGGCATGGCAGGAGCGCGAAACCGCAGGACGTCGCTGCGTACCCGCCCGACGTGCTGACCGACGACGCCCTGGCCTTCGTGGATCATCTGGGGTTGGTCGACTACGACCTGGGTGGGTACTCGCTCGGCGGCCGGATCGTGGTCCGGATGATGGTCCGCGGGGCGACGCCCGCTCGGGCTTTTGTCGGCGGTCAGGGCCTGCGTGAGGTGAGCCGCGGCGTCGCCGGAGGTGCTGGTGTTCAGCTCCGGAAGATGGCCGCTGGGTGGGGGACCGGCGCGCCGGGTTCGGAGCAGGAACGGTCTGAGCGGTGGGCGCGGGAGAGCGGGCTGGACCCGGTCGCGATGGTGCATGTGCTGGACTCGCTCGTCGCGACGCCGGCCGAGCGGGTCGGCGGGGTTGAGGTCCCCACGCTGGTGGTTGTCGGGCGGGACGACCCGCGCGCGGCGTCGGCCGCTGAGCTGGTCGACGCGCTGCCCCAGGCAACGCTGGTCGAGGTGGCCGGCGATCACGGGACGGCGCCCGCGGCACCCGAGTTCGCCACGGCGGTCGGGCAGTTCCTCGCCGGCCAGCCCGTGGGCCGCTGACGCAACTGCCGGGCTCAGCGGCCATACGCGCGCAGGAAGACCCACACGCCCCCGGCGACCAGCCGGTCAATCTCGGCGTCGTCGAGGGGTGCGGCGCCGTACCAGGATCGGTTGTTGACGCGTCCGGTCACCAGCAGGCCGAGGAACTCGGCGGCTTCGAGCGGGTCGGGGGCATCGAGCAGGCCCTGTTCGGCAAGTTGTGCGAGCCGGTCGGCCAAGGCGCGTTGGATCGGGCGCTCTTCAGGTGCAGCCTGGATCAAATCCGGGAATCCCGACCCACCGCCGTGGGTGGGCTCGTAGATCTGGTTGGCCGGACCACGGCATGGCCTCGGTTGGCCTGATGGCGCGGGTCCCTACGATCAGCCACATGTCGCCGGTGTCTCGTGGGCGAAAGCCGAAGAAGTCCAAGAACGGTCCGTCCCGTCGGTCGGGTGCTGGTTCGCCGCGTGCGGGCAGGGCGCAGGCCGGCTCAGCGGCAGAGGTCTCGCCGGTGGACCTGTTCGTGGGTTCTCGGGAGAGGCCGGCCTGGTTCGATCCGACGATCACGGCTGTCCTCGACGGCTCTGGCGCGGTTCTGGCCGCCGATGGGCCCCGTGTGCTGGAGGAGGCGACCGTCGAGCTGGTCGGTGGGCAGATCCGCCACGCCGTGCGCGACGTTCGCCGGGGGTTGTGGGTCGACTGGTGGTTCGCGCAGCTCACCGAGGCGACCGCGGCCCGGATTCATGACGAACTCGACCGCGGTGGCACTGGTTGGGAGGGGCCGTGGCGGCTGCTGCACGGCCTGGCCGCGATCGGCTCGCCCGCGCTCGCCTCCGGCGCGACCACCGCGGCCCGACGCCTCGCCGCCAAGGTCGCCCGTGCTGGCGGGCGGGGCGAGGCGCGCTGGCTGCCGGCGATGCGCCGTCTGTCCTCCACCGGGGAGGTCTGGCACCTGTGTGATGCCTACGGCAGCCGGATCGGGGTGATCGCGGGCTTCACCTACCCGGGCGGGGTCGACCCGTCGGTGTTCCTGTTCGACGTCGATGCCTGCGGCATGGTGACCGTCGTCAACGCTGGCGTGTACGACGACGTCGCCCAGGCCGTCGCAGCGTGGCGAGCCTTCGCCGGCGAGTCCGCGAGCGACGCCGAGCCCGCCGCGGCGCAGCGCGCCGACGAACTGGTCTGCCTGGCGTACGCCGACCATGGGGGCGAGATCTTCCAGGGCGACGAGTCGGACTCGGCGCTGGACAACTGGTTCCGGACCAGCCGCCGCCTGCATGAGCTCGCCGACGCGCTACGCCGCCGCGGCACCCCGCTGCCCCGCGCGACCAACCTTCACCGCGACCTCGACGCAGGCCCGCTCGTCGACGCGTTCGCCACCTGGTACAGCGACCGGCACGGCAACCCGCCTGCCCCCGAGCCCCTTGACGCCCTTGCCTACGAGTGGATCGAAGGACGGCTTCCGGGCACCTGGCACGCGGCCTCACCCCACCGGGTCCGCCACATCCGAGGCCTGATCAGCGACTGGGTCGACGACCCCGTCACCAAGGAGGCCAGCGCCCTGCTACCCGACTGGATCCGCTGGCACGCCGAACAGACAGACCTCCCCGAACACCTTCTCGCAGCGTCGCTCGCCGCCGTCGCGGACAACCTCGACCGGCCCGACCTCGGAGCACCCTGCATGACCTGACTCCTCGCAGGTAGCCCTCGGAACATCGCTCCCAAAGTGGTGCGGCGGATAGCGGACGGCCATTCGCCATAGCCGCGCCTCAGCAAATGATCAACGGCGATTTCTGTCGCCGGCTTCTCAATAGCTACCCCTACTACTCCCGGCCGTCCGATGATGGTTGTCCTGTGTCAATGCTCTCGGAAGACTGGCCCCGAGCGGGTTCGGCGCCGAGCGTCGGGACCCACGTCCAGCCGCGGATAGCTAACACCTCAGCCAGTTCGCCGGTTGGAGACGAAACGGGCTCATGGGGTCGGCGGTGCGCGGCTGGCGCCCGGTCCAAGTGCTGCGTGATCAGGGTCAGCCCGCCCGCTGGACCCTCGTGGCGTGGCCCGCGGGGCGGTGACCCGATAGCCGATTGTGTCGCCGTCGCCGTCGCCGCGTCCTGGTACTCGTGTGAGGGTTGGCCGCCAGGCTGCTTCAACCTGAATGTGGCGGAGTGTCGGCGTGCCAGGTAAGAAGCTTTTCCGAGTCGTCGGATGGATAGCCGACGAGTACGGCCTTCCGAGTTCCGATGGCAACATCCATAAGCGCGGAGGCGGAATCGAAGCCGTTGTCTCGAGCCGGCATTCGAGTCCATGACGAGCCATCGACGGAGTACCAAACTAGCCCTGACTTTTCCTCCCCATCATCGCCCCTTGTGTTTCCCACGGCGATGAATCCGTCCCCCCAGGTGCGTACGGCGTTGATCTGCCTCTGGTCTGCCGGAACAACGCCGGCGTCCGGGAGATGGCCCGGGTCGACTGTGGCTGGCTTCCAGCCTCCATCACGTGAGTACCATGCGCGCGGCTCGCCGTCGCGAAACACGGCGGTGTTAGCACGGAAGGCGACTTTGATCGGACCATTACTACTTATGATCACATTAGGGTTAGGGAGCCCAGAACCGGTATCCTGCCAATCTGCACCGTCTCGGGAGGTCAGCAGGCGGCTCTGCTCGCCTTTGGCGAGCCCGAGGAGGAATCCCTGGGCATTAGCATCGACCGCAACTATTGGTGGCGCACTTATTTCGCCAGATGATGGCTCAGGTGCTGGCACCCGGTCCATTTCGCCGAAAGAGCGCCCGTCGGCTGAGCGCCAGACATAGACGCCGTTGTAGCTAGGTGGAGCGTAGTTATCATTTCCGACCACAATCACGCCGCGCGGCCCCGCTGCGATGGTGACTCGAAGATCTACCGGCGAATTCACGGTGAGATCACCGAGGTGTAACGGCAAGGCAGCCCACCGTTCTCCATCTTCGGTTCTCCATACAGTCAGCTGTGTGTCATCCCAGCCGACAACGTAGCCCGCGGCACCGAATCCCGCTACTATGCGGCCGCAGCACGGTGGCTGACGCGTCTTAGCCGCAGGTGGGGACATGGCCCATTCGCGGCCATCTTGTGAAGTGAAGACTTCCATATTTTCGTTACTGAAGGCCGCCGCGCTTGCCAAGATTAGGCCGTTATCCCAGCCAGCCTCTTGCTGGCTGGTACCACCCATGAGCGCGGGCTGCGGTGCTTGTCGCATCCACTTCGGAGGCTCAAATTGCCGAGTCGCAGCCGGTGCCGTTGGAGGTGTGTCGGGCGCCGATGCAGCACAGCCCGCGACCGACACTAGGACCAGGCCAAGTGCTACTCTTCGAGTCAGCATTCTGGTTTCCATTCGTAGCTCACCCGATCAAAGCAAAATTTCCGCATGCCAACGGTGCCTGCGACACGGAACGGCGGTTTCCCTGACTGCGGGAACACCAACTCCCCTTTCTCGGCTCCGGATGTCCAATTTATATGAAGACGCCACTCGACCTCGCCCTCCGGTAGTTCCGGTGTTATCCAAAACACCTCGGGTTCCACTTCGTTCACCCTGTAGGGGAAAGTAATGGTCCCGGGCTGCGGAACGATCTCTGGTGATCGTGAATTCAGATCGAGGCTGAAGGCTCTCGGCACCACCCCGGCTTGGCAGTCGAGTGGCAGATAGACTCCACTCCGCCGTGACGCGCGCTTTACAATCTCTACCTCGGCGGACTCAAGAATAACCGACCTGTTCATGGTGCCCTGCACAGTAACGGCCACTTTTGCTCCGCTACTCACCACAGCATCGGGAAGCGCGTCTTTCGAGCTGTACGGGATCGCACCGTTTCCTTGATTAGGAATGACCCAACCTGAGCGGCAGCCTACGGGCGAAACTGAGGTTGTTCCAGCGACGAGGTTCTTGGCCGCACTTCCACTGGCTGTGTTCTCGACGGCATCCCCACTCTTTCCATCGCCTGCGGCCGTCTGCCCGTCATATTTAATAAACACAACGGCTGCCAAGATCGCGATGATACATACTGCGTATATTGCTCGCCGATTGATCCCCCTCCTGCCGCAGAACTCCTTCGCCCACGCACTCCCAAAGAAGACGGAAACCAGAGTTCGATGCTCCCGCAGCCGCCGCGAGAGATCCTCGGCCCCCCAAACGTCAATATCGAGATCATCTTTGTATTCTTCTTCGAGTGCGTTGAGGGCATCCACATTGCGTCGTTCATGGTCGAAGCGCGCAGACGTCACCAGAACGAACTTCTGCGAGTTGAATCGGCGCTTTGGCGAGGAACCGCATGAGCTCCGGGGAGGGCCCGCGTACGCAACGACTGCTCTGCGAATCTCTGCGGGAGAAATCTCCTGATATCGCTTGACCTGGTAAACTACCGGCTTGCCGTCAATGCATTTCTCGTATATGTCAAGACCGTGCTGTTGCTGACCCCGGCGGCCGTAGTAATGGACCACGTGGCGTTTGTTTTCCAGTACGATCATTTCTGCGACAAGTCGCTCGAATACCTCCGGCTCGAGCTCGCCCAGTGGAAGCAGGGCCGGATTCCTGGATGGTGTTACAGAAACCGGATTCGGTCGACGCGCCCGTAGTTCGTCAAGCGATATTTCATATTCGGAAGCGGAGCAATCTGCTGGCGGCGGTTCGTCCTCCTTAGTGTTGCCTTTGGTGCGACTTCTTCTTGGCCGCACTGCAACCACGCACTCTCCCAGTTGTTTAAGGGTCAGTCTTCAGTTTGGAGCTCCGGGCAGGTAGCAATGCTGGGCGGCAATTCCACGGTCAGGAACAGGCGCACCTATGCAGACCTGTCGCCGTCAAGATCCGATGTGTGGGGGCTCCCGGCCGACGTCGCGCGCGCCGAGATGGTCGCCCGGCTGGGTTGGGCTAACAGGCCAGCGATCTCTATCGCGAGGCCGCCCGGGTCCGTCTTCATCGACGCTCCTACCACTCGCGGTTCGTGGCCGGGAAGGTACCGCGCCCCACCGACAGAACAGATCGGAGCACCCTGCCTGCCCACCACGGGACCACGACCACCCATCCACGAGGACGACTGGGGCCGCTCCGGGGCGCGCCGTTCAGGCTGGCCCCCGACCGGCCGGCCACACCAGCACGCCCAGGCCCGGCTCGGGCGGCGCCCAACACTTCGTGCCCAGCCGCGTCCACCTGACTGGTTCCAGCGACGACGACAGCCTCGGCGGCGGTACCGGGCACGGTGCGGACGGACAGCGCGATCTCGACGGCGGGCAGCGCGCGGAGCCGACCGCTGCGGCCCGCGACGGCGCTCGGCGCCCGGAGACCGCCGGCCCGCCGCGCTCAGAGCGGCGCACCGGCCGACCAAGCGCGACGTGTCCTGGCCGGACAGTGCTACCGCGTGGGACGCGGCGCCGGAGCCGATCCCGCCGGCGGTGCTCACCCGGGCTCTGCGCACCGGCCGCCGCGGCAGCAAACGCGCCCGCCTCGCCACCATCCTGCTCCGCGACGTCGCCCCCGACGACCCACGCACCGACTACGCCCTCGCCCGCGACCTCGCACCCGCCATCAACCTGCACGCGGGCACCGCCCGCCGCTATCTGTCCGAATGGCGCCGCCAGGCAACCACGCAACCCACCGCGGCCTAAACGCCGATATCAACGTTCGATGCAACGATGATGCATCGGATGCAACACGAGGTGGCCGTGGCGCAACGCGTTGATCTGCCCGGGGCTGCGTATCTTGTTCTGGCCATGACGATTGCGCATTTCGATCCGGCGGCGGCGGTGTTCACGGCAATGTTGGAAGGCTGGTCGCGTCAGCAGCAGAGCCGGTTTTTCGGCCGGCCACGATCCGGGCCCGGATCGATCTCGTGCGCCGGTTCGCGGCGTTCACGAACCAGTACCCGTGGAAGTGGACGCCGGGTGAGGTGGAGGCGTTCACTCCGGACCTACCTCCGCCTGGGAGCGCACAGGCTGCTCCTGCCCACAGCTGTCGCCGCTGTTCTGCACGCTCAGCGCGACGCCGCCCGCACCGCGTCCATCCTTGACAGCACCATCAAGCCGGCAACGACCTGGCTGTTCCCTGGCGGCTTCCCTGGCGAGCCCGCTCGCGACGCTGTCTACCGCGCACTACGCGACGCGACAACGGCCTACCGTAGGCCCGGCATGCCCGCAACGCCCGGCGTCGGTGAGGATCGCGTCGAACATCGCCGAGTATTGGCGGTCGCGGTCGCGGCGAGATAGCGGCCGGTGGCGCCGATGTCGTGGCGGTCCATGGCGAGGTCGCGGGCCGCGTTCCTGGGCCGGTCAAGGCCGGTCTTCGATAAGGGCAGCACGGATGGATCCTGCTGCACCCTTACGCTAACATCGCCGTACTCAATTCGGCATGCCCCATATGGGGCAAGTTGGCCAGACTCTAGCAGGGAGAGTGCAGACGGCTGTGACCGTTGGATCGGCGCCAGATGAGACCACGCCTTGCGGCTCGGGAACGAGTCTCCCAGCCGGTCACCCTGACGCCGTGCCGCCGGCCCCCGAGCCCGGACACGCGGGCGGGAGCGACCATCCGACCGGCTCCGAGCCCTCGGCGGTCGCCATCACCGCGCCGCCGGGCGCCGCCGGAGGGGGCGCCCCCTCCGGCAGCATCCCCTCCGGCCTAGTCCCCACGGCATCCGTCGGCGGTCCCGCCCTCCCTGCGGAAGCCGCATTCTGGTCCCCGCCCAGCGGCGCCCCCTACGGCTCCCAGCCCGCCGCTACGCCTTGGGCCGTCCCAGGCGGCCCGACCGGCGCCACCCCCTGGGTCGTCCCGACCGGCGCTACCCCCTGGGTCGTCCCGGGGGGTCCAGCCGGTGCCACCCCCTGGCCCCCGGCCGGCGGCGCGCCTTGGGGCGGCCCGCCTCCGCATGGGTACGGGCCCGTCGGCGGCGGTGCCCCGCGGGGCCGCCGCCGGACCTGGCTGATCCCAGCCGTCCTCGCCACCGTTGTCGTTCTCGTGGCCGCGGGGACGACCGCGTTCATCGTCAGCGACTCGGACGACTCGCCGGCGGGCACACCCGCCGCGACCGGAACCGCCCCCGGCGCGCAGTCCGCCCTCCCGACACCCACCCGCACCCCGCCGCCTGGCCCCGGGCCTGCCTACGCCGGCGAGGCACTCGCGATCGCGGACTTCGAGCCGGAACACGTGGCGGTGAGCAAGGACGGCACGCTGTACGTGTCCAGTAATGGCTCCAGTGGCGCCATGATCTACCGGATCGGCCGGGACGGCGACGTCCTTAACATCGACGTCAGCTATCCGGGCTACAGCGGTAGCCCGAGCATCGGGCAGGTCGACTTCGACGACGCCGGTAACCTTTATTACCCCGATCTAGGCGAACACCGCATCAATCGGCTCACCCCTTCTGCGGGCATGGCCACCACAGTGGCCGGAACCGGTGTCAAGGGATTTTCCGGTGACGGCGGCCCCGCCACCGAGGCGCAGATCGGCTCGGTCGACGACCTCGCGGTGCTTGCCGACGGCACGATCTACTTCGCGGACTTCGGCAACGAGCGCATCCGCAAGGTGACGCCCGACGGGGTCATCTCCACGGTCATCCACGTGCCCGGCGGTGGCCTGAGCACCGTCGAGGTCGGCCCTGACGGCGCCCTTTACTTCACCGATCTCATCAGCTCCACGGTCGACCGCCTCGACGCGGACGGCGGGGTCACCGCCGTCGCCGGCGGCCGGCTGGACGAAACCGCCGACGGCCGGATGGGCGAGGGCGGCCCGGCGCTGAAGGCGGGCCTGTTCCAGCCCATCCTCGAGATCGGGCCCGACGGGACGCTGTACGTCGTCAGCCCCGTCAAGGAGAACGTTCGCAAGATCGGGCCCGACGGGATCATCACCACCGTCGCGGGGACTGGCCAGACGGGCTTCGGGGGCGACGGGGGGCCGGCGGTCGCGGCGACCTTCTGGGGGGCCCACTCGGTGGTCATCGACACGAGCGGCGCGCTCTACGTCGCCGAAATAGCGAACAACCGGATCCGCCGGATCGGGCCCGACGGGACCATCACCACCGTCGCCAAGGCCCTGTGAGCCGCGGCGCCTGACCGACGGCCCGACTGGAGCCGGGGAGCGCGGCGGCGCCTCCATGCACTCGCACCCAGTCCGCCGATGGAACTCGCCGTGGGTCGGGGCGGGCCGATCCTGCCGTTCCCGTGTGCGACCGCCAGGTTACACGGCGGCTCTCTCGCGGAGTCCGATGTGCCCTCGGCGAATCGAGACAGGCGAATACTGCACGGTTCGTATAAGACAAGGCCCGTTGGAGTCGGTCAGCCAGACCGTCAAGATCGGAAACGGATGATCAGCCTGGCGACATCGGCGGCATGGCCCGAGGAGCTGCGCCGTCCGTAGGCATTGATCGCGGATTCGAGGATGGCGGATACGGGGTGCGCTACTTGCCCTGGTGGGTCGGCGTTGGCATCATGCCGATCATGATCGGAAGAATCGAGTCCTGCGTCCTTCGGTGAGCGGGACGGCCGAGCCTGGATCGCTCGGATCCCAGACCGCCCTGTTCGACCATGCTCTGCGTCTGCACCAGCTAGATCCTGACGCTCCTCTGCCGCATAATGGCGAGCCGTATCCGGACGACGATCTCCACCGTCGGCGGAACGGACCGCGGCCCCAGAAGGATCGGCGACTCGACAGCAACTACTTCCCCTGGTTCCCCCGCAGTGTCGCGGCACGACTGCATCTGCGTGCCTTCGCCGAGCTATCCAGTGGTGATGACCGGTGAAACAGGCTGCCGATCAGCGCCCGGTCGAGGCTGTGCGGGCCGGTGACGAGGTGGCCGTCGGACAGGCGCTGGCCGACGGCGCGGACCCGAACATTCTGGTTGGCCGGTTTCGAGGATCGGTCCTGGCCGAGGCCGCGGGCAGCGGCCGGCTGGAGATCGTCGACATGCTGGAGGAACTCAACCGGCAACTTGGCCGGTAGGGAACGCCAAGGCCAATATCCACGGCGTTCAGGCGCGGCTGGCGGTCGGGCCGGCCTTGGCCTGTGCGTCGGGTTGATCTGACCTTCGCTGGCTTCGCGCGGTTCGCGCTTGGCCCCGAGCAACGCGCCGAGTACGCGGCGATCTACGCCGGGCGAGCGACACCAGGCAACGCCTTCGCCCCGAACGACGAGATCACCGCGATCACTTGGTGGGATGGTGCCTCACCGCTCGCCGGCAGGGTTCAACCACTCGACGTCTGCCTGGGACGACGGCGCCGCCGCTGCGTTCGGTGCGGGTGTGACTGGTGATCAACGGCAGTCTCTGACGCGATCGCACGCGCCTGCACCGATCCTCAAGGCACACTGAGAGCACGCGCGATCTGTCGCTGTTCGCTCTCGTAGGCCACTGCCATCCGGTCGGCCTGGCTTTTCGGGATGCCGAGCTCGGCGGCGGCCTGCCGCCAGCCCGCCGTGGCGGTCTCCACCTCTCTGACGAGGTCGCGGGCCCTTGGCGGCGACAGGCGGAAGTAGTTGCCTACCGACAGCGCGACGTCGAGGCTTGCGTCGGTGTTGTCGAGATCGACGGCCGTGCTCAGCCGGGCCGGGTTGTCCGGATTGGGGTTGAGGTCATAGGCAGGAGAGAGCGCCCAGCCGTCTCGTTCTCGCAGGAACGCGTGATTTCGCAGGTGGTCGTCGGTGTTCCCGGTCAGGATGGAGAACAGGATCCGCCGGTAGAGCTCACGCAGGTCGGCGTCAGCTCTCGGCGAGTAACGTTCGATCACCTCGGCGATCTCAAGGTAGCTGCGGAGGTCCCCGTCGGAGGCCTCGAGCATTGTCAGGGCGCTTGCGAACCCCAGACGCCGCGCCCCGATGCGGTCGAAGCGACTCAGGAGTAGTACGTGCCGGCCGGCAACGGTCAGTAGTTCCGACTCCGCCACGGTAAGCCCCGCTCTCCGAGCGAGTCTCAGTTGTACCTCCTCCCAACCGGCCACGTCCCATTCATCACTGTCCGAACGCGGGAACTTGGCGATCGAGAGCCGCCCGGACACGTCCCGTACCGTTGCCTTGGGGCGCGCGCCACCGAGCGAGCTACCTGCGTCGATGAGGTCCGCGAGGTCGCGGTCGAAGTCGCCCTCCGCGCGGACGCGGTCGGCTGCTCGCATGAGCCGGGCCAGGTCGATCAGCCGTGGGACCGCGTGCCGGTGCGTCGAATAGTAGGTGGCGGTTGCCGGCTGGCGGAACCTGACACATCCCTGGCGGGTGTCGTCGCGGACACCGAGAAGGAAGTCGGCCTTGCCGAGAGTGCGAGGTGTGGTCTTGGCGGCACGGGCGCGCTCGCGCTCCTCGCGCCTCATGAGGTTCTCACCCCATCGGTCGGGGGCGCTGTCGGCGAACGCGTTGAAGATGGCTGACCGCGGCGGCGTGTGGAAGACGCCGGCGGCCCTGGCCAGTGCCGGGTCGAGGTCGTATCCGGCAGGGTTGGTCAAGTAGGCGTCGGTGTAGCGGAACGTGGCGCTCTGTCCGCCGCGGTCGTGAAGCCACAACGTTCCGGCGGCGGTCTCCTGCCCGTCGATCTCGACGGTGACCTCGACAGGATTCCGTTCGGCCATCAGCGCCGTACTCGCTTGGGGAGGATCTCGTCCATGCGTAGCCGGCCGACGTCGGTCTCGTACGGGTCGGTGGCCCTGACGACGGCGTCCATGATCCCGACGGTGCGTAGCACCCTGAACAGGTTCTCGGTGCTCGCGGTGCCCTTACCCTGCTCGATGGCGCGCAGCGTGTCCCGTGAGATCCCGGCTCGCTCGGCGACCTGGGCCGCGGTCAGCCGGTTCAGCTTCCGCCAGGTCGACACATGCTCGCCGAGCAGACGCAGCGACCGCGCCACCGACAGCGGTGTGGCATGCGAGGCTCTGTCACCGACCATAGCCAGCATCATACGAGTCTACGGTGGTTAAGTTCGCCGTTAAGTGCGGCTGCCTCCGTGCGGTGGCTGACCAGATGGGGCAGGCCGAGGCGAAGGCGGTCAAGACGGGTGGATCGCGTGCCCAACCGGGCCGTCTGAACCAGTGGCGGTCTCCAGCTCCGTGCCGCGGCCACCGAGCAACTGCTCGCCGCTGCCCGCGAGACTGCCGCTGCCCAACAGGCCCGCGCCGACCAGGCCGTCGCCGTCCTAGAAGCCGCCCGCACCGAGGCCCGCGAGGCGACCGCCCGCGCCGCCCGTTCCGACGCCGCCCGCCAGGCCGCTGAGAACGTCCGCGACGACGCTCTGGCCCAGCTCGCCACGATCAACCAGCAGGCGGGCCCAGAGGCGGTCGGCGAACCGCCAAGCGCATCGACCGCCTGACCGCCCAGGCGCCGAACAGCGACGATCGGCGGTGAACGTCAGGTGCCTGAGCCGCGGCGGGGTGGGGGTGGTTTGGGCAGGCCGATGCGAACCTTCTTGTTGAGGTACTCCTCGAGGAGACCCTTGAGTTCGTCTCCTTCGATCAGACGCACTCGTCCAAGGCGTTTCGCGGCGAACTCCCTGCTGGCGGGGCCAAACCAGGCGGTCGTGACCAGGATGCCTTTGGTGGCGTGCTGCTCTTCGACGGTTCCCCACAGTGCCCGTACCGACTCGGTGGGCACGACCCGGCTGTACAGCTTGGCCTGGATGACGCAGATGCCACCTGTGATCGGGTTGGGATCGGTGACGACGACGTCGACACCCTCGTCTCGAGACCCTTGGGTCGTCTTGGCCCAGCCCTTCATTCCGATCTTCTCGAACAGCTGGCGGATGAGATGCTCGAAGGCGAATGGGTCCATGTGCAGCAGGTCTGGTCGGCTGTCGAGCTCGGCTGCGGCGTCGAAGTCGTCGACGAACTTGTAGCGGGAGAGGTCGAAGTCGACGATCGGCGTCACGGCGACGATGTCGTATGGATGCGGCGACATGATCACTTTCAGTCGCTTAAGGCAGTCGATGGGTTTGAGATGGTCGTTGAAGTTCAGCTCTTGGTAAGCCGCGCGGGACACGCTGACCGTGATCAGACATGGGTAGGCGGGCTGGCCGGTGGCCGGGTCATGAGTGTCCACGTGTCCGTTGAGGGCCACCGAATCGATCAACTCTGCCGGGGTGGTCTCGAAGATTTCGCGGAGGATCCGTAGCGCCGTCTGCGCGACCACGGAGGTGTAGAGGCGATCCCGATCCTGCTTGGTGCGCAGCTGGCTGTCGGTCGCCTTGCGGGTCTTGACGTAGCGGAACCCGCGTTCGGGCGGCACGATGTCTCTGTCTGGCAGCTGGAATTCGATCCAGAGCTCGCGGGGCTCGG
Source organism: Pseudofrankia coriaricola (assembly GCF_032027725.1). Lineage (NCBI taxonomy): Bacteria > Bacillati > Actinomycetota > Actinomycetes > Frankiales > Frankiaceae > Pseudofrankia > Pseudofrankia coriaricola. Next base: position 3,484 of record NZ_JASNFO010000058.1, on the reverse strand, counting down.
GTCGGTAGGCGAGCCGGCGGCGGGCCGGAAATCCGGGTGGGTACGGCGACCGGTCCAGCACCTGACCCACGAAATCCTCGATGGCGTCGGGATCACCGGCCCAGTAGGCGGCCTCGAAGAGGTCCACCGCCTGGTTGTGTCTGTCGACCTCAGCGCGTGCCGCGTCGGCGCGGCGCTGATGTTCCTCGCGCGCCTGCCGGATCCGCTTCTGCCGGGTCGCTTCAGCGAGCTGCGCGGCGTCGAGCGCCTCCTGGTGGAGCCGCCGGGCGTCTTCCAATGCCTGCTCGTAGCGGGCACGGCCACCGAACTTCGCCGCAAGGCCACGTGGCGGGCCCTCCGGAGCGAAGTCCTGCCAGTCCGGAGATGGCGCCGGCGCGCCGAAGCGCGCCAGGTTGAACCGCTGGATCCGGGCTGCCTGCCGCAGACTGTCGAAGGAGAACGGGGCTGGACTCGCTCCGTCCAGAATCGTTTCCAGCCGCCTGACCTTGGCGTTGATCTCCTCAGTGCGCTCCGTAGCCTCTGCCGCCGCTGTCTCGTGCGCCACCTGCTCGCGCGCCTTGGCGTCGGTTTGGGCTCGCCGCGCGGCCGCCCGCCTGTCGCGTTCTTCCTGCTGCCGTTCCCGCTGGATGGCGGCGTCGACTTTGCGCTTCTCGCGCTCGATACGCGTGCGTTCCTGCTCCTGGGCCCGAAGGAAGTCCGACCACCCCGAACGTCTACCTGCCACCTACATAGAGCACCAGAGAAGCTACGCTCCGGCAAGAATCGTCCGATGCCGGACGATCGTCCCTGGAGTCACCTGCCTGCCGCATCCCGCCGTGAGACGGCGACGCGGCCGTCGAAGCCGCTGGAGCGCCCGCTTCGGGTACGTGCCGTTAGGCCGGGAGCGCCGGTGGGACACCTGGTCGGAGGCGGGGCGGCAGGGCCTCGGTGACGATGCGAGCGACGATGTCCTGCTGGGTGTCGGTGGGGCTGAGGATCTGTTCGCCGGGGACGTCAAGCAGGTCGGCCGGGATGTACCAGTCAGGATCACGTTTTCTACACGAATGTGGAGCCCTGCTGCCTGTGCATGGGCGCTGCCCTCCAGACCGGGGTCGGCACCCTGCACTACGGCTGGCGGGATCGCTATGGCAGGGCGGCGACCTCCATGGTGGTCCGCAATCCCCAGATCAGCCGCCGCGCCTTCACCGTCGTCGGACCGGCCGACGACGTGGTGGAGGCGGTGACCGGACTCCTCATCACCTGCCACTACTTCTACCGCCGTCCAGGATGGGGCGCGGCAAGCGTCGCCTGGCGCGAGGAGAGACCCGACCTCGTCACGCTCGCCGCGCAGCCGGCCGTGGCCTCCGCGATCTCGCGGGCCGTCGCGCGCGACGCGAGCATCGACACGCTGATCGACGAACTGGCACCCCTGCTCGGGACAGGCGGCAACCGGAACTCGAACCTCTTTTCTGATCGGTGATGTGAGCACCGGCCGCGCGATGGCAACTACGACCTGATCAACCTAGGTCCACATGCGTGCCTGTGTCGTACCTACAGAGCCAGTTGCCCGCCGTGCAGGCCGCTGATGTCGCGGGCCTGGTCGTATTCGGCCACGTCGGCAGGGTCGGTGGGGCGGTCCCCGAGCGCGTATTGGGTGGGGTCGGCGGCGTCGGGCTGGGCGGGGGTGCCGTAGGGCAGGCCGAGGACGTGGTGACGGTAGTGCTCGATGTGTGCCACCGGTCTGGGCATGCCGGCGACGAGACAGACGAGAACTGACGCGATAGTGATCGCGGTTCGACATGGAACGCTCCGATCAGCGGCAAGAACGGCCCCGGGCGTCGCCGGTAGCCGCACTGACAACTGCTGACGCTGCCGGCGGCCCTCATCGCCAGGGACACCGCGCACGACATCGCGTCGTACACCGGTCATCAGGTCAGTCATCGCGAACGACATCCGCGCGGCTGGCGGACCGGTCCAACACAGTGGCCCGGGCAGGTAGGCGCCGCCGCGCCGGGACGCTTTGCGTCCGGAGGTCGGGAGCAACCGACATCCCGCATGCCGCCGTTCACTCACATCCCGACCCGCCGCCGTGGGTGGGCTCGTAGATCTGGTTGGCCGGACCACGCCATGGCCTTGGTTGGCCTGACGGTGCGGGTCCCTACGATCAGCCACATGTCACCGGTCTCCCGTGGGCGAAAGCCGAAGAAGTCCAAGAACGGGCCGTCCGGTCGGTCGGGTGCTGGCTCGCCGCGTGCGGGCAGGGCGCAGGCCGGCTCGGCGGCAGAGGTCTCGCCGGTGGACCTGTTCGTGGGTTCTCGGGAGAGGCCGGCCTGGTTCGATCCGACGATCGCGGCTGTCCTCGACGGCTCTGGCGCGGTTCTGGCCGCCGATGGGCCCCGTGTGCTGGAGGAGGCGACCGTCGAGCTGGTCGGTGGGCAGATCCGCCACGCCGTGCGCGACGTTCGCCGGGGGTTGTGGGTCGACTGGTGGTTCGCGCAGCTCACCGAGGCGACCGCGGCCCGGATTCATGACGAACTCGACCGCGGTGGCACTGGTTGGGAGGGGCCGTGGCGGCTGCTGCACGGCCTGGCCGCGATCGGCTCGCCCGCGCTCGCCTCCGGCGCGACCACCGCGGCCCGACGCCTCGCCGCCAAGGTCGCCCGTGCTGGCGGGCGGGGCGAGGCGCGCTGGCTGCCGGCGATGCGCCGTCTGTCCTCCACCGGGGAGGTCTGGCACCTGTGTGATGCCTACGGCAGCCGGATCGGGGTGATCGCGGGCTTCACCTACCCGGGCGGGGTCGACCCGTCGGTGTTCCTGTTCGACGTCGATGCCTGCGGCATGGTGACCGTCGTCAACGCTGGCGTGTACGACGACGTCGCCCAGGCCGTCGCAGCGTGGCGAGCCTTCGCCGGCGAGTCCGCGAGCGACGCCGAGCCCGCCGCGGCGCAGCGCGCCGACGAACTGGTCTGCCTGGCGTACGCCGACCATGGGGGCGAGATCTTCCAGGGCGACGAGTCGGACTCGGCGCTGGACAACTGGTTCCGGACCAGCCGCCGCCTGCATGAGCTCGCCGACGCGCTACGCCGCCGCGGCACCCCGCTGCCCCGCGCGACCAACCTTCACCGCGACCTCGACGCAGGCCCGCTCGTCGACGCGTTCGCCACCTGGTACAGCGACCGGCACGGCAACCCGCCTGCCCCCGAGCCCCTTGACGCCCTTGCCTACGAGTGGATCGAAGGACGGCTTCCGGGCACCTGGCACGCGGCCTCACCCCACCGGGTCCGCCACATCCGAGGCCTGATCAGCGACTGGGTCGACGACCCCGTCACCAAGGAGGCCAGCGCCCTGCTACCCGACTGGATCCGCTGGCACGCCGAACAGACAGACCTCCCCGAACACCTTCTCGCAGCGTCGCTCGCCGCCGTCGCGGACAACCTCGACCGGCCCGACCTCGGAGCACCCTGCATGACCTGACTCCTCGCAGGTAGCCCTCGGAACATCGCTC
>NZ_JASNFO010000057.1:0-124054 GCF_032027725.1 Pseudofrankia coriaricola | reverse complement strand
GCTTGACGATGTTCGCGCCGGTGAGCTCGTCGCCGCTGAGGTCCAACTTGTCGAAGGCACTGATCGAGGCCTGGAGCAGGGCGACGCCACCGCCGGCGACGATGCCCTCCTCGACGGCCGCCTTCGCGTTCGAGACGGCGTCCTCGATCCGGTGCTTCTTCTCCTTGAGCTCGACCTCGGTCGCCGCGCCCACCTTGACGACGGCGACGCCGCCGGCGAGCTTGGCCAGCCGCTCCTGCAGCTTCTCGCGGTCGTAGTCCGAGTCTGACTTCTCGATCTCGTTGCGGATCTGGCTGACCCGGCCCGAGATCTGGTCGGTGTCGCCAGCGCCCTCGACGATGGTCGTCTCGTCCTTGGTGACGACGACCTTGCGGGCCTTGCCCAGCAGATCGACGGTGGTGCCCTCGAGCTTGAGGCCGACATCCTCGGAGATCACCTGGCCACCGGTCAGGATCGCGATGTCACCAAGCATCGCCTTACGGCGGTCACCGAAACCGGGGGCCTTCACCGCGACGCTCTTGAACGTGCCACGGATCTTGTTGACCACCAGGGTCGCCAGCGCCTCACCCTCGACGTCCTCAGCGATGATCGCCAGCGGCTTGCTCGCCTGCATGACCTTCTCCAGCAACGGGAGCAGGTCCTTGACCGCCGAGATCTTGCTGTTGACGATCAGGATGTACGGGTCGTCGAGGACGGCCTCCTGACGGTCGGCGTCCGTGACGAAGTACGGCGAGATGTAGCCCTTGTCGAAGCGCATACCCTCGGTGAGCTCAAGCTCCAACCCGAAGGTGTTGCTCTCCTCGACAGTGACGACGCCTTCCTTGCCGACCTTGTCGAGCGCCTCGGCGATCAGGGCACCGATCGCCGGGTCACCCGCGGAGATCGACGCGGTCGAGGCGATCTGCTCCTTGGTCTCGACCTCCTTGGCCTGCTTCGAGAGCTCCTCGGAGACACTCTCGACAGCGACCTCGATGCCCTTCTTCAGGCTCAGCGGGTTCGCACCCGCGGCCACGTTGCGCAGGCCCTCACGGACCAGCGCCTGGGCCAGGATCGTCGCGGTGGTCGTGCCGTCACCCGCGACGTCGTTGGTCTTCTTCGCGACTTCCTTGACGAGCTCGGCGCCGATCTTCTCGTACGGGTCCTCGAGCTCGATCTCCTTGGCGATGGAGACACCGTCGTTGGTGATCGTGGGTACGCCCCACTTCTTCTCCAGAACGACGTTACGGCCCTTCGGACCAAGCGTGACCTTCACGGCGTCGGCCAGCTGGTTCATGCCGCGCTCCAGGCCGCGCCGCGCCTCCTCATCGAAGGCAATGATCTTCGGCATGGTGTCGGAGTCCTCCCACAGGGATATGGCAATGTGATGGCCTGGCCACAACGACGCCCGCGACGGACGGCTTCACGCCACGACCCGCGCACCGGCGCCCGTCCCCTGGGGCCGCAGCCCCAGAGCGGGCGCTCAACGGGCCGATCCGCGGATCGGCCCGGATGACTGATCGAGACAGCCTCGTCGTTTCAGCCTGCTGGCACTCAGACTACCCGAGTGCCAGCTCCCTGTTTAGCACTCGACCCCGGTGAGTGCAAGCTCGCTCTCCGCATCCGGCCCCGGCACCCGTCATCCGGCCCCGGCACCCGGACGGTCAACTGTGACAAGCCTGCGGGCGGCACCGGCGACCTGTAGTCGGACCCGCCATGTCCGCTTGTCGTCCCGACAGCGTGAGTACCTGACCGTATCCGTTTCGGCCGATGAGATCTTCCTGCGGCGAAGCAGGGGAAACAGCCGCCATGCGAGTACCGACACCACCCGCGACGGACGGACGGCCGCGGCCGCCTGGGACCGGCTCTACTCGAGGCTGACCCGCTGCGCAGCTGGGAAGGGCAGGCGGGCCAGCTGCCGATCCTGGCAGGCGCGCTGATCCGCCTGGCCGTCCCACGGTGGCCCGGCGAACGGAACCAAATCCACTGTGGCTGTGGCGCTTGACCCCCGACGTCAGCCCGACGCAGGTCGACCTTGACACTCCGCCACCGACAACGGGCGATCATCCAACCGGTCCGGAAGGCCACCGGCACGTCAACAGCCGCAGGACCTGAGGGACGGGCAAGCTAAGCGACAAGCTAAGGCCGCCGCAGCAACGCCGCGGCCCACTCGACGAGCATGGCTGCTTCAAGCTCGACCGCGGCCGATGCGCGGACTCGTACGCCTTCGCTCCATGCAGACCGTCAGCGCAGGACGGGCGGTGAAGTAGTCGTCGGCCACAATAATGCCTGGTCACAACAATGATCGGATCACCAGCGCCAGTGCACCGGCGGCCATGCAGTCCCACCGAAGACACGATCTTCGACCGTCGCGACGGAAATGGCCGGACCTGTCACCATCGACCGGTTCGTGTGCTGTATTGTGGCAAATCTCGATAGCCGGTCCTACGGGGGTGGCCATTGCTACGAGAGCTGTCGCGAGCGCGCGGTAATACGCCGCGCCGGCGAATTATGGGTTCAGCCATCGTGGCCCTTACAGCATTTGTGCTGGTCATGGGCCCTGCACTTGTCAACCACCAGGTCTCGGACGTCCGGCTGACCACGGCCGACGACCACTCGCGGGCCGCTCCCGTCGCGTCGCCGCGAGCAGCCCTAGGCAACCGTGGCCAACTCGCCGGCGTCGTCACCGCGGCGGGCGGGGTCAGCGGGGTATCGACCACGGATCCCCCGCCCGTGGCCATTGTCGTCGTCGTCGACGTCTCGGCCCGGATCGGTGAGGGAACCCTGGACCAGGTGCGCCAAGCGGTCGACACCTACATGACGGCCCAGAGCGTGCGCGGCTCCCTCGTGACCGTCGTCGAGTACGGCAGTGAACCCAGGGAGGGGCCAGCCGCCGAGGTCATCTGCCCGACAAGCGTGATTGGCCCAGGCTCATCGGCACAGTTCCTGCACAACTGCGTCGACAGACTCCAACACCGCTGGACCAGTGCGGGCGACGGCGCCAATCCCGTTCTCGCCCTGGACCTCGCGAAAACCATCCTCGAACAACCGGTCCTCGGCAGGCCCAGCCCCGACAGCGTGCGGAAGATAATCTTTCTGCTGGCCGGTGAGCCGCTCGGCGCGGCCGGATCGGACGGAAACCCACCGAACTCCGCCGTCCGAGCCGAGAACGCTCGCCGGGACCTGCCCGGAGTGGTTGCCTCGGAGCTTCGGGCTGCACGGATCGAGGTCTGGCCCGTCGGATTCCCGGTCGGCGCCGGCACGGCGGTCGACAAGGACCAGCAGGCCTTGACGGACCTGGCCACGGGGGCCGGCCAGCCCGCCTGCGGCTCAGGCGCTCAGGCCGTCTTCGCCGGCAGCGTCGACGGCCTGAAGGCGGCCGCGGGCCAGGTGTTGCAGGCGGCGTCGCTGACAACTGTCTGCACCGCTCCGCCAACGACCGCCCCGCCAACGACGGTGCCGTCGCCGACCGAGCAGCCGGTGCCCCCTGACGGACACGATGCGCTGCGGCCCTATCAGGTCACTATCGGAGTCGTTGGCTTCCTACTGGTGGCGCTGGTCGTGGCGTTCATCATGCATCTCCTCCGGGGGAGGTCGACCCCGGTGAGCCTCCTCGATGTGTCAACCACGGTTCCGATCGCGCCGCCCACTCTTTCGGGGGTGACCGTCTATCTACGCCGGGGCCCGAAAGCAGTGGCATTCTTCCAGGCGGATCCCGACCTGGGCGACACCCTGTACCTGAAGGTACGCGATCTTAGCACCCAGCCGAGACTGTCCGCCACCGGCGAGGCCGGCTGGAATCTTCAGCTCACCCGCGACAGCAACGGCGGCTTCAGACTGAAGAGGTCAGCCGAGGACAGCTCGCACGCCATCCCCGCCGGCACCGAGAACCAGTACGACCTCGGCGCCGGCGTCACCCTGTCCGTCGTCGACGCCCCGGCCCTGAACGCCGAGCAGCCCATGCAGTTGGAGCAGGTGAGATGAGTAGTTCCAACGTGGTAACGGCCCCCGTTCCGGCCAACGGTGTCGCCAACGGTGTCCCGGCCCTGAGCGCCGCGGCACCCGGCGTCGCGACCAACAGCGGGAATGCTCCCGGGACCAGATCGCCGAAGGTCTTCGTCAGCTTCTCGTCCCACGACAACGTGAACCAGAGCGCGACGACGTTCGTGAGCGATCTGACCGCACGGCTGGCGGAGAAGTTTCCCGGTACCAAGAAACCCCACGTGTTCTACTCGAACAAGTCGCTGAAAAACGGGCAGACCTGGGAGAGCGAGCTTCTGAAGGAACTCGACCGGTGCGACTACTTCCTCCCCCTCTGCTCGGCCAACTTCTTCGGCTCGCCCTGGTGCTCGAAGGAATGGTCCTATTTCCGCCGCCGGCTCCTTTCCTCCACGCCCGCCGGGCAGCGCGCCCTCGACCGGCTGATTCCAGTGTGGTGGCGAAAGATCGGCGACGGGAGGAAGAAGGACAAGGAAAACCTCCACCCGGTGCTCACGCCATACCACGTCGGCTATCCCGACGACACGCCGGAGCGACCCGGCTTGCAGAGGCTCCTCCGCTCGAACCCCGCCAAGTACCACGCGTACGTAGAGACCATCGCGGAACTGATCCATACCGACTTCGCCAGGCGGCCAGACCCCCTCGACCCGCTGGGCCTGACGAACTTCAAGTCACTGGAACCCGCGTTCTCTCCGGAGGCCGCCCAGCGGAAGACGCTGGAGACGAACCTCATCTACGCGGTCAGAGACGACCCGGCCGACTGGTGCCCGTTCGGGCATTCGTCGCCTGTCGACACCGAGTGGAATAAGGAGGAACTCTACCCGGAAAGAATCGTCGACAGGGTCCTGCGGCGCTTCAACGCGGTCGCCCAGGCCGATCCTCTTCTCCCAGAAAAAGACTGGACGGAGATAGAGGGGTGGAAACGCCAGCAGGCCGTGGCCGCCCTCAGCGACACCATCCCGGTCACAGATCTTGACATGGAGGACTGGCTGAAGGATCAGCTCAGGCGGGAGGACCTGTCTGGGCAGCCCTCTCGTACCAGCTGGGTGAACACCCTGACCATCAACAGGAGGCCGAAATCCACGAGCCGCCAGCTCTTCGTGATGACCCTTCTCGATCAGGGGGGCGAGGTCTACGCGTTCAGCAGCCCGGACCAGCTCACGACGGCGCTGGTCAAGGGAATATGGGCGATGCGAACACTTCTGGACGGCGGCAGCGACCCTGGTCTTGACCACGTCAAGCCAAACCGCAGGCGGTAATATGACGACGAATATTGGCCAGACGAGCGACGTCGGCGCCATCACCAGCTTCTATTCGTTTAAGGGCGGCGTCGGTCGGACGATGGTGCTGGCCCAACTGGCGTGGGTGCTGGCGTCCCAGGGCTGTCGCGTCCTCGTCGTCGACTGGGATCTCGAGGCACCCGGGCTACGCGAGTATTTCTACCCGAACATTCCGACCGAAGAAGGACCTCCGGGGGGCGACGCCAGTGGCGTACTCGGACTGATCTCGCGCTATACGGGTCGTGTCAGCGAGCTCTACAAGCAGAAATTCCGGCAGGCGGAGGCCGACCTGCTTGCGGAACTCCGCGGCGAGTTGCGCCGCGGGTTCGCCGAGATCTTTGCCGAGATCGTCGCCGCGACCCCCTTCCCTCCGGAGGGGTACTCCGAACCGGATTTTCGCCGCGCCCTCACCACGGCGGCCGCCGCTGTCCGTGACCAGCTCGTCGACGGTCGCGGGGCGTCGCCCAAGGGCCACGGTGATCAGGAACTGGCGAAAGCCCTGACCGCACAGCTTCTCACCGTGGCGGGTGACGTCTTCGCCAGGCTGGGCGGGGAAGCCGAGGCCGTGTTCGAACAGGATCTGACCGCGAAGGTCACCGCGAAGGTCACCGAGGCCGTACGGGACATCCGGGAGCGCGGGGTGGACACGCCGGCGCTGCTGCGCGCGGCCGTGGACGAGATCCACGAGAACCAGGATGAGCTTGACGACCTGACCTCCCTCGAGGAGCTCTCCGTGCAGGTCGAGACAAGCGCCGGTGGCATCGCCGGCATGATCGAATTCATGCCGGCGGGGTACCTCAACCCCGACTACGACAACGAAGTCGTCTCATTAGACTGGGGGCACTTCTTCCGGAACCTGCGCGGCGGCGACTTCCTGAAGGCGGTCCGGGCCAGGATGAAGCACGATTTCCAACACGTGCTCATCGACAATCGCACCGGTATCAGTGACACCTCGGGAATCGCTACCAGAATTCTTCCCGACACTGTTGTGACGTGCTTCTCACTGAACGACCAGAATATCGACAACTCGGCGGAGATCGCCGCGCAGATTCACGAAGAAAGCCCCGGAACCCGAGTTCTCCCGCTTCCCTGTCGAGTCGAGCTCAGTGACAACCCACAGCTGAGGAAGGCGCGGCTGCGCTACGAGAGCAAATTCGAGGGGCTCATCGGCAATCATGTCGGCAAGGATGATCGCGATTACTGGGACCGCGCCATCGTCCCCTACAGCCCCCGCTACGCGTATACCGAGACACCGCCGCGGGAGGCTAGCTCGGACTACGACGAGGTGCTGAAGGCAGTCGAGTTCCTGGCAGAGAACGTCACGTTGAGCGAGCCGGTGAAGTTCACCGTACCGCGAGACCAGTGGAAGACGTTCACAGACAGCTTCGAGCGGCCGCCGATTGACGCGGACTACACCCGGGTGGTCCTCAGCCACAGCGCCGAGGACGAGGCCGTGGCCGTGTGGGTGGAGTGGCTGCTCAAGGAACATGGGCTGAGCGTTCGGCGCCAGCGCGCCTACCACCTGGACACGCGAATCCTCGAGCAGGAGCTGCGGACGGCCCATGGCAACCCGACGAATACCCGGTCCGGCGGAACGCTGTGTGTCATGCCGCTGCTCAGGGAGGACTACATCAGCCTCGATCTGGCCAAGGAGGCCTGGGAGTGGGCCCGCCCCCGGGTCACCAAGGGCGGGCGGGAGGTCCTTCTCCCCGTCCGGACCGAGCAGTTCGCGCGTCTCCCTCCCTTCGACCGGCCCGTCGAGTGTGTCGAGCTCGCGTCCGCCCTGGCCTTCGGCAGACGCGAGGAGGCCCGCGCCACCCTGCTCAGGTCGATCGCGGACCGGTACGACGTGCCGGAGGAGCAGAACGAGCCCGAACCCGAGTTCCCGTTGCCCCCGGTCGTGCTCGACGACAGGGAGGCCGCCGAGCGGCGGACCGCGAGAAGAAAAGCCACTGACGGGGATTCCGTCACGCGCTTTCAGTATCTTCTCGCGCTCGCCAACCAGCAGAAGGAGGAACCCGCCGCGGTGGGCCAGCTCAAGGAGGCGGTCGAGGTGGCGAGGGATCTCGGCGACGCGCTGAAGGAGGCGCTCGCCGGATTCCTGCAGGCGGCGGCCGAGATCCGGGTCGCACGGGACAGCGCGGAGAAGGCCCATGAGCGAGCGGCACAGCTCGCGACCGCGGCCGCCGACGCCGTCCTGCGGCTTGACGAGCGCGACCTGGTCGTGGAGCCAGTGGGCCGGCTGTTGAAGCTGTCGGAGTCGGACAGCTTCAAGGATGAGGCGCAGGGGGTGGCCGCAGCCATCGACCGGCTGCGTGGCCGGCCTCTCCGGCTAGACGTGCTGGCACGGCTGTCGCTGGCAGCCGCCGTCCTCGATCGTCTCGTCAACGACCTCGGGGACGCCGAGGACAAGTGCCTCGCGGCGCGCATGCTGGCCGACGGCCTGAGCCAGCGAGACGCGGACCTGGTCGCGCGTTGCGATCTCGAGTTCGGGCTGATCGCACTGCAGAAGCGGGAACGCCCCAACGCCGCCGCGTTGACCGAGGCAGAGGAGCACTTCCGCCGGGCCTGCCGTAACGCTGGCCGGACGACCGCGACCGGAGTGGAGACCTACTTCCTGGCCACCCGCGGACTCGGTCTCGTCGAACAACTGCGCCTGTTCCTGCCCGCTCACGACGGCCACCGCCACAATCTCGCGGAGGATTACTTCCACGAGGCGCTCGACGTCCTGGCAGAGGCCGAGCAGAGCAAGATGATAGATCCGATGGACGCGGACTACCGCCGGGTGCTCATCTTCACCCACCTGGGTGCCCTCGCCGAGCAGCAGGACAAGGTGTCCGACACGCTCAAGGAAGCCAAGAGGCCGGACGGCACCCGGTGGGAAAACCTCACGATGCCGGACCGGTACCGGCCCGCGGCGGACCTGCTGTCGCCGCTGGCGTTGCAGGTTTCGTTGCCGTTCGCCTGGATGCTGCGGAAGAGCTACCGGCCGGACGACCTGCCGGACAATGCTGTCCGGCCGACGAGCCAGTGGCACCGTCCGGCTGTGCAGGCCTTCTGGATCTACTTCATGCTCGGCCTGATGGACCGTCGGGAGGAATGCCGGCGTGACGCTCAGCTCAGGAGTGTCAGAACGACCGGGACGGACCTGGATACCCTCAGGAAGTACGGCGTCCACGACTGCGTCTGGCTCCAGAAGAAGCTGAACCAACTGGATGACACGGCGTCGTAGCGTGGTCGGCCCGCGCATATCCGGCGCGGCGTACGGGCACGCGAAAAGAAGTTGCAGCAGCTTGAGATACGCAGCGACCCGAGATACTGAGGGAATCCATGAGCGGCATCGTCTACCCGGCGCTCCACAAGGAGGCGTCGAGCACGTCGGCGGCCCAGCAGGCCATGTTGTTCCGGCTGACGAAGGCGTCCCTCGTCCTGGCCGTCCTGTCCGCGCTTTTCGGCGCGCTGCCCATCGAGCCGCACGTCGGGGAGACCGAGGTGGACGTTGCTACCTGGATCGCCATAGTGGCTTTCATCGGCGTGTTCGTCTGTAACCTCGCCCTGGCCCTCAGGCGGCCCGAGCGCACCTGGTACGACGCCCGGGCGGTCGCCGAGTCGGTCAAGTCGCTGAGCTGGCAGTTCGCCGTGGGTGGCGGCGAGTTCGCGGAGGCCGAGCGGGCCGACGGCAAGTCCCCGGAGGACGTCTTCCGCGGCCGCATGGACGAACTGCTCGAACGGATGAAGGAGGTCGGAGTTGACCGGCTGATAACCCATGGCCCAAGCGGGGGCACGCCGTCGCCGAGCATGACGGACCTGCGGACGGAGGACCTGATCAAGAGGATCGACCAGTACGTCGCCGGCCGTCTCGACAACCAGCGGAACTGGTACCGCAAGAACGCGAGGAAGAACGCGACCAACGCCGACAGGTTCCTCTGCGTGTCCATCTTCATCCCGTTCGCTGGGATCGTCCTCGGCCTCGTCGGCGTCCTGACCTCCCTCGACGTCGACTTCGTGGGTATCGCCGCGGCGGCGGCCGCCGCGGCCCTCGCGTGGACGCAGTCGAAGGACTTCGAGACGATCGCGCGGGCCTACCAGCACACCGAACGGGACCTCGTGAAGGCACTGGACGAGGTCGAGGCGAAGCGGGCCACCTACGACGACGCGGACAAGACGTGGGCCGACTTCGTCGACTCTGCCGAACAGGCCATCTCCCGCGAGCACACCCTGTGGCTGGCCCGGCGCGGCGTGCCGCCGCGCGAGACCTTCCGTGCGGGCCGGTCCTGACCGCGGCCATCTGACCGGCTGTCGCGCGAAAACCCTCGGTACAAGGTCCGCTCACCGCCGAACGGGTGACGTCGCGACGGTTACCTTGCGTTACGTGCCGTCAAGAAACGTGACCATTCAGCGCGCGAACCGGCGTACTCGAGGATGCCCACCCAGCGCCCACGAGAGCATCGACTTCAGCAAGCCCAACGCTTGGTGGCGACCCGCCGGGAACGGGTTAAGGGAGCGGCGGCGCCGGCCTTCATGCTCCCCGCCGAGCTGCTGCCAGGCCGTTCTTCGCGGAGGATGGCGGAACCGACCGGAAGCAGCTCGGCGGCCAGCGATACCGTCTGCTGTCCACACACCACGGGTGCGGCGCCGACTTTGCCCGCAACGTACAATTCAGCGAGCGGTTCGGCTTCTCCGGGGGGAGCTCGTCGAGTGGTATTGAGTCGAAGCCAGGCTCGTTTCCGGCGTCAGCTGAGGCGGGTGCCGCTGACCAGCGCTTATGGTTGGGTCGGTCGCCAGATGAAGCGCGCGGCGGCCTATGGTTTGGTCTGTTCGGCGGTGCTTCTTCTCGGCGCGTCCGCCGCCAGCGCCAACGGGCCGCGGGCGCTCTCGACACCCAGCGTGAACGCGACGGCCAGTGCGTCCGATTCCGGCGGCTCGGGCAACAAGGACGAGGCCCTCCAGACCAAGCCAATCCGTGTCGTCATCCTCGTCGACGAGTCGGGCAGCGAGTCGGACACCGACGTGGAACGGGAGCGCAGCGCGGCGACGTTGCTCGCTCTCGGCGAGCTGTCATCCCAGTCGCAGGTAGCGGTCATCGGTTTCGGCAGCTCCAACGGCCCCGGCCAGTCGGCCGTCGACCCGGTGTGCCCGCTGACCGACCTCGGCAGCGCCGCGAACCAGACGTTTCTGGTCCGCTGTATCGCAAAGCTGCATCGCCGCGACGCCAACGAGGGAAACGACACCGACTTCGCTGCCGCGCTCGGGCAGGCGCTGTCCGTCCTCGACCAGAAGACCGACTCGATCCAGCGCGCCAACGTGGTCTTCATGCTCACCGACGGCCAGCTCGACGTCCCGAACAGCCCGCAGTACGGCGCGACCCCGGCGGAGCGCAACGACGCGGCCCGGCGGGAGCTGACCGGCGAGCTGGCCGATGCCCGGGCCGACGGGGCGCAGATCTGGCCGCTGGGATTCGGCGACAAGATCAACAAGGACGCCCTGGACACCCTTGCCGCGGGCGGCGCGCAGGAGACCTGTAACAACCTGCCAGACGCGAAACCGCGGGCGACCATCGTCAGTTCCTCGAACGACACCCTTCAGGCGCTGGTCCGTGCCTATGCGTCGGCCCGCTGCGCTCACGCCGAGTTCGGCGGCGGCAACCTGAGGCCCGGTCAGTCGGTCGACCTACACGTGAGCGTTCCCGAGATCAGCACGGACGGCGCGTTCGTCGTGCTCAAAGGTGACCCGACCGTCCAGGTCAGCTACCTCGACCCGCTGGGTAGGGAGGTTGGCGACCAGGCCAGCTTCGACGGTTCGACGTTCACCCGCGGCCCGCAGGGCGACGGCGTCGACTCGCTGCGCGTCGCCAACCCGCGGCCAGGGAGGTGGACGATCCGGCTGACGGCCGGCCCCGGCACGACGAAAGACACCGAGGTCGTCGCGGCGGCGATCTGGCAGGGCGTCGTTCGCGCCTCCCTCGTCGTCGACCCGCCGTCGCCGCGGGCCGGCGAGCGGGTCGCGATCCACATCCGGCTGCGGACCCGCACCGGCGAGATCGACGACCCCAAGGTGCTCAGCGGGGTGCGGGTCGGGGTGGGGGTGAGCGGTGACACGGTCCCGCCTCAGCTCCTCACGCTGACCGACGACGGTAAGGGAACCGACCAGAAGGCCAACGACGGCCAGTTCTCCGGCCAGTACACCGTGCCCGCCGGAGCGACCGGTGTGCTGACGTTCGTCGGCACCGTCGACGCCCCCGGCGTGCTGCCCGACGAGCGCACCTACTCGACCGAGATCTCGACCGGCCCGCCGCCAGTGGTCGCCGCCGTCTCCCTGGGCGATGGCACCGTGTATCCCGGCGGCACCGTGACCGGAAAGATCACGATTACCAACCAGGACGGCCAGCCGCATCGGCTGCGCCTCGTGCTCGACGACCTGAGTCCCGGCGCGCTCGCCCAGCTCGTCCCTGCCGACCTGGTCGTCAACAGCCCTGGGGCCGGCCGGACCGAGGCCTCCTTCAAGATCTCCTTCAACGCTGCGACTCCGCTCGGCGGGACCAGCGGCACCGTCCGCGCGGTGGACGCCGACCAGCCGTCGAAGGCCTACGCCGAAAGTTTCTTCAACGTCACGATCGCCAAGCCGGCGCCGCTGTGGAAGAAGCTGATCTGGCTCTACATCGTCGCAGCGGTTCTCGTGCTGGCCGGGACCTTCATGGTGAGTCGGCTGGTCGGCGCGCGGCGGGAGCGGGCTGACGTCCGCGGGCTGGTGATCCAGCTCTACCGCGGCGACCAGCTCGTTCACCAGCTGCGCGCCCCGGCACGGCGCGCCACGGAGATGGTCTTCGCGGTCCGGGAACCCGCCGGCGCAAGCCCCACCCTCGACCGGCCGCGCGCTGGCGAGAAGCGTTACGTCGCGCGCCGCGGTGACATGGGTGGCCTCGTGGTGACCCAGCCGGACAACCGGGCGGTCCCGCTTCGGGGCAGTCAGAAAGTGTCGGTGGGCGACGGGCTCGAGGTCGGCTACGAGGACACCCGCGTGACCACCACCGCCGCCGGCCAGCGACCGACGACCTCCGGCGCGCGCGCAGACTCGCCGGCGCCGGCGGAGGACGACTTCTGGGCGAGGAGGTCCGGCGACGGGTATTCGTCTGGCGGCATGGACGACGCTCGCTGGGACGATTCCCAGTTCAGCGACGCGGACCGTGACGCCGAGACCCTTACCGCCGGCTCGGACCGGGGCCCCCGGCCCAGCCGGGGCCGCGGGGCCCGCGACACGGGTCAGGGCCTCGCCGGCCACCAGCGGCGGCCCGCCGACGACGTCCACGAGCACCCGACCCAGGAGGCGCCCGGCGGGCGAGGCCGCGACGGCGGTGACTCCGGCCGCCGGCCTGGCAGAGGCCGCCGGCCGTGACCGGCGCGGTGGCCAGCCCACCAGTCGACGGCGACAGCACGTTGGACCGCCTGGTAGCGGATCGCGCCAGGTGAGCGGCAGACCGGACCACGGTTCGGGAGATGGCAAGGAGACAGGCAACCGAGGATGAACATCTACCAGCCGATGATGTTCGTGGGCCTGGGGGGGACAGGCTGCGCGGTCGGCGCGGAGCTGGAACGGCGGCTTCGCGACGAGCTGTGCGGCCCGGACGGCCGGGACCTCATGGCGAAGATCCCCTCGGCGGGCTATCTCCCTTACCAGCTGCCAGCCCCGCTGCAGTTCGTCTACGCGGACCTTAACGAAGGTGAGCTCACCGCGCTGTCCGGCCGCGCCGGCTCCGAGGAGCACCGGGCGGCAGTCGGGCGCACCCAGCACCTCACCCACGGGCTGGTGCCGCGGTTCGACACCTACCCCCAGGTCGCGATGAGCCTGCGGGCGAACGCCACCGACTACGTGCGCGGCTGGCTGCCGGGCACCGAGCACGAGCCGAAAATCGCCCCGCTGCTGAAGGGCGCCGGCCAGCTCCCGACCGTCGGGCGGGCGGCTCTGTTCGAGACCTTCCGCGGCGGTCTCGGCCAGGCGCAGGGGCCGATCAACGACGCTATCGGGGCGATCAGCAACTCAGGCGACGCGCTGCTGCGGCTCGGCGGTCGCCTCGGCCAGTCCTGCGACGTCTTCGTCGCCTTCTCGGTCGCCGGCGGCACCGGCGCCGGGATCTTCTACGACTACCTGTATCTCATCGGCGACGCGTTCCAGCGTTCCGACTACCGGGCGCAGATCTACCCGCTGGTCCTGATGCCGTCGGCGTTCGAAGACAAGCTGGGCGGCGGCCGCCGGGCTCGGCTGAACTCGGCCCGCGCGCTGGTGGACCTCTTCCGCCTGGTCGACAGCCAGAACGGTTCGTCGGCGAGCATGGAGTTGTCCCACCGGGGCGTCCCAGGCTCGCTCGGCGTGCTCTACCCCGGCCAGGAGCGGGCCACCTCGCTGCTGCCGTCGACGGTGCAGACGGCGTTCCTGTTCAGCGGCAGCGCCGGGGTGCGCCGTGACGACCTGCACCGTTCCATCGTGTCCCTGATGCTGTCGCTGGTTGGCACCGGGCAGCGCGCCGACGCCGGCTCTGCGGGCGGGGAGCGTTTCTACCAGTCGTTCGCCGATGACTTCATCAACCGGGGCGTGGAGCGGGAGGTGCCGGCCTCGTCGGGGGTCGGCCTGCGGGGCGTGTCCACCAGTCTGGTCGCCTCCATGACGATCCCGGTCGACGACCTGGCCGACGTCGTCGCCTCGCGGCTGCTCGCCAGGGCGCTCGACGAGCTGGCCACCCCGCCGCCCGGTGGAGCGGAGGAGAACAGGGAACTCGTCGACGGCTTCGTCACCGCCGCGAACCTCGCCGCGGTCCGCGGCCACCGGCCACCGCCGTTCACCGATGTGGAGCCGGTGAACGGCGCGGAGGACATCGTCGCCGCGCTGCGGACCCGCAGCCAGACGATGGAGAGCAACGTCCAGTTCCTGGAAGACCGGCTGCGCCGCGAGGTCGCCGGCATCGCCGCCGACTTCGACCCGTACCGGGCGCTGGAGAGCCTGCTCGGCGGGGTGGACCTGCTGCGGGCCCGGCGGGTGATCGAAGGCGAGCGGAGGCTGGCGTCGCCGCCCAGCCGCGCCGGGGTCGCCGGGCTGCTCGACCTGATGCGCCGCTCGCCGCGGCCGCCGGCCGGCATCGCCGAGGCGCCGCCACAGCTCGGTGACCTGCGGAACAAGTTCCTGGGTATGTCGAAGATGCGCTGGAGCGACGACCGGGTCCAGCGCCTGCTCACCGAGCAGGACAACTGGTATGCCTGGCAGGCGGAGCGTGCGTGGAGCGCTGCCTGGTCCGATCAGGCCGGCCGGTGGGGCAGGACCTTCGATGGACTGCGCTCCCAGCTCACCGCGGTAGTCGACGAGCTCGAGCAGCACGTCCAGGAGGAGCCGGGCCTGTTCGCGCAGCGGACCGCCGCGCTCTACCGCAGCCGCGTCGGCGTGACCTACCTGCTGCCGCCGCATGGCGACCTCGACGCGTTCTACCGGGACGTGCTCGACCGGTTCGCCCACCGCGACCACACCCGGCAGCGGGCCACGGAAGCGGACATCGTCAACTCCCTGCTCGGCTCGGACGGCTGGCTGCGCGCCTGGCAGGCCGGCCAGCAGTCGCCGGCGGCGGCCGTCGCCACGCTGCGTGAGCGGCTGAAGCAGGAGGTCAAGCGCCTCTTCACGCAGGACGTGCAGCCGGGGACCCAGCCGTTGCTCCCGACGATGGCGAGCCTACTAATGCGGGCCGCTCGGCCGGAGGACGGCGGTGGCGGCGTCGTCAGCGACGAGATCCGTCAGTTTGAGGCGAAGATCCACGGTCTGGTCCCCGCCGGTTTCACCCCGCAGGGCTCTGGCGATCTCAAGGTGCTCATCTCCTACCCGGCGGGCGCGGCGGACGAGGGGATCGAGCGATTCCTGCGCGACCGCCTGCGGCTGCCCCGCGACTCCGGCCTGGCGCTGGAGTTCCGCCCGATCACCGCCGAGTCGATCGCTGTTGTGCTGTTCCGGACCTCGATGGGCCTGACCGAGGTCCCGGAGGTCCGGGAGATCATCCACTTCTGGTCGGAAGCCGTCACGAACGAGTTCCGGCAGGACTTCCTGAAATGGCGTCAGCGGCTCAGCTACGACTTTTCCTGGACGGTCACTACGGAGGAGGACCGGGTCCGTATCCTGCACCACCTGCTGTGCGCGCTGTGGAACGGCCACATCGGGATGCGTGAGGGCGACGACCCGGAGTCCCCGGCCCGGCTGCGCGTCCAGCTGGGCGACGGCGGCGACCGGGTGGCGATGACCCTCCCGCTGACCAGGTATGGCCGGCTGTCGTCGTGGAGCAGCCTGCTGCGCTCCTATGAGGAATGGGTCCTCGCCGACGACGACGTGATCCGGCGGGACTTCTGTGAGCAGCTCATGCACAGCTCCCCCCATGGGATCGCCCGCGGCCCGGTGCCGCCGGCCGAGCTGTTCCTGACGCTGTACAAGGTGGCCGAAGCTCTGAAGACCGAGCTGGACGAGCGGCGCGCGCTGCGCAAGGCCGGCCCGCACGGCCATGTGCAGGAGTTTTGGACGAAGACGTTCCCGGCGGCCCTTGACCTGCCGTTCGAGAACGTCTCATTGCCGGTCTTCGCGAACCTGCGGGAGCTGGTCGAGAACGTGAGCACCGTGCGGCGCGGCCGCTCTGCCCGGGCCGACCAGCAGGACCCGGTGATCGGCCGCGGCGACGACGACTACGACGACAACTACACGGACCCGTGGCGATGACCATGACCGCCCCGTCGGGCATGCCCGTCTCCCCTGACGGCGTCAAGGACCTGGTCGTCGAGATCGACCTGCGTGACGACGACGTCCGCCAGGCCTTGGCCGACTGCGCGAGCTTCGACGAGTTCCAGCGCGACTTCGCCAGGGAGCAGGGGGTCAGGTCCGGCAACTGGGGCCGGGTGCTGCTCGTCGACAACCCGCGCGAGCTGCGCCGCGCCGCGCACGTGAAGGGGGTGCGCAAGGTCGCGTTGGCCAGGACAGCCGGCTCGGTGATGTGCCTGTTGGTCGGCCCGGCCAGCGGCGTGCCGACTCCGCTCGGGCTGCCGGAGCCGCAGGACCCAGACGAGGCCGACGACCGGCGGGAGACGCCCGAGACGGCCCGGCATGCCGGCCGGCCGGGCCGGGGCCCGCGGCCCGGCACGGCGACGCCGCCCGGCACGGGCAGCCCCGAGACCGCGGCCCGCTGGGAGGCCGCCCTCCAGGAGGAGCGTCGGGGCGCCTCCGCGACGTCGTTCGACCCGGGCCGCGCCGGCCGGCGGCCGGGGCGCGGTGCCCCCCAGAGCCGGCGCGTGGCGCACTCCGGCCTTCCGGACGACGACCCTGAGAACGAGCCGGCCGTTGACCGGCACAGCTATGGCCCCAGCCGCTCTGGCGACGGTGGAAACCCCGCCACCCACGGGCGTCGGCCGGGGCGCGGCAGGGGCGCGGGCGAGGCACGCAACGGCCAGCGACCGACCACCGGCGCGGCGGCAGACCGGCGCGCCACCCGGGTGGATCCGGAGGCCGAAGGCTGGACCGAGGCGCCAGCCAGCTGGCGCGGTCCCGGCGCCAGCGCCAGCGCCGCTGACATCCCCGAGCCCTTCGAGGACAGAGACGTCGCACTGCGGCTGCCCAGCATCTTCGGGCAGCGCGCGATCGCCACCCTGTGGGTGAGCGACGGCCGCGGTGTCGGCTGGGGTCTTGGCGAGACGCGCCCGAGCTCGATGACCGCCGCCTCCGCCGACTTTCGAGACACGTCTGAGAGTGCCCAGTTGATCGCGCTGCGCGACGCGCTGCGCGAGCCGTCAGTGTTTGACCGGGTGACGAACCTAGTGGCCGAGCTGCCGGACGCCGTTGCGGCGCCAGGTTTGCGGGCGGTCTCCGGCCGGGTCGACACTGGGGTGCTCGACGAGGCGCAGCAACGCGCGATCGCCAGGCTGGCCCTATCCGACGACAAGACTCCGGCCGGCGGCGCACCGCCGGCCGGGTTGTTCCCCAGCCCGCCGCTGTCGCTGCTGCTGCCAGCCGGACCGCCCGAACGAGGGCTGGCCGCCGCCCGCTCCGGCGCCCGCGGGCCCCGCTCGGTGCGCGCCCTGCTGCCGGACGGCCTGCTCGGCACGTCGCTGCGACGCTGCCGCGATCTGCTCGACGACGCGGATGCCGTGGTGACTGGCCTGCGCGGTACCCGCGCTCTGCTCACCGGCCGCGTGCCCGGACAGGGCGGCGTCGATCGGCGCCCGGTGGCGACTGCGGCGACGCTGATGACGGATGCGGCGGACGAACTGCGCCAGCTGCGCGTCAACCTGGCCGACGACTTCACCGACCTCGACGGGCTGCGCGGCCTTGGCCCAGCCGCCCGCGACCGGTTGGCCCGCCTCGGTGTCGCGCAGCCGCCGTCGACCATCGACGACCGGTCGGTGGTCGCCAGTCTGCGCGGCTTCACCCACGACTCGCTCGACCTGGTCGATCCGGACGAGGACACACGCGTGTCGCTCGGCACACTGGCGCGCTGGCTCGGCGGCATCGCGTCGGCGCTCTTCCCCGCAGGCAGTGCGGCGTACGTCGACCAGCTCGACCAAGCCTGCCCGGACGACACCCTGACGCGGCTGGCGAGCCCGCCGTCGCTGGGTATCCGGCCTGCCGGGGCCGGCTTGGTCCTCCCCGTCTTCCTGCTGTGCACGCTCGCTTCCCTCTGGTCGCCGGTCGGCGCCAGCGGCACCGGCGGGCTGGCGGCCGCCGCGGTGCTCGGAGTCCTCGCGTGGCTGCTGGCGCTGGCCGGTGCCCGGCTGCTGGTGGTCGCCGGCAGCCTGCCCGACCAGCGCGTCGCCGCGGGTGAGTGGCTGGCTCTCGGCGCCGTCGGCTTGGCAGGAGTGGCCGCGGGGTGCGCGCTCACCCGGTTCACCGGCGGCCCTCCGCTGCCCGGCCAGCTGCGCCCTGTCACCCTCCTGCTGGCCGCGCTGGGGCTGGTCCTGTGGCCGCCGCTGGTCTGGCGGTCGGCCGCCGGGCGGTGGCAGACTGCCCTGTCCGAAGGGCGCGAGGCGGCGGTGCGCTTGGCCGAGCTCGCCGAGCACGTGGCGCGGTTCGAATGGATGCTGGTCAACCGGCGCCGCGCGGCGCACGAGCTGACCAACGCGGTGCGTGGCGCGGTGCTCGACATCCAGGGAGCCATCGCCGACTACGCCGACGAGCTCAACCCCAGGGTCGACGTCCCGCCGCCGGAGCCGGTTCCGGGCCTGGAAACCGAGGTGGCGGTACTGCTCTACCAGCGGGTGGGCGAGATCTCCAGGGTCGTCCTCGAGGACCTCGTCGACTTGGTGCGCGCCGCACTGACCAGGGTGTGGACCGATCTGGAGCGGCGCGCCCTCGATGCCCCAGCGCAGTGGCTGCGTGAGGAGGCGGACTGGCTGCTCGAGGTGTACGGCCAGCACCTTCAGCTGCGGGGGATCCACGAGCAGCCACCGTTCGGCCGCGAGGACCACGGGCCGCGCCAGGAGCTGGTGGACGCGGTGTGGACCGGGTCGCGCCGGGTTGGCGACGTGCTTGGCGCCCAGGTATCGGACGACGACATCCTGCAGCTCAACGGCGCCGAGGACCTTTCCTTCCTCGACGTCTCCGCCGCGCGCGCGGCGGTCGCCCGGTTCGCCCCGCGGGCCGCGCGGGGCGTGCTGGGCAGGCTCGGGCACGAGCCCGCGTCGGCGGTGCCGGTGCCCGCCGACCTGGCGTGGACGGAGGGAGGCCAGGTGGCCGGAGTTCTGCGACTGGTCAGCCTGCGCCCTGGCGCGGTGCGCACGACCACCGCCGGGGAGGCGTGATGGCGGCGTCGCCACCAGGTGCCGGCCGCAGGCCGCGCTCGGACGTCCCATACGGCGCCGGCGACGGGGGCTTCGACGAGCCGGACGAGATCGAGTACGTCGACCCGCGAGGCAACGTGCGCAGACTGCTCGTCCAGCCGCGGCCGCTGGAGCCCCGCGCCAGCCGGAACGGCTCGGCCGGCCGCCAAGGCCAGGGGCCGTTGGAGACCCTGATCGTCGACGAGGTCGGCACCAAGAGGTCTTACCTCTACAAGAAGCTGCCGAAGGATCTCGCCGAATCCGGTTCCGCCGACGCGTTCGAGGCGTACGACAACGAGGTGCAGGTCGGTCTTCAGCTCGCCCGCGCGACCACTGCCGCCGGCCAGCGCTATCCGGTGGAGCTGTCCCGGTTGATCGGCTACAACCCCGCCGAGGCCGCGCCGTTCATGCTGTGGGAGGAGCTCGGGGACCCGGTCGAGCGGTTCGTGGAGAGGATACCGACGGTCGAGGCTTTCCAGGTCAGCCTGTTGCGGGCACTGTCGATGTTGGAAACGGCCGGCGTGGTGCACCGCAGCATCTGGCCGATGACGGTCCGCTGGACCGGGAAGAACGTTCAGATCACAGACTTCCGCAACGCGCGGCTGACCGGTGAGCCATGCCGGCCGGCGCCCGACTGGCTGTGGTCGGCGCCGGAGGCGCGCCAGCCCGACGCGATTGCCGACCCCGCAGAGGACCTCTGGAGCGCCGGGCTGGTCATGGTGCACGTGCTCAACGGTCGGCTGCGCAACGGCGACGAGATCCCGCCGGAGCTGCGGGGGATCGCCGCCGGGCTCGACCAGACGCTGGATGGCGTGTTCCGGCCGGAACCGTGGGACCGGCCGTCGATTCAGTTGATAATGGAGGAGTTGAACGCGTCGGACCAGTTCGTGCCTCCGGGCAGCTACCCGGAGGCAGTCCTGAACGAGAGGCGGTTCCGGCAGGGCATCGACGAGTTCGACCGGATAAGCCGCGCCAAGGAGCCAGCAGGATCCGGAGGTGCGCGGTCCGGTGGCGACGGCGCTGGCGGAAGCGGCGGCGGATCCAGGAGTTGGCGAGAATGACCACCCCGTTCACCAGGAACGACGCCACCGTCGTCCTCTGCCCGACCTGCCTGCACGAGTTCGACTGGAACGCCGACCCGACGCTGTACGAACGGACCAAAGGCCGCCAGTTCATCCCGATCTTCCAACTCGACGGGGAGCCCGAACGGGTGCTCCGAGACCGGCAGCTCGGTGCCTGGAAGAAGTGCGCCGCGCCGCTGCGGGAGAGCGAGAACCCACACTTCCTCCCGGCGCGCTACGGGCAGTACGGCCGCCCGCTGGTCGTCGCGTTCGTGGGTGGCAGCAACGCGGGCAAGTCCCACCTGCTCGCGGCTATGGTGCGGGAGATCGAACGCGGCGCGCTGGACGCGATTGGGGCCCGTGCCGACGCGCTCGACCACGAGGAGCATGACAACTACGTCGCCACCTTCGTCGACCCGCTTTTCCGGTACAACCGGGCGATCGAGTCGACCACGCCAGAGCGCAACGCGCCGGCGGAGTTCCTCGACGGGTTCGTCGTCACGCACGGCTCGGTGACCCGACCGGTGGTGTTCTTCGATGTGTCCGGCGAGGTGCTCGCGTCGGGCCGGGATCTCGGCAACCAGTTCCTGCTCGCCATCGACGCGATGATCGTGGTCGCGGACTGGGACCGAACTCGCGTGGGGCGCGAGGACATCCATGCCGCGGTCAGCTGGACCCTGCGCCGGCTGCAGAACCAGGACGGGCGCCGGCACGACCTCCCCGTCGCGATCGCGATCAACAAGTGTGACGAGGTGCGGTTCGAGGACCCGGTGATGCGGTGGCTTCGCCGGCCCCAGCTCGCGGCCTTCCGCCAGGCGCGCAACCCGGACCGCCAGCTGCTCTGGCAGGAGAGCCGGGACGCCTACGCATACCTTTTCCAACGAGATATGGGCAAGTGGCTGGAGCCGTACTCGGTGTTCCGGCAAGTGACGATGCACTTCGTCTCCGCCACCGGCTCGCAGGGCGTTGGGGCCGAGGACCAGTTCGGCACCCCGTATGTCCGGTTCGTCAACGGAGTGCGGCCGAAGAGGGTGCTCGACCCGCTCGTGTCCGTGCTGGCGATGAGCGGGCTCTTCGGCCCGGCCGGGCTCCAGGTCGGGGTCTGGCCGGAACCTCCGCGGACAGCGCAGGGCGGTGATCTCTGATGGTCGTGACCGCCGCGCAGCCGCTGGACGAAATACTCGGTACGCCGGAGGCATCGCGGGTCCATTACATCCTCTACCGGGATGAGACCGATCGTGCGCGCGGCGTGCGGGAGGTCGGCGGTCAGGGCTTCATACCCATCGCCTCCTCGCTGACCGGTGACGCGCTGGCCGCCTGCAGCGGGCGATACGAGCGGTACGCCAACCCGTCCGGCGCCGGCGGCGGCAACGTGAGCGTCTGCCGGGTGCGGGACGGGCAGTGGGCCGTCGTCGGCGTACGGATCCGAGACCGGTACAAGTCGACCCGCCTCGCGTCTCCTGCCGATGACCGGTCAGGGCGCTATGGATGCCTGTTCCTCGGCCACCCCAGTGACCTGACCTCCACGCTCGCGTTGTCGCTGCAACCGTCAGAGGTCCCAGCCGGAACCGTACCTGGCGAGGTCGACGCCGGCGGCAGCCTTGCCGATGCCATCGACCGCCTGCTGAGCCAGGTCAGAGGATCGGAGACGCCAACCGCCGAGAGCCTGCGCGGCCTCGCCTCGCGGGCCGCGGCGCTGGACGCGCGGCGCTTCACGGTGGACGAAGGCGACCTGGGCCGGCTGGCCGCCGCCGCGTTGCGCTACGGGTCCTCCCAGGACCGGCACTGGCACCTGCTGCTGCCGGACCGGCAGACGGCCGACAACCAGCTCCTGCTGTGGTGCCTTGACGATTTGCTCCGGCGGGTACGGGAGCAGGGCATGGACGGTGGTGGTCGCGGGCGTTTTCGTGGTCTCGGCCGCCGGGCCGGCGATGACGGCGTCGAGAGCAGCGAGGACGCCGAGCTGACCTTCTCGCTCTCCCAGGTGGGACGGCTGCCTCGGGCGGCGGCCATCCTCGCCCCTCGGGTGATCTGCACCCACCCGCCGAGGTTCGAGCTGCAGGGCCAGGAGCACCTGTGCGCGCGGATCACTCCGGGCTGGCGGGCCGACCACGAGATCTTCGACGATGCCGGTGCCATGCTCGCTGCCCACTATCGAGTCGAACTGGCCATCTTCGACCGCGACGACTTCTTCCGCTATGACGAACCCGCGCCGGGCAGCATCGGCTTTGATGACACCGGATTCGACGATGTCGGGCTCGATGGCGTCGGCTCCACCGGCTCCGAGTCCTACCCCAGCGGGCTTCTAAGCGACGGCGTCCGCGAGTTCGGCCATCACGACGGCGAACCCGCACCGGGGTATGACTACGGCGGTCCCGAAGCTGCCCGCTATGGCGGCGCGTCTCCGGACATCGAGTCCGACTTCGGTGGCCGCGCGGCGTGGTCCACCGAGGCGAGTGCCAGCCGGCCGCTCACCGCGCATCTCCGGGCGGCCGGTCCGATCGTCTGGGCATCTGCCCAGGATGTTGCCGACTGGTGCGCGAAGCTGCTCGGGAGAGAAGGCGTCACGCTTCCCCCGCTTCCCCCGCTTCCCCCGCTTCCCCCGCCGAGCCCGGTGCGGTCGGTTACCGGCCCACAGCTCGCGATTGCGCCTCCGCTCGGGCACGTGGCTCCCGAACAGGCCCGACCCCACCAGCCAGGTGCCCCCGTCGACCCTGAGATCGCCACGGCAACCGGCCAGAGATCGGCCACCCGAGACCCACCGACCCAGCAAATTAGGCTCGACACGACATCCACCCCCGCGCCGCCGGCCGAGCCGCGACGAACCGGTGGTGGCCAGCGATCCCGGGCAGGCCGCGCCGCGCCGCCGCGGGACGACCGCTATGCCTCGCCGCAAACTGATGGCGATGCCGGCGGCGGGGATGACGACTACGCCGGAGACCACGGGCACGGCGGAAAGATCTCAGGCTGGAAGCCAGCGTTAACTGGCTACGACGACAACCAGGACCGGCGTCACGCAGGTTCTCGGGGTGGTGGTCGCGGTCAGCCACCCTCGGAGACCGGTAGTCGCGGGAGGAAGACCCGGTCAGACGGACAGCCATCGGGTGGATTTTCCGGCCGCCGGCAGACCGGCCGTTCCTCTCAGTCGGGCCAGGTTCAGCACGAACTGGACCCAATCATCGTCAGCATCACCAAGAAAATCACCAGGAACGAATCCCTGGACACAAGTCTCCCCTTGAGCGAGCAGCTCGAAATAATAGAAAGCAAGATAGTCGAGTACAAGAAACTCGAACCTCTCATCGATCGACTCCGTCAGCGGCAGGAGGAGAAGAATCCGGAGACCCCTTACGCCGAGATCCTCGTGAATTCCAGTAGACAGATCGACGATCTTAACAGTGAACTGGAGGCCCTCAAAGCTGCCTTTTTCCTCCAGCAGAAAGAGCTCGATAAGGTAGCGCGGTCCCGTGCTGCGGCCAGTCTCCATCCTGAAATCGATGGTGCCGGTTCCCGGCACACCAAAAATCGATCCGACAATCGGACGGTACTCGCGCAAAGTAACTTGATTTTGTCCTACCTCGGCTGGGTTGTCGCCGGCGTCATGATTCTTCTACTGGTACTTTTCGTAACTCTTTCGGTAAGTGGAAACGCGTTCTAGCTTCGATTTTTTCGGCGCTGTCGCGTTGAACCGGATCTCTTCGGGGCCTTGGTCGCGCCCCGCCCTCAATGCCACCGGATTCGCGTCCCAGCGCTCTGGTTCGGTGACCCCCGCGTCACGGCCCTGGCCGCGGCACTCCGCCGTCGAGGGTCCGCAGGCTGTCGTCGCTGGTCGTCGTGCGTCGGCGTGATCGATATGCGTCGGATCGGTGTTCGACCGCGGTGATTAGTACTGTTCGACTCTCGTCGTCGATCTCATACAGAACTCGGTAGGTGCCGCGGCGTGCCGACCAGGTCCCCTGGTAGGGCGGCAGGAGTAACGGCTTGCCCAGGCGATGCGGGTTTTCCAGGAGAGTCGTCGTGATGAACTCGTGAACGGCGGCGGCGATCTTTTCCGGGAGCCGGCTGGCGAGTGCGCGAGCCGCCGGGCCCGCGATCCGTAGCTCGTAGGGCTCGCCGCCGTGGTTCACACCTCCGGCCGGCCGGCGCCGCGGGCGCGCTTGGCCATGAGCGCGGCGAGCTCCTCGGCGTCCAGAACGTCACCGGCCTCGACCGCCGCGCGGGACTCCGCCAGCTGACGCATCGTCTCGCGACTGGCGAGCACCTCCAGTGTCTCCTCGATCGCCGCCAGGTCGTCGGGGGAGATGAGGACGGCGACGGCACGGCCGTGTCGCGTGATCTCGACCCGGTCGTGCGTCCGCTCCACCTCATCGATGAGATCCGACAGGCGGTTGCGCGCCTCGGTGAATGGCAGCACGGTCACGCTGTCCATGCTAGCCGCACGTGGGGCTATGTTATGCCTTTTGGGCGTCGCCGGCCTGTCAGATCGGTGAAGCCGATCTGACAGGCCGGCCGGACGTTGGGCGCCGACTCGACGCAGCCAGCGTGTGGGCTTGTGCCCGGTATCAGTCGTCGCCGAGCCCGGCCGCCTCGAATGCGGACAGGCTCGGGGGGATGGTGGCGGTGGGGAGGGCGTTGCCGACGAGGGGGTCGAGGGTCTTCAGGCCGTCGCCGGTGTTGTAGATGACGGTCTCCGCCTCGGGGTCGAGCAGGCCCTCGCGCAGCTGGCGGCGCAGGTTGGCGACGGTGACGCCGCCGGCGGTCTCGCCGAAGATGCCCTCGGTGCGGGCGAGCAGCCGCATGCACTCGACGATCTCGTCGTCGGTGACGTCGGTGATCGCGCCGCCGGTGCGCCGGGCCACGTCGAGGGCGTACGGGCCGTCGGCGGGGTTGCCGATCGAGAGGGACTTGGCGATCGTCGACGGGCGGACCGGCGCGACGGTGTCGGTGCCGCGGGCGAACGCCGACGCGACCGGGTTGCAGCCGGCGGCCTGCGCGCCGAACACCTTGTACGGCGTCTCCTCGACCAGGCCCAGCTTGATCAGCTCACGGAACGCCTTGTCGATCTTGGTCAGCAGCGAGCCGGACGCGATCGGCACGACGACCTGTTCGGGCAGGCGCCAGCCCAGCTGTTCGGCGACCTCGTAACCGAGCGTCTTCGAGCCCTCGGCGTAGAACGGGCGGACGTTGACGTTGACGAACGCCCACTCGTACTCGTCGGCGAGCTGGCTGCACAGCTTGTTGACGTCGTCGTAGTTGCCCTTGACCGCGACCAGGGTGCCGCCGTAGACGGCGGTCGAGACGGTCTTGCCGTCCTCCAGGTCGTGCGGGACCAGCACGATCGAGCGCAGGCCGGCGTGGGCGGCGTGGGCGGCGACGGAGTGGGCCAGGTTGCCGGTGGAGGCGCAGGCGACGGTGGTGAAGCCGAGATCGCGGGCGGCCGACAGCGCGACGGAGACGACCCGGTCCTTGAAGGAGTGCGTCGGGTTGGCGCTGTCGTCCTTGACCCAGAGGGTCTTCATGCCGAGCTCGGCGGCCAGCCGTGGTGCCGGGCGCAGCGGGGTGAAGCCGGCGCCGAGCGAGACGCGGCGGGCCGGGTCGTGCCCGGCGGGCAGCAGACCGACGTAGCGCCACAGGTTGCGCGGGCCGGCCTCGATGGACGCCCGGGTCACCCGGCGCAGCCGGTCCTCGTCGTAGGAGATCTCCAGCGGAGCGAAGCACTCGATGCAGACGTGCGATGGTGCCAGCGGGTAGATAGCGCCACAGTTGCGACAGGACAGCGCTACCGCTGGGTTCGCGGTGTCATCTGAGGTGAAGCCCGACTGGGCAGAGCGCTCCGGCGCAAGAGTCATTGGAACTCCTCATCTTTCCCGGGGCCGCCATGGCACCACGGGTCGGAATTGGCACCTGCCGCGGGGGTGCGCTCGCCTCGTCCGGTTGCCCTGCCTGTCCCCGTCGCGCGGAGCGCGACACCAGGGTCCAGGGGCCGCCTCCCAGGGGGAGATCGCGGCCAGGACGAACCGCCCGAAGGGCGGCGAGCACACTCATCCGCTCGGTTGCCGGGGCTTCACTGGGCCGTTCCCTCTGCCCCTCTGGATGAGCCATCTTCAGTTGTGTCTCCGTACTCTAGACCGCCCCACCATCGCGCGCACCGCACTTCTTGTCGTATGCACTGTGATACGGCTTGCGTCGGTCCACTCGTCCGGGCATCGGCGGGCTCTCTTGGCGGATGCTGTCGGATGGGACTCCCGGGTCGAGCGCGAGCCCACCGGAAGCCCACCAGAGTTGCTGGGACATCGCAGATCCGGGCCTGTGGGCCGCGCGGCCGACGATCGGACGCGCGGCAGGCGGGCCCTCGGGAGGAGCAGCGCGCGTGAGCGTCCGTGTCGTCTACACCGACCTCGACGGGACCATGGTCGGCCCGAAGGGCTCGTTCTTCCTGGCCGAAGCGACCCCCGACGACGCACGTCGCGGCTCCCCGGGGACGCTGACGCTCGCGGCCGCGCGGGCGCTCGTCGACCTGCACACCGCCGGCATCACGCTGGTACTGGTCAGCGGGCGGACCCGGCCGCAGCTGGTCGAGGCCGCGGCGATCTTCGGTGCCGACGGATTCATCGGCGAGCTCGGCGCCATCGTCGGCTGGGACCAGGGCCGCCAGAGCGAGATCCTGCGCGGCGCGATGCCCGAGCGTTTCGCCCAGGTACCCGAGGACCTACTGCACGAGCTGATCGCCGCCCATCCCGGCCGTCTGGAACTACACACCCCATGGCACACCGGGCGTGAGCTGGACGTGATGTTCCGCGGAAAGATCGATATCGTCGCCGCCGACGCCTGGCTGCGCGCCGCCGGTTACGGTTGGCTCTCGCTGCGCGACAACGGGCTGATCTCGCCGGCCCACATGCCGGACCTCGGCGTCAACCCGCACGTCTACCACCTCGTGCCCGACGGCGTCGGCAAGGGTGAGGCGGTCGGCTGGGATCTCAAGCGGCGCGGCATCGACCCGTCGGAGGCCATCGCGATCGGAGACTCCGCCAGCGACCTGACCATGGCGCGCCACGTGGGCCAGATGCACCTGGTTGCCAATGCCCTGCGCCACCCGGACATTGCGGCGCTGCTCTCCGCCTACGACAACGTCGTCGTGGAGAAGGAGCCGGTCACCCTCGGCTGGGCGAGCGCCGTCCGCGCCGCGGTCGCCACCCACGGCTGACACCGAGGCCCCGCCGCTAAGAAGCCGCCGGAAAATAACTCTGCTTCTTGACCAAGGAGAGATGCCGCCAGTCTCGCGACAAGTCCAACATCAAAGACGGAACTTGTTTCCCGGCGGCTCCCAAGAGTCGCGCTCCGTTCTGGCGTGGCGTCAGCGCAACCCAACCACCGATGGCGACGGCGCATCGGCGCACCACCACCGCAACCACATCCCGACCCAGCCCCACACCAGCCCCGGCCATACACCTCAGCCCCGGAACCAGGCTGGGAGGGCGCCCTAGGCGCCCGCGGACCTCCCAGATCGGCTCCGCAAGCTCCGCCGATCCGGCAGGAACCCCGGGCGTCGCGGCGAGAGGTCGCGCAAGCGACCTTCGAGCCAGCGACGCCCTAGTTCGTTGCCAGGGGCTGGGGGAGGTCGGGAGGGGCGGGGAGGGCGGCCAGCTGCTGGCGGAACCAGTCGCCGGGAGGGAGCCTGGCGGCGAGCGCGGCCAGGCGGAGCGCGCGTCGGCGGCGTTCGGCGGGTGACATGCGCAGGGCCGCGTCCATCGCCTCGGCGGTCTCGGCCACGTCGAACGGGTTGACCACCAGCGCGTCCGCGGCGAGTTCCGCGTAGGCACCGGCCTCCCGGGACAGGACCAGCGCGACGTCGCGGCCGGAGACCGCGGGGCCCTCCTTGGCGATGAGGTTCATGCCGTCGCGAATGGGGTTCACGACCAGGACGTCGGCCAGCGTCAGCGCCGCCAGTGAGCGCGGGTAGTCGTCGGTCACCTCGAGGCGCAGTGGCAGCCAGCCGTCGGTGGCGAACTCGTCCTCGATCTCGGTCGCGATCCGCTGCACCGCCGCCGTGTACTCGCGGTACTCGGGCAGGTCGTGCCGGGAGGGGTACGCACAGACCAGGTGGGTCACGCGGCCTCGCCAGACCGGGTGGTTGCGCAACAGCTCCCGATAGGCGTCCAGGCCACGGACGATGTTCTTCGACAGCTCGGTGCGGTCGACCCGCACGATCAGCCGTCGGTCGCCGACCAGTTCGCGCAGCTCGGCCGCACGGGTGATCACGTCCTTCGCCGCGGCCCGCGCGCGAAGCGCGACCGCGTCGACTCCTAGCGGGTGGATTCCGATCCTGACCCGGCGGTCCCCGTGCCCGCCCCCGGCGCCCGGCCGGGCGATCTTGGCCTGGCCGGCGGTCTCGACCGGGAGACCGAGACCGTCCGCGGCCCGCGGGCGCCCGTTCGCGGCGGCCCATCCGTTCGCCGCCGGCCGCGGTGGGCCGTCCGGGCCGTCCGGGCCACCGCGGTGTCCGTCCTCCTCATCGGGGGCGGTCCGCTGCTCGACGATGGGGACGCTCTCGGTCACGCCGCGGTCGATGACGAGCGCCCGCTCGCCGTTCACCGCCAGCTGCTCATGGACGGCGACCGCCTCCGAGATCCCCACCGCAGCGACGACGGTCGGGCTTTCGCCGTCGATCTGAAGCCGATCGTCGATCTCGATCTCGATGTCGTCACCGAACAGCGCGCGGACGCAGTCGCGGAACGCCGTCGCCCAGCGGGCGGTCAGGAAGCCGAGTCGGTCGGCGCCGAGCATGCCACCGATCACCGCGCGCGACACCCGATCCGGCAGGATGCGGAAGTAGTCCGGAGGTGCCCATGGAGTGTGGGTGAAGTGCGAGATCCGCAGGTCCGGACGCAGCTTGCGCAGCAAGCCGGGGGCCAGCGTCAGGTGGTAGTCCTGGATCAGCACCGCGGCGCCGGGCGCGGCCTCCGCGGCCAGTGCGTCGGCGAACATCGCGTTGTAGGCCTCGTAGGCCTCCCAGTCCCGCCAGAACACCGCGCCGAAGCTCGGCTCGGCCGCCGGGGCGAACAGCAGGTGCAGGACGAACCACAGCGTGCGGTTGGCGACCCCGTTGTAGGCCCGGTCGAACACGACACGGTCGACGTCGAGCATCCGCACCGCCGCGCCGCCGGTGTCGAACCTCGCCCGGTCCAGCCGCCCGTCCGGTGACTCGCGCGCCGCCTTGCGGTCGGCGTCGCTGAGCGCCGCACAGACCCACACGATGCCGGAGGGGTGATCACCACAGTCGCCCTCGACCGCGTCGCCCAGCCCGGCGACCGTGCCCACGGCCCCGGCTGTGCCCACGGCGCCCGCCGCGGTCGCGGCGGCGTCGCGGATCACTTCCTGCATGCCGCTGACGAGCCCGCCGCTGCCGCGCCGAGCCACCAACGCGCCGGTTTCCGAGAAGGAGAAAGCGACTGGACCTCGGTTGGAGGCGACGAGCACCCGCGCGGTGCCGGCGGTCTCCGGGTCGGGCCCCGCCACCGCGGCCCGGGTCAGGTATGGCACATAGGCACCCTAGACGAGTGAGACCCCGTCGTTGACCAAGTAGCGCTACACGACGGTGCCAAAAGTTAACTTGGTGGACCGACCGTTGTGACGGGTCCGTGGGCCAGCGGCGAGCGGAGGCCGATCCGGGTCAGCGAAGGCGGTTGGTGAGGACGCGCAGAAGCGCGACGACACCGGCGGGCCCGTCCACAACCAGGTCGGCGCGGTCGCGCAGGACGGCGGGGACCTCCGGACCGTCGCTGCAGACGGTGAGACCGGCGATGCCGGCGGAGCGCAGCCTGTCGACCGCGTCGAACGCCGGCAGGTCACCGAGATCGTCGCCCGCGACCAGCACCGAGCGGGCGGCCCGCTCCGCGACCAGCTCGCGCAGCGCCCTGCCCTTGTCGTGGTGAGGGGGGCGCAGCTCCAGCACCTTCTTGCCCGGCGCGGCCTCCAGCCCGTGGTCCTCGGCGAGGCGGCGCAGGGCCGGCGCCAGCGCGCCGAGCGCCGCGTCCGGGTCGGCCGCGCGCCGGACGTGCACGACCAGGGCCTGGACCTTGTCCTCGACGGTCACGCCCGGCGGGGCGTCGCGCAGCACCTCGGGCAGCAGCGCGCGCACGCGGGCGACCCCCGGCAGCGGCTCGGGGCTGGTCGTGACCCCGGTCGTGCCATCCCAGCGCTGCAGCCCGTACTGGCCGAGGACCGTCAGGTTCGTCAGCGCCTCCGGCGCGGCGCCGTTGCCGGCGGCGGCGTTCTTCCCGGAACCACCGCCCTGGGCGCGGGCACCGCCGGACACGAGGCCGGTGAGCTCGAGGACCACGTCCACCGGGCGACCGGTGATGATCGCGCAGGTGCCCACCCGACCCGCGAGCACTCGCAGAGCGTCCAGGGCGCCGGGGACGGGCACCGCGTCCGACGGCCGGAGCACGATCGGCGAGAGCGTGCCGTCATAGTCCAGCGCGACCAGCGCGGTCTTCGGCGCCGTGATCAATGCCGCGAGCCCGGCGCCGCCGGCGGGCGTGCGTGGGGCAGGGGCGGGAAGAGTTGTCATGACGCTGCCTCAGTTGGGCGTACCTGGGCGACCATGGCAACAAGTGTGCCGGTGGCGTCAGGCCGGCCACGCACCGACCATCCCGCTAGACCTCAGAGTTGCCACACGTGTCGCCCCTCCCGGCCCCCGCCAAGCGTGTCCCGGACGCGTCGCCGGCCGGTCGGAAGCCCGATCCGCATGCCCAGCCGGCGGTCTTCGGAGGGTCTGGGTGCAGGCGAACCGCCCCGCCCCACCCCGCCTGGTCGAAAGGACGGCCGGCCGGCCGCGTCGCCGATGCTCCCGAGACGGGAGATCATCGGTCGGGTGCTCGTTTACGGTGCGGGGGTGGGGAAGTCCCTGGTGACCACGAGGATCAGCTTGCCGGGTTCGACCAGCTTGAAGTTCGCGGTGATCTGCTGGGTCTTCGTGACCCCCGGGACCAGCCGCTGGAGCGCCTCCGCCGCTGGTTTGAGGCCCTCCTCGTAGAAGACCGTGGTGACCGGCACGTCATAGGTGCTGACGTAACCTCCGACGCGGTCGACGGTGAAGCCCGCGTCTTCTACCGGCTTGCGGGCCGCTTCGGCGAGTCCCTCGATCTTGGAGTCGTTGAGGATCACAACCGGGGCGAGGGCGTGATCACCCCCGGCTGGGGCGGGCGGGCGGGTGGTCGGCGCCGAGGTGGTGGCCGGGCCGGCCGACGGGGTGCCTGCCGGGCTCGTTCCCGGCGCGGCGGTGGTGGCCGTGCCGGCCGGGGTGGTGGTCGCCGCGGTGGCCGACGCCGACGGGCGGGCGGCCGCCTGATCGGCGCCGTCGTCCGGATTGTGAAGCAGGTTGACCAGCAGGATGCCGGCGGCGACGGCGATGATGGCGATCAGGCCGCCCCAGAGCCTGCGCAGCCCGGGACGGCTGGGCGGTGGGCGGCGGCCGCCGCCACCACTCGCGGCGCCAGCGGAGCCGTCGCGGCCGGGGGCGGCGCCGGCCGTGCCGGTGCCAGCGCGGGCGGCGCCGGCGTGCGGGCCGGGTGTTGGGTCGCCTTCGCTCATGCTCGGTCGTCCGCCTGGGAGCCGTTGGTAGCTGTGACCGGCGCGGATGTGGCCGGGGACCAGCCCTGGCGGCGGGCGGCGCGCAGGCGGGACAGGCGGCCGACCAGCATGGGCTCGGCGGCCAGAGCCGCGGGGGACTCGATCAGCGCGTTGAGGAGCTGGTAGTAGCGCGCGGGGGACAGGCCGAACTCGGCACGGATGGCCTCATCCTTGGCCGCCGGGTACCGCCAGGTGCGCTGCTCGAACCGCAGCACCCGGCTGTCACGCTCGGACAGCCCCGGCACGGCCGGTCCGGACATTCCGGTGACCGCCGTCGGCTCGCCATCATCCACGGCGCGACCCCCCTTCGGCCTCTCAAGCGACTCGGAACCCGCGTGGGCTGGACTGGCTCCCGCCCCGCCGCCCGATTCCCGCGAACGCGGCTATCGGGCTGGACGTCACTATTTCACCCCGCGGGCACGACAAACCGAGGAGCCCCACCCGCACGCCGGTGCCAGGAGCCCAGGAAGCAGGCCGGTGCCCGTCACTGGCACACACGGCCGCCGCCGGGGCTGGGAGGAGGGGGAGCGCGGCGCGGCCGGGGAACGGTCAGGGACGCGGCGCGCGATCGCCGGGGGGCGGGCGAGTGCGTGGGTTACTTGCTCCGGAGGCGGTTGCCGCACCAACGGTCGGCGCCGTCGGGGTCCTTGACCAGCTCGTAGTCGGTGCCCTGGTTGTTGACCCGCACGAAGGTGTAGCAGAGGTTCAGCTGTCCCCAGTTCTTGAAGTCGACCGGGCCGGGAAGCAGGCCGCCGGCGTTGTAGTCGGTGACGCCCCGCAGGGTCTCGATATAGCTGGCGCGGGTCGGGCAGGCGGGGCCCCGGAGCAGGCCGGTCAGGAAGATGTCGGTGCTGAGGTAGGCGACAAGGGCGAGTTCCTGGTCCGGCGGCTGCAGCTCCGGCGCATACGCGCGCATCGCGTCCATATAGAGGTCGTGAGCGGGGGTTCGGTTCAGGAACGGCACGTAGTTCATGTAGGTGTACAGCCCGGCCATCGCCGGGCCCTTCTCCTGGAGCACACCGCGGTCATAGCCGGCGGCGGACAGGAAAACCTTCACCGTGGCACCCGCGGCGCGCGCGCCCTCCATGACCTCGCTGGTGTCCACGGCGGACAGGGCGCCGACGACCGTGTCCACGCCGGCCTCCTTCAGCTGCTGGCCCAGCTGGACCGGGTCGGTGTGGGTCG
Source organism: Pseudofrankia coriaricola (assembly GCF_032027725.1). Taxonomy (NCBI): domain Bacteria; kingdom Bacillati; phylum Actinomycetota; class Actinomycetes; order Frankiales; family Frankiaceae; genus Pseudofrankia; species Pseudofrankia coriaricola. The sequence goes on along the minus strand of NZ_JASNFO010000057.1, from coordinate 91,105 downwards.
GGTTGTAGATGAACTTCTCCGGGGACACCTCGACGCCCGCCGCCCGCAGGCTGTCGGCGACCTTCTGGCTGATCTGGTTGGAGACCTGGTCGGCGTCGCTGAGCACGATGGCGGCCTTCGTGCCGCCCCGGGCCTTGACGAAGGTGCCGAAGGTGTCGACCGACGGGCCATCGGTGATCACATAGCCGTGGGCGAACATGTTGTCGTAGCGGTGGTCGGCCCAGAGGGCCTCCGCCGGCAGGCCCGCCACCGGCACACCCTTCGCGTGCAGGTAGTCGGCGCTGCCCGAGGCGGCCGTCGTCGACTCCACGACCCCGAAGACCTGCTCGTTCTCGACGAGGTCGTGCATCGCCTCGAGGTTCTGGGGCGCGCTGCCCGCGTCGTCGCGCCACACGAACGTGAGTTTTCGGCCGTGGATTCCGCCCGCGGCGTTCTGTTGCTCGACCCGGGCGATGAAGCCCGAACGGGCCGCTCCCAGAGCCTGGGCCAGTGGCCCAGTGTCCGGGTAGACCCAGCCGATTTTGATTGCGTCCGCGCTGAAGCCGGGGGTGGTGCAGGGCACCGGTCCGGAGGCGGCGTTACCAGACGTCCCACAACCGGCGGCGAGGGCGGCGGTGGTGGCGACCGTGGCGAGCAGCGCGGTTATTCGTAACCGGCCCGGGCGTTTCGGCCGGACGGTGCGGGGTCGGGGGCGCGAGCGGCGCATACGGGACACTTCTGACCTCCTGGCCGATTCCGGCAGACGATAGTCCGGCGTTTGGTCGCGACGCGAGGTGACCCCGTGTTTGCCGAGTGCTAGAGACCTTCTGTTGATGTTGGATGAAGAATTAGACAGTTAACCGGCGCTTACCGAGTGCTGATGGGGCTCGCCCGCCACCCGCGGCGGTCGTGGCACCGTGCCTGCCGGTGGCTGCCTCGTCCGCCGAAGTGCGCGAATCGCCCTTTCCAGCCGCCGTGGGCCGCGTCGCGCGGGCTACCGTGGACCTGTGGCACGCCGGTTCACCCGCACCACCGAGGACTTCGACTGCCTGGTGTGCGGCGCCTCGGTGCGAGGCGATGGGTACACGAACCACTGCCCACACTGCCTGTGGTCCCGGCACGTCGACGTCCAGCCGGGTGACCGGGAGGCCGGCTGCGGCGGCCTGATGCGCCCGGTCGCGGTCGAGTCCCGTGCCCATGACACGGTGCTCACCCACGTCTGCGAGCGCTGCGGCCACCGTCGGCGCAACCGGACCTCGCCGGCGGACGACCAGCCCGCCCTGCTGAGCCTGGCGGCCGAGGCGGCGAGCGCCGCCATCGCCGGCGGCATCGACAGCACCGCGCCGAGTGCCGCCGCCGGCGCCAGAGAACGGCGCCGACGGCGATAGCCGCTCATCGTACGGACGCGCCCAGCCCAGCACCCCCCTCAGCCCGGAACCCCGCTCGGCCCCCTCAGCCCGGAACCGCCCCAGCATCCGGACTGCCCCAGCAAGCGGCAAGCGGCACCCCCAGCCCGGCACCGCCCCAGCAAGCGGCCCCCCAACCCGGAACCGCCCCAGCAAGCGGCAAGCGACACCCAGCCACAGCTCGTGACGGCGCCATTAGCGCTGCGCCAACCCAGCCACGTCCTCAGCCCGGCACCACCTGAACCACGGCCATACGCCTATGCCCGGCACCACGCGGGGAGGACGCTCAGCGTCCGACAGGCAGGGCGCGCGTCCAGCGCCGCACGCCGCACGTCCAGCGCCCGCCGCCTCACGGGTAGAGGCCGCGAGTGCGGTGTGCCTCCGCGACCCGCCCGACACCGATGACGTGCGCCGCCTCGCGCAGCGTCAGCCCGCGCTCGGTGGCGAGCCGCGACACCTGGGCGTAGGCGCGCTCCATCAGCTCGGCCAGCCGTTCGTTCACCTGGTCCTCGGACCAGAAATAGGCCTGCAGGTCCTGCACCCACTCGAAGTACGAGACGGCGACGCCGCCGCCGTTGGCCAGGATGTCCGGCACCACGACGACGCCCTTGTCGGCGAGGATCGGGTCGGCCTGCGCCGTCACCGGGCCGTTCGCGCCCTCGACGATCATCTTGGCGCGCACCCGTGGAGCGTTCTCCGCCGTCACCACACCCTCGAGCGCCGCCGGCACCAGCACGTCCACGTCGAGCTCGAGCAGCTCGCCGTTGGTCAGGGTGTCGGTACCGGGATAGCCGACCACCGTGTCCGCGCCGCGGGCGAGATGGCGGATGAGCGCCGTCGGGTTGAGCCCGCGCGGGTTGTAGACCCCGCCCTTCACGTCGGACACCGCGACCACTCGGCAGCCCGCGTCGTGCAGGTACTGCGAGGCGAGCGCGCCGACCTTTCCGAAGCCCTGCACGGCCACGGTGATGCTCTTCGGGTCGATGCCGCGCTCGCGCAGCGCGGCGAACATCGCCAGCTGGACGCCGCGGCTGGTGGCGCCGGCCCGGCCCGCGGAACCGCCGACCGCCAGCGGCTTGCCGGTCACGACGCCGTGCGACGTGTGGCCGGTGTGCGTCGAGTAGGTGTCCATGATCCAGGCCATGGTCTGCTCGTCCGTGCCGACATCCGGGGCCGGGATGTCCTTGTCCGGGCCGATCAGCGGCACCAGCTCGGCGGCGTAGCGGCGGGTCATCCGTTCCCGCTCCCGGTCGGAGAGCATGGCGGGCTCCACCGCGATCCCCCCCTTGGCGCCGCCGTAGGGGATTCCCATCAGGGCGCATTTCCAGGTCATCCACATGGCGAGCGCCTTGACCTCGTCGAGGTCGGTGGACGGATGGAAGCGGATGCCACCCTTGGCCGGCCCCCGCGCCAGGTTGTGCTGAACCCGGTATCCCGTCAGCACCAGCAGCTGCCCGTCATCGCGCTGCAGCGGGACGCTGACCGTGACCGACCGCCGCGGCATGCGCAGCAGGTCGTGCATTCCGTCGTCTAGACCCAGGTGCCGCGCGGCGTCCGCAAGCTGGACGCAGGCGGTGTCCCAGGGTGATGCCCCGAGGCTCACTGGCCCTCCTATGTGGCCCGCGGGGACGAAGACCCGCCGCGAGAGCCACCCGGCAGGTAGTGGCGCCGGGCTGGCCCGCGACCTACCTGACCGGCTCTGCCGATCCCGGGGACCCCGTGAACCCCGTGGCGGGAGAGCCCCCGCGAGCGCATCGCCGTTGATGCACTAGGTCACGCACGGTACCCGCCTTGAGCGGTCCCCTCCACGCGGCCCGGCGTGGTCGGCCGGTACGGTCCGCGATATGCGGCCTGATTCGCCACGGCGAGACAACACGCCGACGGAGCGCGACGCGGCCGCTCGCCGCCGGACGGCAGGGGAGACGACCCCTCGGGCGGCGGCCGTGGCCGACATCGGGACACGGCCGGTGGCGTGGTGAAGGACCTCGAGCGTGTCGACCCCGAGCGTGCCGCCGATCTCGCCGTTCACGGCCGCGGCGCGGTGCCGTCCGGAGACGGCACTCCGGCGGCCGGCGGGACCGGGCTGGTCCCGCCGGCCGGGGCGGCGGGCGCCGGCGCGAGACGCGGCGGGTTTGCTCAGATGGTGGGCCGCTGGCGCGAGCCCTGGTCACGGCGGCGGTTGTGGACGTTCTGGGCGGTGAGCCGGGCGGTTCTCCTGACGTTGGTCTTCGCCGGCCGGGTGCTCGGCGCCCAGCAGGGCGTCCTCGGCGACATCCGGCTCTACGCCGGCTGGGGGGAGTCGTTCGTCCACGGCCATGGGCTGCCGGTGGGCGACGAGACCTGGCAATACCCACCGGGCGCGGTCCTCGTCTTCGCGGTCCCGGCGCTCGCGCGCGCGGTGGCGGGCCTGTCCTATCGGGTCGGCTTCCCGCTGTTCATGGTCGCCGTCGACGCCGCGGTGACCGCCGCCCTCGCCCGAGCCGGCCGGGGGGCCGACGGTCAGGGAACCGCCGGCAGAGCTACCGGAAGCTCTGCCGAGCCGGTTTCACCTGGGATTCCTAGAGGGCCAAAGGAGGTGCGAAAATGCTCCTCCTTCGCATCTCCGGAGGCCGCCGTCCCCAGAAGCACTAGAGGGCCAAAGGAGGTGCGAAAATGCTCCTCCTTCGCATCTCCGGAGGCCGCCGTCCCCAGAAGCACTACTGGAAGGTCGGCGATCCTGCGGGTCTGCCAGGGGGGACCTCCTGGGCCGGGGGCGCGGGTATGGCTGGTGGGCACCCTCCTGCTCGGGCCGGTGACGCTCGCCCGGTTCGACCTGGTACCCGCGGCCTGCGTCGTCGCGGCACTGCTCGCTCTGCGCGCCGGGCGGCCCGGCCGGGTGGGCTTCGCCGTCATGGCCGGCACGCTGGTCAAGGTCTGGCCGGCCTTCCTGCTGGGCGCCGTGGGCCGGCCGTCGGCCCGCGTACTGGCCCGGATGGCCATCGGGGCGGCCTGCGCCGCCGTGGCCGTGGGGCTGGTGCTCGTCGCGGCCGGCGCGGGCGGTGACCTGCTCGGCTTCCTCGGCGCCCAGCGGGCCCGAGGGCTGCAGCTGGAGGCCGTGCCGGCGACCGTCTTCGTCGTCATCCGGATGTCCGGGGCGGGGGAGACGGCCCGGTATTCCTACGGCTCCCTGCAGTTCGGCGACTCGGCCGCGCGCACGGTCGCCACCGTCTGCACCGTGGTCGAGCTGGTGGTGGTCGCGGCCGTCGTGGTCCGCTGGTGGCTGCTGCCCGCCAGATCGCCCGCCTCCGGCGACGCCGACGGAACCTCGGCCGGCTGGGCGGTGGTGGCCTGCGACCGGCTGCTGGCGCTGCTGCTCGTCGTACTCATGACATCGCGGGTGCTCAGCCCGCAGTACCTGCTGTGGGTGCTGGCGGTCGCGGTCACCGGCGTCGCGCTCGCGGGCGGGACCGGCGGGGTCCCTCCCGGTTCGGCGAGGCCCGAGATCTGCCGGCAGGATCGCCGGGACGCCCGCGAGCGACGGCGGGTGGGGCTGATCGTGCTGCTGGCGGCGGTCGCGGTCAGCCAACTGGTCTACCCCTGGCGGTACAACGACGTCATCCAGGGCCGGATCGTCATGAGCCTGGTTCTCGTGGGGCGCAACGTGCTGCTGCTCGTCGCCACCTGGCACGCCGTCCGGGTCAGCCTGGCGTGGCCCACCAGCCAGGCCGCCGCGCCGTCACGGCGCCGGCGGCCGTGACGAGCAGCGCGGCCACCGCGGCCAGCGTCCCCACCAGCGGAGCGGGGAAGGCCGGCCCGTGAGGGCCGAGCAGCCGCCAGGTCTGCGCCAGCGGAGACAGCGTCGCCCCGCACAGCCACACCGAGGTCGCGCACACGATCCCCGCGCCGACCCGGCACCGCCTCCGCGCCAACCCGGCCTCGTCCCGTGACCCGGTGGGCTCTTCGGCCTCGTCGCCCCGAAGGCCCTCCCGGATCATGGGACCATCGCCGCGCTGGTGGGCGACGTGCGCGTCCGCGATGAGGATGGCGAGCATCGGCAGCGCCGGGCCCAGATACCAGGGGTAGAGCACCGGGCTTCCGAGCGCCACCGCGAACCCGCCGATGCCCAGCACGGCGAGCCCGTCCCGCCCGTCGGCCGCCCCGGTGACCGGGCGGCGCCAGGCCCGCCACAACAGGACGACGACGACGGCCGCGGCGGCCGCGAGGGTCACGGTGCGACAGTCGGTGAGCAGCGCCGAATCGCGCCCAGCCGAGACCTGCTGGCCCGCGAGACCGGCCACCGCCGCGACGAGTGAGGCGAGGAGTGACGCGGGCGCGATCCCCGTCGTCAGCTCCCCCGAGGTGGCCAGTGCCTTGATCCAGGTCGGTGGGAACCCGCTGGCCAGCACGCTCAGCCCGAGCACCGCCGCCGCCACGGCCAGGTCGGCTGCCACGGCCACCGCCGCCAGCCCCCACCGGCCGGCCGCCAGGGGCCGGCCGCCCGGCTCGGCCGCCGGTAGTCCCGAGACCGGTAGTCCCGAGACCGCTAGTCCCGAGACCGCGGGCCGGGAGCCGTCGGCGAGCGGGTCGTGCCGTGCGGCGTCGCGGGCGTGCGCCACGACCAGCCAGGCGAATCCGAGCAGCGTCGTCACCTTGATCGTGCCCGCGAAGCAGGCCAGCGCCGTCGCCGCCATGGCCGCGCCGGAAACGGCCCGGTGAACGGGCCCGCCGGCGGACCTGTTGGACCGCCGACCCCACGGGAACCCCGGGAACCGCGTGAACGGCGGTCGTCCAGGCCGGTGCGTGACCCGGCGTCGGTCGATCAGCAGCGCGCCCGCCAGCGCTCCGGCGGCCAGGGCGTCCAGGTGCATCCCGCCGACGAGGTGGATCACCGTCACCGGGTTCGCGGCGACGAGCGCGAGCACGACGGCCCGGCCTGATGCGCCCTCCTTCGCGCCCGCCCGCCCGGCGTCGCCGGCCGGGCCGGCGGCGCGCGGCAGGCGGTCGACGAGGCGGACGGTGCACGCGACCATCGCCACCACCGCGAGAACCGCGACGACCCGCAACGTCACCAGCGCCACCGTCGGCCCGCCGCCGAGCAGGTGGCCGACCGTCGCGGCGAGCTTCTCCACGGCCACCGCCCCGCCGCCGTATGGGGTGTGCGTATCCCGCCAGCGCGGGTCGACGGCGTTGCTGAACGCGGCGCCCAGGGAGGTGGGCCCGCCTGCCGCCAAGGCCGCCACTCCGTGGGTCGCCGGGTCGAGGCCGCGCCGGGCGAGCTCGCCCTGCGCGGCGTAGGCGTAGGCGTCCCGGCTGAACAGCGGCGGCCCGAGGGCGAACGGCATTCCCCAGGCGATGGCGGCCGTCAGGGCGGCGCGTGGGCCCGCTCGGCCAGACAATGCCCGCCGGACCAGGGTGATCCAGCACACGCACAAGGTGATGACCGCGAGTGCGGCGATTCCGGCAAGGGCGCCCCTTGTGGTGCCGGTGGGCGGAGCTGGTGGGAGAATGCCCCACCAGGGTGTCGGGTCGATTGCGCGCGGATCACGCGGCCCGAGCCGGCCTTCCGCCGTAACTGCGGCAATGGCCGCGCCAGCGCCCGCGACGAGCAGCCAGGCGGTCGCGGAGGTCGCCCGCTTGGTCGCCCGGACGGGGAGTGGGCGAGGACTTGGGAACGTCTGGGAGGTAGCACCGGGTGGCAGGACCGCTCGCCATACCCGGATCCTCGACGGGCCCTCATCGCCGTCGCCCGCCGTCGGAGCCCGAGGAGGAGGAGGCGCCGTCTCCGGCTGCCTCTCCCGCGCCGCCGGCGCCGCCGGCCGGGCCGTCTCCTGAGGCCGTGGAGCCGCGGACGGACCAGGGGCCAAGCCATGCCGCACCTGGCGATGATCCGGCTCCGTCACTCCCGCCGACCTCCTCACTCGTTGATGCCAGCCTCCCGGCCGTCGGGGCCCCGGATGCCGGGATCCTGGCGGCCGCGGCTCTGGAGGCGGCGGCCCCGGCGGCCCCGGCCGCGGGCGCCGTCGGGGCGCTGGCCGGGCTTCCATCATCGGTGCCCACGCCGCCCGGGGCGTTCCGGCCCCCTGACGGACGCCCCGGCGGCTGGGGGGCCGTCCGGCGAGCGGTGGTCCGGTCCGGGCTGTTCGTCGGCCGGGCGGTGCGGGCGCGGCCCTGGCTGCTGACCGCCGCGCTGTGCGCGCTGACGCTGGGCCTCGGCCTCACCGGGCCGGACACGCCGGCGCAGGAGTACCGGGTCTGGCTGTTCGAGCACGGCGGCGCGCGGCTCTGGGACAACCAGTGGTACGGCGGGCACACGGTGCTCGGCTACAGCGTGCTGTTCCCGCCGCTCGGAGCGCTGTTCGGGACGCGGCTGCTCGGGGCGCTGTCCTGTGTCGCGTCGACGGTGCTGGTGGCGCGGCTGCTGCGCGGGCCGCGCCGCCGCCGCGGCCACCACGACCTCGCGGTCCTCTGGTTCGCCGCCGTGACCGTCGCGAACCTCGTCGTCGGCCGCGGCGCCTTCGCGCTGGGGATGGCGTTCGGCGCGCTCGCGCTGGTGGGCGTGCGGGAGCGGCGCGCCTGGGTCGCCTGGGTGGGGGCGATTGGCGCGTCGCTGTCCTCGCCGCTGGCCGGCGCGTTCGTGCTGCTGGTGGCTGCGGCGCTGGTCGGCAGCCTGCCGTGGCGGCGGATCCTGCCGATGGTGGGGGCGGTCAGCGGCCTCGTGGTGTCGCTGGTCTTTCCCGAGGAGGGCGTCCAGCCCTTTCCCGCGCTCACCTATCTCTGCCTGCTGGCGTTGATCGGCGGCGGCCTGCTGGTGGTGCCGCGCCGCGAGCGGGCCGTGCGCCGCGGCCTGCTGCTGTGGGCGGCGTCGGCGACGGTGTTCTTCTTTGTGCCCTCGTCCGTCGGCGGCAACATCACCCGTCCGGCGACGCTGCTCGCCGGACCGATGGCCGCCGTGCTGCTCGCCCGCCGGCCGCGGGTTCTGCTGGTCGTCGCGATACCGCTGATCGGCTGGTCGATCGGGCCGGTACACGGCGCGTTGATAACCCAGGGCGACCCATCCGCCTCCCCCGGCTACTACACCGGGCTGCTCACGTATCTCGATCGTGATGACGGCCTGGTCCCGGCCGGCCGGGTCGAGATCCCGTTCACCAAGGCCCACTGGGAGGCCCGCTACGTCGCGCCGCACGCCGAGATGGCCCGCGGCTGGCTGCGGCAGCTGGACACGAAGGACAACGCGCTCTTCTACGACGGGACACTGACGGCCAGCACGTACCACGACTGGCTGCTGACCCGGGGCGTCACCTACGTGGCGCTGCCGAATGTGCCGCTCGACGCGTCGGGGCAGGCCGAGGCCAAGCTGCTGCGCTCCGGCCTGCCCTACCTCGACCTCGCCTGGCAGGACGACAACTGGAAGGTCTGGATCGTCACCGACTCGAGCGGGCTGGTGCGGGGGCCGGCCACGCTGACCGAGCTTGGCGTCAGCTCCGTCGCGGTCGACTTCCAGTCGCCGGGCGTGGCGACTGTCCTGGTGCATTTCACCTCGCTCTGGTCGATCACGGAGGGCAACGTCTGCGTGTTCCGCGCCGCCGGCGACTGGACCGGGATCCTTGCCGAGTCCCCGGGACCGGTGCGGCTGTCGGCGCGCCTGTCCGTCGACGGCCTCACCAAGGCCAGCGCCCTGGACTGCCCTGCCGACCAGCGCGTGCACTGACAAACGTGCGTACTGACAAAACGTGCGCGCCGATATGTGCGGGCCTTCGGGCGCGCGCGAGGCCTCGTCCTTGTCGCCGCGGGCGGCCCCTGGGTATCCGGGGCTGCCTCCGGCCGGCGAAACCCCGGGCTCCGGACGGAGATCCGCGGATCGGCGCCAGCCCGATCTCCTGGGAAGCGCCTTTGGCCTGAGACCGCTCTTCGAGCACCGCGAAAGGGTGACGGGCCCGCCAATACGCGGGGGTTGTCATGCGCGCGGGCGGTTCAGGTGGAAGATGGCTAGATGACCAAGCCGGTGTCGGTGTTCCGACACTTTCCCTCGGGGCCATGGTCTGGCGTCTTTGTTAGGACCAACGGGACAGATACCGGCGGTCGGGCATGCCCGCGATCTGGCAGCATGACCGGCACGATCAGTTTCGCCGAATGGCGGTCCGCGTCAGGTCGGCTTGATCGACGGCGCGGTGGTGGGGTACGGAGGCCATGAAGAGCTCACTGCTACCGATCATGCTGATCGTCGTGCTCGTCGTGGGCGCCACGGTTTTCGTCGTGCTGTCCAGCCGCTCGGGCCGGACGCACTACGGCCCGGGTGGTCTGCGGCCACCCACCGTCGAGCCCGGGCGGGACGACCGCCCGCGCGGCCGTCGGGCCGGCCGCAGCCGGGACCACCCTGGCGGCCGTGGCGGAGCCAGCGGCACGCGCCGGTCCGCCGCGGGTGACGGCTACTCCTCGGACGCGGCGAACCTCGTACCTGGCTTCGGGCCGGCCGCGCCCGCCGACGGCCGCGCCGGAGCACGGGCGAGCGCGGCCGAAGGCAAGCCGGCGGCGGCCGGCGGCCCGGCTGGGCCGGCTGATCCCGCTGGCCCGGGACCTGCCCCTGACCTTGACGCGCGCCGCGTCGACCATGCCTGGAGTGATGACGTGACGACGCAGGTTCCCACCGGCGACGGCGGCTGGCCGGACGACGACCGGGACCCGGAGGCCACCGGCTGGGCTCCGCCACCCAGCGGGCCGCCGCATCCCGGGGCGGCCCAGGCCGGGCCGGCCGGTGGGGGCTCGGCGCCCGGGAGGGATGTCGTGGACACCACCTGGGCGGCCGACGAGGCGGCGTGGACCGTCCAGCCCTCCGCGAGCCAGTTGCCGGTACCTGAGCCGCCCAGGCAACAGCCCGCGCCGGACGCGCCGACCGTGCCGTCGGCGGGACCGCCCGCGCCCGCCGCGGCCTCTCCCGTCCCACCGGCTCCGGCGCCCCCCGGGGCGCCGCCCGCCGTGCCCGTCACGACCCCCGGGCCGTACGTCGCCGACGAACCTGAGCATTTCAGCGCGCCGCCGTTGCGGCTGTCCGCCGCCGGGCGGACGCGGCGTGGCAAGCGCGGCGGCCCGAACGAGGACGCCTTCGTGGTCGTCGACGGCCTGCTCGCCGTCTCCGACGGTGTGGGCGGCGAGGCGGCCGGGCAGATCGCCTCCACGCTCGCTGTCACCACGGTCGCGGGCTTCCGGCCGCAGTACGCCGCCGACCCCCGCGAGGGGCTGCGCGCGGCCGTGGAGCGCGCGAACCGGGTGGTGCGGGAGCGCCCCAAGTCCGAGCCGTCCTGGCGGGGCATGGCCTGCACCCTCGACGTCGTCGTGCTCGGCCGGCAGGAGACGACCGGGCGCACCCTCACCGTCGCGCACGTCGGCGACAGCACCGTCTGGCTGCAGCCGGGCAGGGGCGAGCCACGTCAGCTCACCACCCCGCACGCCATCACGGGGGGCCCGCTGCTCAACGCGATCGGCCTGGCGGACGAGGTCGAGATGGACCTGTTCCAGGTGGAGGTCCAGGCGGGCGACCGGGTGGTGCTCTCCAGCGACGGCATGACCAAGGTGATGAAGCCAGAGCAGCTGTACGGCCTGCTCCACCAGCTCGCCAGTGATCCGCCCGAGCGCGCCGCCGACGCGCTCGTCGAGGCGGCGCTGCTCGCCGGCGCCAGGGACGACACCACGGTCGTCGTCGCCGACCTGGTGCCCGAGCCGACGCCGCGCTAGACACCGCGCGGCCCGCCAGCTCACGAGGCCGCCGCTCCACCCACGAGGCCCGGCCGGGGCGACACCGTCAGGTGTCCGCCCCGGCCGGGCCTCGTCGTCTCCGGACCGGCCGTCGCGGCGGGCATGGCGGCCGCCGGCTCCGGACGGCCGTCGATCTCGGCACCGCCGGTCTGTCGTGATCCGTCCTCGGGGCGCGTCCGTGATGTGTGGGGCATCTCGTCGTGTTCCCCGCCTCGGGCGGTGGCGGGAGCCGCGCCCGCGATTATTCTACGACTTGTAGAAGTTTCTACGTTGCGTAGAACCTAGAGTCGGTCACCATCGACGCCGGCCAGGACACAACCGGGACGGCCCGCTGTCCCGGTCAGGCGGGGCAGACGGCCGCCATGGCGCCGGCCCCGCCCGCGGCTCGGACGTCAGGGCACCGCCGGCTCGGAAGGGACCGCTGATGGTCCTCGGCTCACCGGCGATCACCGAGGCTGCCGCCCGGATCGCCGAGTCCCAGGCTGCCGGCTCGCTCGCGCTCGCGCGCGGGCAGACCGCCTTCAGCCTCGCGTTCCACATCTGCTTCGCCGTCTTCGGCGTCGGTATCCCGTGGCTGTTGCTGTACACCGAGGGCAGGTGGCTGCGGACCGGTGACGAGACGTGGCTCGCCCTGACGAAGAAGTGGTCGCGGGCGTTCGCCGTGCTCTTCGCCGTCGGCGCCGTCTCCGGCACCGTGCTCTCGTTCGAGTTCGGGCTGCTCTGGCCGGCGTTCATGGCCCGCTACGGCGGCGCCCTCGGGCTCTCGTTCACCCTCGAGGGCTTCGCGTTCTTCGCCGAGGCGATCTTCCTTGGGATGTACCTCTACGGCTGGAAGCGCCTCTCGCCCCGGGCGCACTGGCTGACGCTCTGGCCGATCGCGATCGCCGGGACGCTGTCGACGCTGTTCATCATCACCGCGAACGCCTGGATGAACGTGCCGGACGGGGTGGTGGAGACGGCGGACGGCAGGGTCATCGCGGCCGAGCCGCTGGCGCCGCTGCGCAGCCCGTCCGCGCCGCCGCAGGTCGCGCACATGCTGCTCGCCGCGCTGATGTGCACCGGCGGGGTGGTCGCGGGGATCTACGCCGTCGGAATGCTGCGCGGCCGCCGCGACACCTACCACCTCCGGGGCCTGCGGGTGGGCCTCGTCGTCGTGCTGGTCTGCGCCCCGCTGCAGCTGGTCGTCGGCGACTGGGCGGGCCGGGTCGTCGGCGCGCGCCAGCCGGTCAAGCTGGCCGCGATGGAGGGCCTGCACGACACCCGCGACCACGCGCCGCTCACGATCGGCGGGCTGTACGACCCGAAGACCGGCGAGGTCCGCTACGGCATCGACATTCCGGACGGGCTGTCGCTGCTGGAGGGGTTCGATCCCGACCACGTCGTCACCGGGCTGGACGCGGTACCGGCGGACGAGCGGCCGAACGCCACGATCGTGCATCTCGCGTTCGACACCATGGTCGGGCTCGGCACAGCGCTGATCGCGCTGTCGGCGCTGGTCGGTGGGGTGGCGCTGCGCCGGCGACGGCGCGGGCGGCGGCCCCTTCTCCCCACCGGCCGACCGTGGCTGCTCGCGGCGGTGGCGAGCGGGCCGGCGTCGGTGCTCGCGATGCTCGCCGGCTGGGAGGTCACCGAGGGCGGCAGGCAGCCCTGGATCGTCCAGGGCCGGATGCGGGTGGCCGACGCGGTCACCACCACCGGCGGGATCGGCTGGATCTTCGGCGGCACGCTCGCGCTGTACCTGGGCCTCGCGGCCGCGCTCGTGCTCATCCTGCGCCGGATGGCCACCGGGGGCCCCGGCTACGAGCCGCGGACCCCGACCGAAGGGCCGCCGACCGAGCCGTACCCACCCGATCCCGATCGTCCGGATCCCGACTGCCCGGAGGACTCCGAGCGCCCCGGCGACGAGGACCCCGCCGCCGAGGCGCCGGCCGTCGCCGCCGTCGCCCCGGCTGCCCCGGCTGCCCCGGCTGTCCAGGCCGGCCAGGCCGCGCGGAACAACGGGGCGGGACGATGAGCGCGGCGGACCTGCTCGTCGTCGTCATGGTCGTCGGCCTGACCGCGTACGCCCTGCTCGCCGGCGCGGACTTCGGCGGCGGCCTCTGGGACCTGCTGGCCCACGGCCGGGACGCCAGGGATCAGCGGGCGCTCATCGCCGGCTCCCTCGGCCCGGTCTGGGAGGCCAACCACGTCTGGCTGATCTTCGTGATCGTCGCCCTGTTCAGCGGGTTCCCGGCCGCGTTCGGCGTGGTCGGGTCCACGCTGGAGGTTCCGCTGGTGGGTGCGCTCCTGGGGATCGTGCTGCGCGGCGCCGCCTACGTCTACCGCGCCTACGGCGGCGGGGCGGCGGGCCCGGACCACTGGTGGGGCAGGGTGTTCGCCGCCGCGTCCGTGCTCACGCCGTTCTCGCTCGGTGTCGCGGGCGCGGCACTGGCCACCGGCGACCTCGACGGTGGCGCTCCGTTCGCCCCGCTGACGGGCGCCTTCGGCGTGGTCTGTGGGCTGTTCACGGTCGCGGTCACGGCCTTCCTCGCCGCGGTCTACCTGTGCCGGGACGCGGCGGCGCGGCCGGAGACCACCCACCTCGTCGCCGGCCTGCGGCGCCGCGCCCTGGCCTCGGCGGTGGTGGCCGGCGCGCTCGCGGCCGCCCTGCTGCCGCTGCTCTGGTCGGACGCGCCGATCGTCGCGGACCGGTTCGCCGCCCGGTCGGTACCGCTCGTAGCGGCATCAGCCGTCGGCGGGCTCGGGGCGCTGGCGCTGGTGTGGCGGCGGCGGTTCACGGCGGCGCGGCTCGCCGCCGGGCTCGCGGCCGCCGCCGTGCTGTGGGGCTGGGCGGTCGCACAGTACCCGGACATCGTGGTCGGTCAGGCGACGGTCGACGGTGCCGCGGCGCCGGAGGCGAACCTGCGTGCCCTGCTTGTCGCGATCGCCGCAGGGATGCTCGTGATCCTTCCGGCGCTGGTCGCGCTGTTCAGGCTGTTCGCCCACCCGGAACCAGCCGAACCGGTCGAACCGGCGGGGCCCGGCCTAACCGGCGGGGCGGGCGGAACCGGCGGGGCCCCGGTCAGGCCGGGGCGCCGTCGCGGCGGGGGCGGGTGAAGAGCACCTCGTCGAACGGCGGCTCGTCCGGCGCGAGCGAGTCGTGGACGGTGAGCCGGATGGTCGTCGTCCCACCGGGGAGGCCGGGGTCGACGTGGAGGGCGGCGAAGGCGTACGGGTGGTCGGTGGAGCGCGCGGCGAGCCACGGCGCCCCCTCCGTCACGTGGATGGTGCGCCGGCGGCTGACGGGGCTCTTCCCGAATCGGCGGCGGACGGGTGCGGCCGGCGGGTCCGGCGGCTCCGGCCGGACGACCACCCGGCCGGCCGGCGGGTCGAACAGCGCGCCCGTGCTCGGCGACGACGAGCCGCCGGTGCCGATGATGATGTGCACGGTTCCGGTGGTCGTGTCGACGGCCTCGTCGGCGAGCGCCAGTCCGGGTGAGGCCGCCGTTCTCGCCGCCATCGCCGCCATTGGCACCGTGGGCGCCGTGGGCGACACCGCCGCGCCGGTGGACGCGGCGGTGGCGTTCGCGGGTACGACCGGGCGCGGCGTCAGCACCGGCGATCCTGGTATGACGCCGCGGACCGGGTGGGTCCGCTCGTAGTGGTGCTCATGGCCGCAGAGGACCAGATCGACCTCGTAACGGTCGAACAGCGGCAGCCACTCCTCGCGCAGACCAAGATCGCCGCCATTGTGGTAAGCGGCGGTGGACACCGCCACCTGGTGTATCGCGACGATCACCCAGTCAATCTCGGGGTCGGCGCGGGCCGCGCGCAGGGTCCGCTCCAGCCAGGCCGTCTGCCGGCCTTCGCTGAACCCGCGCAGGTAGACCAGCCCATGCTCCTGGTAGCAGGCGTCCTCGCCGAAGAGCACGACGAAGCGGACGCGGCCGACGGCGAAGGTGTACCAGAGTTCGCGGAAGTCGCCGCCGGCGCCGTTGTCCGGCAGCTGGAAGTAGGCCTGGTACGGGTCGAGCCCGAACCGGCCGAGCTCACGCTCGCTCTCGTGGTTCCCGGCGACCGGCATCCACGGCCGGCGGCTGGCCGAGGGGGCGACCATCCGGAACCAGTCCGCCCAGACCTGGGACGGGTCGCGCCGCAGGCTCGCGTACGACAGGTCACCGAGGGCGAGGTGGAACAGCGGAGCCAGCATGTCGACCGCGGCGACGACCGCCCCGGAGGCCGGACTGCCGTAGGGGTCGTCCTCCTGGTCCGTGCCGTGGTCACCGAAGCAGGTGAACGTGAAGGTCGCGCCGGCCACGCTGGCCCCGTTCGCGCCCTCGCGCGCGCCGGTCGTGCCGCTCGTGCCGCCCGCGCGCGGAGCCGTGCGGAACTCGCCGGTGGACGGCTCCTCGCCGCCAAGCGGAGGGAAGATCTCGTAGCGGTAGCGGACGCCCGGCCGCAGCCCTACCAGCGTCGCGTGCTGGACGTGGATCCTTCGGCGGGCGGCGTCCCGGTAGGTCCTGGTCGTCGCATACGCCTCGCCCGCCTCGGCCGCGTCCGGGTCGACCGGCGCGAACCGTGCCATCGGCCGGGATACCGGTCCGTCCGTAAGCCAGGACACGACCATCGACGTGGCCGGGTCCACCCCGAACGTCAGATGAACCCCGCCGCCGTCCGCCACCCGCCGCGTCACGGCCGTTCGCCCCCCGTTCTCAACCTGGTGCTCTTCTCCTGACATGCCAGAGGGCGGTCACGGAGTCCGTGACCGCCCTCCCGCCCCTACTTACTCGCCCCTACTCGCCGCCGACGCAGACGGCAGCTCGCCACCAGTCCAGCCGGCAGCCAGCGCCAACCCAGCCACCACACCGCCCCGGCTCCAGAGTCGGCCCGGCTTAGTACGCCAGCCCGGAACCACGTTGGCCGGCGCTCCGCGCCGGCGGCGGAGCGGCGATGGTCGCGCTAGCGACCCTGAGCCGACCGCCCTATTCGTTGGACTTCGCCAGGTCGATCGGCGGGGTGTCGGGGACCGAGCTGGGCTTGGTCTCACCGCGGAAGATGAACTTCGCGTCCTCGCCCTCGCCCTCGGCGTCCCCGATGACGATCTCGCCGGGCTTGAGCGTCCCGTACAGGATCTTCTCGGAGAGGACGTCCTCGATCTCCCGCTGGATCGTCCGGCGCAGCGGCCGGGCGCCCAGCACCGGGTCGTACCCGCGGATGGCGAGCAGGGCCTTGGCGGCCGGAGTCAGCTCCAGCGCCATGTCCTTGTTCTTCAGCTGCGAGTCCACCCGGGCCAGCATGAGGTCGACGATCTGGATGATCTCGTCCCTGCTCAGCTGGTGGAAGACGATGATGTCGTCGATGCGGTTGAGGAACTCCGGCCGGAAGTGCTGCTTGAGCTCGTCCTGGACCCTCGCCTTCATCCGCTCGTAGTCGACCGCGCCCTGACCGGTGGCGAAGCCGATGCCCGGGCCCTTGGAGATGTCGCGGGTGCCCAGGTTCGACGTCATGATCAGGACGGTGTTCTTGAAGTCGACCACCCGGCCCTGGGAGTCGGTCAGGCGACCGTCCTCCAGGATCTGCAGGAGCGTGTTGAAGACGTCCGGGTGCGCCTTCTCGACCTCGTCGAACAGCACCACCGAGAACGGCTTGCGCCGCACCCGCTCGGTGAGCTGGCCACCCTCCTCGTAACCGACATAGCCGGGCGGGGAGCCCACCAGTCGCGAGACGGTGTGCTTCTCCATGTACTCGGACATGTCGAGCTGGATGAGGGCGTCCTCGTCGCCGAAGAGGAACTCCGCCAGCGTCTTGGACAGCTCGGTCTTACCGACACCGGACGGGCCGGCGAAGATGAACGAGCCGCCGGGGCGCTTCGGGTCCTTCAGGCCGGCGCGGGTACGCCGGATCGCCTGGGAGACGGCCTTGATGGCCTGCTGCTGGCCGATGACCCGCTTGTGCAGCTCGTCCTCCATGCGCAGAAGGCGAGCCGTCTCCTCCTCGGTGAGCTTGAAGACCGGGATGCCCGTCCAGATGGCGAGCACCTCGGCGATCTCCTCGTCGCCCACCTCGGCGACGACGTCCATGTCGCCGGCCTTCCACTCCTTCTCGCGCTTCGCCTTCTCCGCGAGGAGGGTCTTCTCCTTGTCGCGCAGCGACGCCGCCTTCTCGAAGTCCTGCGCGTCGATCGCGGACTCCTTGTCGCGACGGACGTTGGCGATCCGCTCGTCGAACTCGCGCAGGTCCGGCGGCGCGGTCATCCGGCGGATGCGCATCCGGGAGCCGGCCTCGTCGATCAGGTCGATCGCCTTGTCCGGCAGGAAGCGGTCCGAGATGTACCGGTCGGCCAGCGACGCGGCGGCGACCAGGGCGGCGTCGGTGATCGAGACACGGTGGTGCGCCTCGTACCGGTCGCGCAGGCCCTTGAGGATCTCGATGGTGTGCGCCACCGACGGCTCCGCGACCTGGATCGGCTGGAACCGGCGCTCCAGCGCCGCGTCCTTCTCCAGGTGCTTGCGGTACTCGTCCAGCGTCGTCGCGCCGATGGTCTGCAGCTCACCACGAGCCAGCATCGGCTTGAGGATCGACGCGGCGTCGATCGCGCCCTCGGCGGCACCCGCGCCGACGAGCGTGTGCAGCTCGTCGATGAACAGGATGATGTCGCCGCGGGTGCGGATCTCCTTGAGGACCTTCTTAAGCCGCTCCTCGAAGTCACCGCGGTAGCGCGAGCCGGCGACCAGCGCGCCCAGGTCGAGCGTGTACAGCTGCTTGTCCTTGAGCGTCTCGGGCACCTCGCCCTTGACGATCGCCTGCGCCAGGCCCTCGACGACCGCGGTCTTGCCGACACCGGGCTCGCCGATCAGGACCGGGTTGTTCTTGGTCCGGCGGGACAGCACCTGCATGACCCGCTCGATCTCCTTCTCGCGCCCGATGACCGGGTCGAGCTTGGACTCGCGGGCGGCCGCGGTCAGGTTGCGGCCGAACTGGTCGAGCACCAGCGACGTCGACGGCGTGCCCTCGGACGGGCCGCCGGCCGTAGCCGGTTCGCCCTTGCCCTGGTAGCCGGACAGGAGCTGGATGACCTGCTGGCGGACCCGGTTGAGGTCGGCGCCGAGCTTCACCAGCACCTGGGCGGCAACGCCCTCACCCTCGCGGATCAGGCCGAGGAGGATGTGCTCGGTGCCGATGTAGTTGTGACCGAGCTGCAGCGCCTCGCGCAGGGACAGCTCGAGGACCTTCTTCGCGCGCGGGGTGAACGGGATGTGACCGCTGGGGGCCTGCTGGCCCTGGCCGATGATCTCTTCAACCTGCGACCGCACACCCTCGAGCGAGATCCCCAGCGACTCCAGCGCCTTCGCCGCGACACCCTCACCCTCGTGGATCAGGCCGAGGAGGATGTGCTCGGTGCCGATGTAGTTGTGGTTGAGCATCCTGGCCTCTTCTTGAGCCAGGACGACGACCCGACGTGCCCGGTCGGTGAATCTCTCGAACATGTGCGCTCCTTCGAGCTGCGACCGACCACACGACAGCCGGTATCCGCATGCTAGCTCCGCCGAGGCATGTCCTCACGCATCGAACAGAAACCTACCCGTCAGAACCCGTCCACCTCGTCGCGGACGGGGCCGACATCGCTGTCGCGCCCCGATGGGCTCAGACGTCTACCTCGATGTCTACGACAACCGTGGCGGAGCAGGCATGATTCCGTCACGGCGTTCCGCCGAGAGCGGAAACGCGCAGGCCTGGGTGGAGGGCGGCGTGTGCCAGGGTCTTGGACCGCCGTCTCGGCCGCCGGTCCTCCGAGTGACGCTGGGGGGCGGCGGCGCAGGTGCTGCACGGGAGAGTCAAGGCGAGACTCTCTCCCCTCTCCGCTTCAGTCGTTACTGTACGTTACGGATCACCGGATGTCGCTGTGGAGCCAGCCAGTCGGATTCACATCACATAGTCGCCCTGGGTGATCGAACCAATACTCTACGTGGTCGGACTGCAAATGGATCGGCTTCGCGAGGGAAACGCGTCGACGCTGGTGGATGTTGCCCGGTTCATTGTTGGATGTTGCCCGGTTCAATCGAGCACGTGGCCTGGCGACCCAGCTGACGGGGCGACACAAGGACTTAGCAGGAAATGCCCCAGCATCGGCGCGGTAGTTGCGCGAACCCAGCGACCTCCGATCGGCCGACTCGGGAGACTGGGGCGACTGGGCGGCACGGTCAGGCGGGTTCTGCCGGCCTCCCCATGCGGCCTTGCCCTGAAGGGCCGGACGGACCGCTACCGTCCGCCGAGACGACGCACTGCTCCGCTATGCCCGAGCGGTCACCGATCCGGACCTCCAGTGGACCTACCGCCGGTACCGGGCCGGGGTCGAGCGGGCCGCGGCCCGGCTCATCCGCGGCGGCCGTCGGTTACGCCGCCGCGACCTGGCCAAGAGCGACCTCCCACCGAACGATCGTGACGCCGTAACCAGCCCGTCGACTCACCGTGCTCGATGCCACCCGCGCCCGCGACACCTGGACGCGCTGGACCGCGGCCTGACACAGGAACCGCGGCCACAGAGCGCTCGCGCCGGTCGGCTCCCACGACGCCCGGTAGATATATGGACACTGATCCCGGCCCTTACGGTCACGATCTTCGTTCTTACGATCACGATCTTCGGCGGGATCTCCTGGCGTCGCTCAGGGCGACTATCCGGACGTCGCGCCCCGGGATACAGCCCGGCCCTCGCCGGGACGGGCAAACCAGTCTTCGACGGCGACCGGGATCGTTTCGCGGCGGCGGGCCACAAGACCCATTCCGCGTGGCCGAAGGCCCCTGCTTGAATGGTCGTCGCGCTTCCGCGCCGCCAGGGTTCGGCTGCTTGCGCAGTGCCACCGCGAGCCCGCCTGCGCGACCGAGCAGTGGCGCCGTGGGGGCGAATAGCTATGTCATCCCAACGGTTGTTGAGTAGATCAATCCATGGTCAATGGTTGCGGGGTGTCTGGTAGCCGGGCCCTACGGACACGTGAAAGGTGCGGTCGTCGCGAGCTCTCCAGGTGTGGTCGTCACCTGGCGTGTGCGCCGGTGGTAGATCGGGACGGCTGGCGTCCGTGGTTGCCGAACCAGCCGCGGCCGACTGGGCGGCAATACGCCATACCGGACTACGCCGATAGGACGAGATCGTTCGCGACCGCCGGTGGGCGGCAACCGCGGCGTCCAAGGGGTCGCCGAACATCCGGCGCACCCGGCTGTCGTGTGGCTGGACGACATGACTACTGGGAATTGTGGCGGAGGTCACCCGATGCATCCCTGGTGATATGTGGTCCCCTATATCCGGTTATCTTCCAATTATCGCCAGCGTCGACGCACTGTGCGTCCGGGCTCGTTGCCACCGTCACGCCTGGCGTTGGCTCGTCGTTTGGATCCATGGCTGTCGGGGCGGCTCCGAAGCGTCGCCGAGAGACAGTGCGCAGGTCGGACCCTGTCCGTGGGGATCACCGGTGGTCGAGGCGTGGCACGACGAGGAGGCTCGGCCGTCGGGCCTGGGGCGGGCCTGACGGTTACGCCGCGGTTACTTTGCAGTTCACTCGCTGCGGGAATTAGGGAAGCCACTTGCCGCCCCGGACGGTTGCGGTAGCATTCCCAGCGGGGATCAAGCGGGTCCGGCGTCGGAGTGGTTGCGTATTGCCTCGGTCCGTCGTCGACACTGTGCGCCGCAGGGGTCACAAATTTGTTTCGCCCGGGAGTCGCGCCTGTTTGTGAAGGGTGAACGTCGGCTGGACAGCCGGCGGGCGACTCCCATACCACCTGGGGGGGGAATGGTGGGGCAAGAAGAGGTCGGACTCGTGTCATCCATCGACGCGCCGTCGACCGCCTACTCGCTGAACGGCCATTCGGCCGGCACGCTGGATTCGACGCTCGACGCGGAACGCGCGGGCGTGACCAGCCTCGGTGCCGGTGGCCGGCGGCGCGGGCGACGAGTGCTCATCGTGGTCCAGAACCTGCCGGTTCGTATTGACCGGCGGGTCTGGCAGGAGGCTCAGTCGCTGGTCAAGGCCGGCTACGTAGTCTCGGTCATCTGTCCACGGGGCCCTGGCGAGCGCAGGCATCAGGTCGCCGACGGGGTCCACATCTGGACGTATCGAGGAGCGCCCCAGACGGCGGGTGTGCTGAGCTACGTCCTCGAGTTTGGCTACTGTTGGCTGCGCACATTTCTTCTGTCGTTCATGGTCGCGTGGCGAACCGGCTTCGATGTGATCCAGGCGTGTAACCCGCCGGACACATACTGGGCGCTCGCGTTGTTCTACAAGCCGTTCGGTAAGAAGTTTGTCTTCGACCACCACGACCTGTGCCCCGAGGTCTACCGGTCCCGTTTCCAACGGGATGGTGACCTGCTGCACCGACTGCTGTTGTTGCTGGAGCGCGGCAACCAGCGGTTCGCTGACCACGTGGTGGTTACGAACGAGTCCTACCGGCAGATCGCGCTGACCCGCGGGCAGCGTGACCCCGAGGATGTCACGATCGTCCGCAGCGGCCCCGACCCGGCCAAGCTGCATCCCGTGCCTCCCCGCCCGGAGCTTCGCCGTGGGCGTGCGCACATGGCCGCCTACCTGGGTGTCATGGGTCCGCAGGACGGTGTCGACGGGCTGGTGGAGGCGATCGACTACTACGTTCACGTGCTGGGTCGCGCCGACTGCCACTTCGTGCTCATGGGCTTCGGTGACTGCCTGGCTCTCCTGAAGGAGCAGGTGAGCCGGCTGGACCTGGACGACTGGGTCGAGTTCACCGGTCGAGCCGATGATCAGATGATCAAGGATTATCTGTCGTCGGCGGACGTCGGCCTCTCCCCGGACCCGCGCAGCCCGCTGAACGAGGTCTCCACCATGAACAAGACGCTCGAGTACATGGCGTTCGGCCTGCCAGTCGTCGCCTATGACCTCACCGAGACGCGGGTCAGCGCCGCCGGGGCCGCCATATATGCGGCCACTGACGACCCGAAGTCGTTCGCGGACGCGCTGGGTGAGCTCATCGACGATCCAGGGAAGCGCGAGGAGCTGGGCCTGACCGGGCAGAAGCGCATCGAAAACGAGCTCTCGTGGCGACATTCCGCTCGCGAGTACGTCCAGGTCTACGACCGGCTACTCTGCGCTGTCACCGTCGCGCAGGCCTGAGGGGGCGCGACCGAGATGCCAGCGGTTGCGACCGGCGCGCGGCATCCCACGGCTCGACGAACTTCTCCTCGCTGGCCTTGGGCCAGGAACTGGTAAGCGCCTGGTTCCGGCGACAAGGTTGCCCGGCCGACAGAAACGACGGCCGGCGTGCCCTGGCACCATGACGAACGCGTCCCAGCGAACAGGCCGACCGATACCGGCCCACACCTACTCCGGAGGCCTTGCCGTGGTGTCCAGTCTGGCGAGACCGGACGTCCCTGTCCTGGCTGAGACGTCGCCAGCCAGGCCTGGCACGTCGTCGGCGCACCACCACGTGGCCAACCCGGCGCGGGATTTCTGACATGCGGCAGACCTGTCCCGCCTGTCAGGCCCCTGCACTTGAGCCGCTGATCGTCGTGGACCGCACTCCGGTGATCATCGGGGTGCTCTGCTCGACCGAGGAAGATGCGCTAGGAGCGGTCCGACGCTCGCTTGACCTGCACCTGTGCGGCGTCTGCGGGACGGTCGTGAACGTCGCCTTCGACCCCGACCTGCTCGAGTACGACGGCCACTACGACAACTCGTTGCACTACTCGGGTACCTTCCGCGCCTTCTCAGCCGCCCTGGCGCGTCGCCTCGTCGACACGCACGGTCTCGCCGCACGCTCGATCGTCGAGATCGGCTCGGGCAAGGGCGACTTCCTTCGGGAACTCTGCCGGCTCGCCGGCTCGTCCGGAACGGGATACGACCCCACCTATGTGGGGCCCGACCGGGCCGAGGACGCTGACGTCGCCTTCATCGTCGACTACTACGGTCCGCGCTACAGCGACCTGCCCGGAGATTTCGTCGTCTGCCGGCATGTTCTCGAGCACATCGAGAACCCGCTCGCGTTCCTGCGCAACATACGGGACGCGCTCGGTGAGCGGGACGCGTCGATGTACCTCGAGGTGCCCAACGGCGGCTTCATGCTTAGCGAGGCCGGGGCCTGGGACTACATCTACCCGCACGTCACGTACTTCTCGCCTGCCGGACTGGCCGCCGTCATCACCGCGGCCGGGTTCGACGTCACGGGTACCGGCACCGCGTTCGGTGACCAGTTCCTGTGGGTCGAGGCGAGAACGGCGCGGGCCTCTCGGGACATCGCGCCGGGCACTCTCGCGCCGGGTGATGTGATGGGTACGGTCGGTGACTACGTCGCGAGCGGGCGCCGTTTCGGAAGCCGCTATCGCGACGTGGTCGGCCGCTGGACAAAGGAGTTCGCCGGCGAGGCGACGCCTGGCCGCGGCCCAACGGCGGGTATGGATACCAAGGCGCGGCACACGGGCGCGGATGCACAGGCCCAGCCCGATCTGACCTCGGGGCGGGTCCTGGTCTGGGGTGCCGGTGCCAAGGGGGTGAACTTCCTCAACGTCGTCGGCGCCGGGGCGGCGGTCGCGGGAGTCGTCGACCTGAACCCGAACAAGCAGGGAACGTTCATCCCCGGTACTGGACATCGGGTGCTCGCGCCCGAAGAGATCGCCGGCATGGACATCGATCGGGTACTGCTGCCCAACGCGCTGTACCTGGACGAGGTACGGGCGTTTCTTGACAAGCTCGATGTCCGGGCGGAGGTCATTCCTCTCCTGACGGAGCCAAGGGGGACGGGGACGCGTGGCACGGTCGGAGGATCGACGGATGAGTATCGGAGCACCCCCGCCGGGGGCAGCGCGCATGTCCGTCGGCAGGGTGGCTGACTCTTGAACCGCGATGGCGAGGTGTGGAGGACACCCGCGCACCACCCGTCTGGTCGCTGCTCGCGATCCGTTCGGTCCGTGCCAGGTGATCAACCGTGACTCGGGCTGAGCCGACGCGTGAGCGTCGGCACCGTACTCACTCCAACCCGGGTGGCCGGCCGCCCGCGGCGCTTCCGGCCGCCTCTGGATCGTCCCCTACCGGGGAGACGATCCCCGCGATCCCCGCCTTCCCCGCCGACGCGCCCGAGACCTTTCTTGATCCGGCGGATCTCATGCGGGTCGATGGCTACGACTCGTCGGACACCTTGCGCCCAAGCAATGCTCGTTTCGTCAACGCACCCGCGATGGTCCGGGACCGGTGGAGCGAGGAACGGCTCGATGGTCTCGTCGATCTCACCGAGCCGCCGGCGGCACCTGGCGGCGCGGCGCGGACGGCACCGCGCGACGGGACACCCGCTCACGGCTCGATGGTGCACGGGATTCGCTGGATGTCGCTCAACCAGATCGGCGTGCAGATCATCCGGCTGGTCGTCCAGATCGCGATGGCGCGCATCCTGGAGCCCAGGGCGTTCGGCCTGATGACGATGGCGCTGGTCGTCCTGGCATTCCTGGAGATCGTGCGTGGTTTTGGCACTGGCATGGCGGTGGTCCAGCGGCAGGAGTCCGACCAGAATCTGCTCAGCAGCGTCTTCTTTCTGAACCTCGGGTTGGGGCTCGGCCTGACCGGTGTGCTTGCCCTGGTCGCACCGCTGCTGTCGTTGGCCTATGGCGACTCGGCCCTGACTCCGGTCCTCCAGGTGATCGGTCTGAGCCTGTTCATGCTCAGTGCCGGCGACCTCCAGCAGTGGCTGCTGCGCCGCGACCTCAAGTTCGGCGCCGTGGCCGCCGCGAACATCATCGGCACGCTCTTCAGCGCCGTCTGCTCGATCACGCTCGGCATCCTGGGTGCGGGAGTGTGGTCACTGGTCGTCGGCAACGTGGCCGGCTATGCCGTGATCACGCTGATCGTCTGGTTCACGTCGTCCTGGCGGCCCAGCATCCACTTCTCCTTCGCGGACATCCGCCAGCTCCTCGGCTTCAGCGCGAACCTCAGCGCCTTCAACATCTTCAACTTCTTTCTGTTGAACGGCGACAAGATCATCGTCGGCCGATTCCTCGGAGCTGGCCCGCTCGGCTTTTACGGCCTCGCGCAGCGCGTGCTGATGTATCCTGTCACCTCCGTTCTGACGGCGCTACAGGAAGTCATGTTCGCGGGGCTCTCGCGCATCAAGGACGATCATCCGGAGGTTCGTCGCATCTACTTCCGAGCCTGCGCGGTCAGTGCTCTGATTTGTTTCCCGGCGATGGCGCTGCTGGCCGTCGTCGCGAACAATCTGGTCCACGTCGTGCTCGGCGACAAGTGGGGAACGCTGGTAGGCCTGATCCAGATCCTGGCGCCGATCGGCGGCATCCAGTCGGTGAGCTTCAGCGTCGGGGTCATCTACCAGAGCCAAGGCCGGACCGACCTCCTGCTGCGCTGGGGAATCTTCTCCGGCCTGCTGATGCTCGGTAGCTATTTCGCGGGCCTGCCATGGGGGGTGAACGGCGTCGCGGCGGCCTATGGGATCGTCATCCTGCTGCTCCTGTCCCCCGGGTTCGCGATCCCGTTCCGGCTGATCGGCGCACGGCAGTCCGAGTTGGTCCGGACGCTCTGGCCGTACCTGTGGGCCACCCTGGTCATGTCGGCGCTGGTGGCCGGCGTCCAGTACTGCGTCGGGCGGGCCGGGGTGCTGGCCGTCGCCAACCTGTCGTTGTCCGTCGCGGTGGGCGCGATCTGCTATGTCGGCCTGATGGTGCTGGTCCGCCCGCCCGCATTGCAAGATCTCCGGCGTTTCGCCGGCGCCGGACGCGCGAACGCGCCGACGGCTTGACAAGCCAGCCAGGCGTTGCCCAGGAGCGGCTGAGGACGCCGCGTCTCGGGGGAGGGACCTCGACATGACCATGGCGGCGACGCCAGACCAGAATCCAGCCAGTCCGCTGGCGAAGTCGTTGGGCGGCGACGGCCTGAGGCCGGTCACGGGACGTGCCCCACTCGTGACGGTCGCCTTGCCGGTCTTCAACGGCGAGAACTACCTCGCGCGGTCGCTGGAGTCGCTGATCGCCCAGGACTACCCGAACATGCAGCTCCTGCTCGCTGACAACGGCAGCACGGACGCCACGGAGAGCATCTGCCGCGAGGCGGCCGAGCGCGACAACCGGGTGACCTACCTGCGGTCGCCGGAGAACCGCGGTGCCGCCTGGAACTACAACCGCGCCTTCGACGCCGCCCAAGGCGAGTACTTCAAATGGACGGCCCATGACGACCGGTGCGCGCCGACCTACGTGTCCAGATGCGTGACCGCGCTGGAGGAGTTCGGCCCCGAAGCCGTACTCGCCTACCCCAAGACCCTGGTCATCGACAAGGACGATCAGGTCGTGGGCGAATTCGAGGACGGGATGGACCTCCGGGAGCCGACCCCGCACGAACGGCTGGCGCATTTCCTCGCGACCCGCACCGAGTATCACGCCGTGTTCGGTGTGATGCGGATGGAGGTGCTGCGCGAGACCAGACTGATCGACCGGTTCGTCGGGTCGGACGTGGTCCTTCTCGCGGAGATGGCGTTGCGTGGCCGCTTCCTGGAGGTGCCAGAGCGATTGTTCCACCGGCGTTTCCACGAGGACAACTCGGTGAACGCGAACCCTGACTACCAGGACCGTGCGGCCTGGTTCGACCCGGCGCTGCGCAAGCGCAAGTCGCTGCCGTTCACGCAGATGACCATCCAGATAGCGGCGTCGGTCCGGAAGGCCGAGCTGGGTCTCGCCGAGCAGGGGCGCTGTCTGGACGCCCTCGCGCGCCACTGGGCTCGGCCCTACTGGCGGCACATGGCTGGCGAGATTCGAGCCACGGTCACCAAGAAGCCGCGCAGTGGTCTGTCGGCGTCGTGACGTCGACACCGTGTGACTTAGCGTATCGGCCGAAAGGGCTGGTAGCGGCCCGAAGGCAGTCCCGTGCCGCGGCCCACGTGATCTACGCCATAGCTGTTCGACCCTTACTTGAGACACATAGGGGATCGTGCCAATGTTCGAACGGGATCGTGTCGTGGCCGCCCGCCTCCGGCACATGACCACCTTGTCCATGTCACCCTCGTCGGCTGGCCACCATGGCGCGTCGGGCCCGGCCGACCGGAGTAGTCGTGATCTTACTTCCGACACCGTCGCGGTATAGGTCACGGCGATGTTTCGAGATGACGTCTGACAGATTCACCAAGGTTTTCAGTCATATTCGGTCTGTCGAGCCACCGGGCGTGCGATCGTGCTGTGTGGTCGTACTCCCGGTGCCTCGGTAGCGCCGGGTCGTGAGGGGGGACATGAAAATCGGAATCCTGGCCGGAGGACTTGGCAGCAGGCTCGCCGAGGAGACCACCATCAAACCCAAGCCGATGGTGGAGATCGGTAATCAGCCGATCATGTGGCACATCATGAAGTACTATGCGCACTTCGGTCTCACCGATTTCGCCGTCGCGCTCGGATACCGTGGCGAATACATCAAGCGATGGCTCGTGGACTACGCGTCGCTCGCCAGCGACCTGACCGTGTCGCTCCGAGACGGGACCGTGTACCAACACGAGGCCGACGGCCACCGCGAGGACTGGAGCATCAGCCTGGTCGAGACCGGCCAGGATACGAACACCGGCGGCCGCATCAAGCGGCTCCAGCGGTGGATCGGCACCGAGGGCACATTCATGCTCACCTGGGGCGATGGTGTGTCCGACATCGACCTCCACGCGCTGCTCGACTTCCACCGCGCGCACGGCAAGCTGGCGACCCTGACGGCGGTGCGCCCGCCCGCCCGGTTCGGCCACCTCGAGATCGACGACGACAGCCGGATCACGGAGTTCTCGGAGAAGCCGCAGACTGGCGAAGGCTGGATCAACGGTGCCTTCTTCGTCCTCGAGCCCGGAATCTTCGACTACATCGAAGGCGACCTCACCCAGTTCGAGAAGGAGCCGTTGGAGGAGCTGGCCAAGGACGGTCAGCTGATGGCCTACCGGCACGGCGGCTTCTGGCAGTGCATGGACACTGTCCGTGATCGCAGGCTGCTCCAGTCGCTCTGGGACTCCGGCAACGCTCCGTGGAAGGTTTGGGCCTGACAACATGCGCATCCTCGTCACCGGCCACGACGGCTATATCGGCACCCGTCTGGTCCCGCTCTTCCTGCAGGCCGGCCATGATGTCGCCGGCCTGGACAGTGGCCTGTTCGCCGACTGCACCATCGGCGCGGAGCCGCCCACTGTCCCCGCGGTCCGGGCGGACATCCGTGACATCACGCCCAGCCACCTTGAGGGCTTCGACGCGGTCGTTCACCTCGCGGCGATCTCCAATGACCCGCTCGGCGACCTCAACCCGCAGACCACGTACGACATCAACGCTCACGCCACCATCAGCGTGGCGCGGGCCGCGAAGGCGGCCGGGGTCTCCAGGTTCGTCTTCTCCTCGTCATGCAGCCTCTACGGCGCACATGGCGACGCGCCGATCGACGAGACCGCCGACTTTTACCCGGTCACTCCGTACGGCGAGTCGAAGGTGATGGCTGAGAAGGGTCTGGCCGAGCTCGCCGACGACGCCTTCAGCCCGGTGTTCCTGCGCAACGCGACCGCGTACGGCGTATCGGCCCGGCTGCGTGGCGACCTCGTCGTGAACAACCTGACCGGGTACGCAATCACCACCGGCGAGGTGCGCATGAAGAGCGATGGCACCCCGTGGCGGCCGCTGGTGCACATCGAGGACATCGCGCGCGCGATGCAGGCTGTCTGCGAGGCTCCCCGGGAGAAGATCCACCTGGAGGCGTACAACATCGGCCGGACCAGCGAGAACTACCGGATCCGTGACGTTGCCGAGATCGTCGAGGAGGTCGTCCCGAACTGCAAAATCACTTTCGCGGACGGTGCCAGCCCAGACAAGCGTAACTATCGGGTCGACTGTGACCGGTTCGCCGACACCTTCCCGTCCTTCCAGCCGGTGTGGACGGTGCGCAAGGGAGTCGAGGAGCTGTACACCACGTTCCTCGCCGAGGCGCTCACGCACGACGACCTGGTCGGCGCGCGCTTCCAGCGGATCCGCCGGATTCAGGAGCTGATCGAGCAGGGCGTTCTCAACGACTCACTGCGTTTCACGGCGCTGACGGGCTCCCACGCCGCGGGCACTGGAGCCGACGGCCCGGACGCCTCGTGAGCGACCTGCTGGGCTGCCGGTCCTGCGGACAGACCGGCCTCAAACCGTTCCTCTCGCTCGGCACAACCCCACTGGCTGACGCGCTGGTCACCGAGGACGGGCTGGCCGACCCGGAGGCGCGGTTCCCGCTCGATGTTGCCTTCTGCTCGGCGTGTTCGCTGGTGCAGATCCTCGAGGAGGTGCCGCCGGAGCAGCTCTTCGTCGACAACTATCTTTACTTCTCCTCCTTCTCCGAACACCTGCTGCGGCACTCACGCGAGCACGCGGTCGGACTGATCGAGCGGCGCGGGCTCGACGGCGACAGTCTGGTCGTGGAGCTGGCCAGCAACGATGGCTACCTGCTCCGCAACTTTGTCGAGCGCGGAGTACCGGTGCTCGGGATCGATCCAGCACCCGACCAGGCCGCCGCCGCGGCGGCGGTGGGCGTGCCGACACTCGCCGAGTTCTTCGGCAGCGAACTCGCCAGACAGATCGTCGCCGAGCGCGGGAATGCTGACGTGATCATTGCGAACAATGTGATGGCGCACGTCCCCGAGCTCAACGACTTCGTCGCCGGGATGGCAATACTCGTCGCGGAGAACGGGCTGATCACCGTGGAGAACCCGTACGTGCGCGACCTGGTCGAGCATCGCGAGTTCGACACCGTCTATCACGAGCACTTCTGCTACTACTCCTGCACGGCGGTCGACACGCTGGTCCGTCGGCACGGGTTGTTCCTCAACGACGTCGAGTACTTCCCTGAACTGCACGGTGGCACGCTGCGCTGGCACATCGGCCCGCGCGAGCATGTCAGCGACGCTGTGCGCGGCTACCTGGCCGCCGAGGCGAACGCCGGCATGACCACGTTCGACTACTACGCCGACTTCGGGGTGGCGGTCGAGCGGATCCGCGCCGACCTGCGCGCGCTGCTCGGGTCGCTACGGGCCGGCGGGAAGCGGGTCGCCGCCTACGGGGCGGCGGCCAAAGGCAGCACGCTGCTCAACTACGTCGGCATCGGGACCGATCTGGTCGAGTTCGTCGTCGACCGCAACGTGCACAAGCAAGGCAGGTACATGCCCGGCATGCACCTGCCTATCCGTGAGCCAGCGGCCCTGCTCGTCGAGCAGCCCGACTACGTGCTCCTGTTGGCCTGGAACTTTGCCGACGAAATCATGAAGCAGCAGGGCGAGTACCTGCGACGGGGTGGGAAGTTCATCCTCCCCGTCCCGACCCCGAGGATCGTGCCGTGACCAAACCCATCGACCGGTGCCCGGCCTGCAACGGGTCGAGCCTTACTCCGTTCTACGCCAAGGACGGTGTGGCATCGCACAGCTGCCTGTTGATGGACGACGAGGTGGAGGCGCTCGCGTTCCCCAAGGGCGACCTGCGGATCGTCTTCTGCGACACCTGTGCATTCGTGTTCAACACCCACTACAACGGCTCGCTCGCCGCCTACTCCGCTCGTTACGAGGAGACCCAGGCGTTCTCCCCGCTGTTTCGAGAGTTCGCTCGTGACCTGGCCAAACGGTGGGTCGACAAGTATGACCTGCACGACCGGTCGGTCCTTGAGCTCGGCTGTGGCAAGGGCGAGTTCCTGGTCAACATGATCGAACAGGGTGCCGGCTCCGGGATCGGCATCGACCCGGGCGTGCACCCTGAGCGGATCGACCCGGAGCTGACCGACAGGCTCACCTGGATCGCCGACTACTACGGTCCGAAGTACACCCACCTCAAGGCGGACGCGGTGGTCTGCCGCCACACGATGGAGCACATCTCGCCGGTCGGCGACTGGATGCGTTCCATCCGCGAGGCCATTGGCGACCAGCCGGACACCGTCGTGCTGTTCGAGCTTCCTGACGTGCTGCGGATCCTCGAAGAGGCCGCCTACTGGGACGTCTACTACGAACACTGCTCGTACTTCAGCGCGGGGTCGCTGGCGCGCCTGTTCCGCGCGACCGGGTTCGAGGTGCTCGAGGTCTCCCGTGAGTACGACGACCAGTACCTGGTGATCGAGGCCAAGCCGTCGACGACTCCGGCACCGGGTGAGCCATTGGAGATCGAGGACGATGTCGAGCGGCTACGAGCGTCGCTGGCGTCGTTCGACCTGTCGGTCGCCACGAGCCTGGCGAACTGGTCCGACGAGATCCGCGCGGTGCGCGCGCGGGGTGGCAGGGTGGCGATCTGGGGCTCCGGCTCCAAGGGCGTGTCCTTCTTCGCGGGGCTGGGCGAGGCAGCTCGCCTCGTCGACTACGCCGTGGACGTCAATCCTTACAAGCACGGCAAGTTCATGGCGGGCAGCGGGCATGCGATCGTGGCGCCGGACCGGCTCGCCACG
Source organism: Pseudofrankia coriaricola (assembly GCF_032027725.1). NCBI lineage: Bacteria > Bacillati > Actinomycetota > Actinomycetes > Frankiales > Frankiaceae > Pseudofrankia > Pseudofrankia coriaricola. The sequence continues at coordinate 59,601 of NZ_JASNFO010000057.1, read as the reverse complement.
GACCGGCCGGAACTTGTGATCGTGATGAATCCGATCTACCTCGACGAGATTGGCGAGTCGCTTGCCGAGCTTGGTGTGAGTACCGATCTTCGGGCCATCTAGGTCCCCGATGAGCGATGTATTCGATCCGGTCAGACCAGTGGGGTCCCAGGTAGCGGCCAACTCTCTTGTCGTCGGAGGCAGTGCGATCGTCACCGACGAGGGGGGCCGGATCCTGCTGGAGCGGCGTCGAGACAACGGCCGCTGGGGCCTGCCCGGTGGCGGCATGCAGATCGGCGAGTGGTTCGTCGACTGCGTGGTCCGCGAGGTCAGAGAGGAGACCGGTTTCGAGGTCCGGGTGGACCGCGTGGTCGGGGTGTACTCCAATCCCGGCCACGTTATGGTCTACGCGGACGGCGAGCGGCGGCAGGAGTTCAGCGTGTGCTGCGCGTGCACGATCATCGGCGGCGAGCTGAGGGTGAGCCACGAGTCCACCGCGGTTGAGTTCGTCGCGGTGGACGACCTCGACCAGCTCGAATTCCACGAGAGCGCCCGCCAGCGGATCTCCGACTACCTCGAGGGTGGACTACCGGTGTTGCGCTGATCGCGGTCGCGCCCTGGCGGGCGGCTTTCGGCGTCGTTCTCCTCCGCCTGGACGGGCCCTGCCCGGCCCGACGCGACCGGCGACGTGCGCCACTACCAGCGAATTCCGCGAGAGGTGGCTGTTGCGCGGTCGTCGAGCGTCCGCCATCCTAGAAAGTCGCGGGCAAGAAGGGTACGAGTCCGGCCGCCGGCCCAGGCGGACACGCGCGGGCGCCGCATCGCGGGTACGGATCGTCGAGCCGCCTGGGCCGCGAACTGGTTGAGTGCCGACGGAGCATGCACGCCAAGGGGGAAAACGACTCCACGAGCGGCCGGAGTGCTCTTCCTGCAGCGCCTGCTCTGGCATACCACGACGCTTCCGACCTGCGGTCGATCGACGTCCGACAGTGACGGCACCGGCCGCCTGAGTCTGATGGCCCCTCGTGGCCACGGTCTTCGGTGAAATCTCGAGACCCGCCACATGAACATCAAGGATGACCATGACAACGGTTTTCACCGATTCCCCGATGCCGGATGACAGGCGGCGGAGCCACATCTACCAGGGCGACATCTTCGTCACGTCTCCGAATGCCGCCACCCGTGCGCTGACCGACTTCGCGCGTGAGCTCGTCGAGGAGGCGTTCGCGCCGCTCGACCCGCAGCAAGCCCAGCACGAGATCCCGGTGGAGAAGTTCGTCGAGATCTTCGGGCCGGTCAAGCCCAAGTTCATTCATCATCCGAAGACCAAGAGCCTGCTGCGCGACATCGTCGATCAGCAGAGTGCCGATCTGGACGAGACCTACATCGATGTGCCCCGCCTGCGCGGCGCCACCAGCGACGGCTACCTGACCGCCGGCGTCGGCTACGCCTTCCCGCTGCATCGTGACGTGTGGTGGTCGGCGCCGCTCGCCCAGATCAACTGGTGGCTACCGATCTTCGACTTCGAGTCCGAGTCGTCGATGGCCTTCCACCCGCACTACTGGGACACGGGCATCAGCAACGGGTCGGAGGAGTTCAACTACTACGTCTACAACGCGACCGGCCGAGCGCAGGCCGCGCAGCACGTCGGCAAGGACACCCGCAAGCAGCCGGGGCCGCGCGAACCGGTCCGGCCGGAACCGCAGATCCGAGTCGTCTGCCCGGCCGGGGGAATGATCGGGTTCTCCGCCGCGCAGATGCATTCGACGGTGCCGAACACGTCGGGCCGCACCCGCTTCAGCATCGACTTTCGGACCGTGAACGCCGCCGACCTGCGCGCGGGCAGGTCGGCCCCGAACGTCGACACCTACTGCGAGGGCACGAGTCTGCGCGATTTCCGGCGCGGCAGTGACGGTTCGCCGATGCCAGCGGAGCTGGTCGCCCAGTACGACAGCGGCGAGATCCCCGAGGGGGCAGTGCTGGTCTACGAGCCGGTGACGGCCGCCAGCTCCTGACCTGCACGGCCGGCCGGACTGGCCCAGCCGGCGGCGCCCCGACGATCTGGACGACCACCTTCGTGCCATCGTCACTCCCGCCGTGCTGGGCTCGGCCCGGTGGCGGGCCGACCCCGACGCCTCTCGGTTCTTGCTGCGGCGCCACGCCTCCATGACCCATCGTCCTGCGGTAGTCCCCGGCGCCACACCGCGGGTCCAGAAACTCTATCCGGTGCCCATTCACACAATGTCGACGACGGTCCCTCGTTTCCCATCCGCCTGAGGACGATCGCACTCCGACGCCCTATATTGAAAAATCTGCACGGCACCGGACGAGGGCTCGGCGCGGGCGTGGCGCCTTCAGCTGGCCAGTGTCCGGATGGGGCGAGAACCAGGGGGATCGATGGAGACTCGACGTGTGACCCGGCGGAAGGCGCGCGCGCCCGGCCGGATGGCTTGGCGCGTGGGCGCCGCTGGCCTGATGGTGGTCCTGCAGGTCGTAGCGGTCACAGCGCTCGCGACAGCGCCCGCCCGTGCCGACGGCAACCCGCCGGTCTCCGACGAGTTCTCCGGCAGTGCTCTCGACACCAGCCTGTGGTCGGTGACGGACCCGCGTGGCGACACCACCGTCTCCGAGTCTGGTGGGGCGCTTTCCATCGCGGTTCCGGGCGGCACGACACACGATATGTGGAGCTCCGGCCTCAATGGGCCCCGAGTTCTGCAGCCGGTCGGCAACCTGGACACCGACATCCAGACCAGGTTCGTCTCCGCGGTTTCGACGAAGACCCAGATGCAGGGTCTGCTCGCCGTCGGCGGCGACCGCACGGTGCGCTTCGACCAGAGTTACGACGGGAGCACCCAGCGCATCTTCGCGGCAAGTTTCGTCGGGACCACACCGACCGCGAGACTCAACGCGGCAGTGCCGACGACCACTCCGATAGATCTGCGGCTCACCCGCGTCGGAGACACCTGGACGGCGCGATGGTCCGCGGACGGTGTGTCCTGGAACGTCGCGGCGACGTTCTCGTTCTCGATGACCCTTGGCTCGGTAGGCGTCTTCGCTGGGAACGCGGCGACTCCCACCCCGGCCTTCACGTCCCGGGTGGACTATTTCCGACGGGTGACCGCGGACTCGACGCCTCCGGTGATCAGCCAGATCGCGGTCGCGCCGGCGTCGGACGGCGCCACGGTGACCTGGACGACCGACGAGCCCGCTTCGTCGACCGTCGAGTTCGGCCCCACCACCGGCTATGGCAGCTCCGCCGGTGACTCCAGCCTGGCGGTGACCCACCAGGTCCAGCTGGTCGGGCTGTCCTGTGCGACGCAGTACCACTTCCGGGTACGGTCCGCCGACGGCGGCGGCAACCTGGCCACCGGCTCCGACGCCGCCTTCACGACCGCCGGCTGCCCACCACCGGACACCACGGCCCCGGTGCTCAGCAACATCGACGCCCAGGCGACGTCGAACGGCGCGGTAGTAACCTGGTCGACCAACGAGCCATCCAGTTCACGGGTCGACTACGGCACCACGACCTCGTACGGCCAGACCGCTCAGGGCCCGAACAGCGTCACCTCGCACACGGTGACGATCAGCGGCCTCGTCTGCGCGACCCAGTACTTCTACCGGGTGAGCTCGACCGACACCGCGGGTAATCAGGGGCTTGGCACGCCTGGCTCGTTCACGACCCCGGCCTGCCAGAGTTCGGTGCTCAACGACGAGTTCTCCGGAACGTCGCTGAACACCTCGTTGTGGTCGCTGACCGACCCGGTTGGCGACGCCACGGTCTCGGTCGCGCAGGACCGGCTTCGGTTCTCGGTGCCGGCCGGCGTCTCACACGACTTCTGGACTCCGAACCGCGCCCCGCGGCTGACGCAGAACGTCCCGGACGCGGACATCGATGTCGAGGCCAAGTTCGACTCGGCGGTCACCGTCAAGAACCAGTCCCAGGGGCTGGTGTCCGAGGATCCGGCCGGTCGGCTGGTGCGGTTCGACACCTACTGGGACGGGACCGCGCAGCGGCTGTTCGGCGCGACGTTCGTCAACGGCACCCCGACCACCCGGATGAGCACCGTCATTCCGGCGACCGCCCCGATCTACCTCGGACTGCGGCGGGTGAACGACACCTGGACGCTGCGGTGGTCCGCTGACAACGCGACCTGGAACGTGGCGACGACCTTCACGTTCGTCACCGACATGTCCAAGATCGGCGTGTTCGTCGGGAACGCAAGCCCGAACCCGGCCATGACGGCGCTCGTCGACTACTTCCGCGTCGCCGGCGGGGGTTCGCCGCCGCCGCCGTCTCCGCTGACGATCAGCGGTGTGAGCGCCACACCAGGGAACACGTCAGCCGACGTGAGCTGGACCACCAACCGACCGGCGGACACCCGGCTCGACTACGGCACCACCACCTCCTACGGCCAGACCATGCAGGATCCCGCCGACGTCACCTCGCATCTCGTCCAGGCCACCGGTCTGCAGTGCGCCACGACCTATCACTTCAAGGTCAGCTCGACGGACCCAGACGGGCTGGCGGCCAGTAGCCAGGACGGCACGTTCACCACGACGGCATGCCCGACCCAGGGCGGTGGCGTCTCCTCGGACGACTTCTCTGGCCCGCTCGACACCGACCTGTGGACGGTGCTGAACCCGGGTGGGGACGGCCAGCTGGCGATGACGGGCACCAACGCGGCGATGTACGTCCCGTCGCGCACCACCCATGACATGTGGACCAGCGCTAAGACCGGCCTGCAGCTCCTCCAGCCGGCCCCGGACACGGACTTCGAGGTGGAGACCAAGTTCGAGACGAAGCTGGAGCTGAACCGGCAGACGGTCGGCCTGCTGGTCAAGCAGGACGCGTCGAACTTCCTGCGTTTCGACGAGTCGTCGAACGGCACGACGGTGCAGCTCTTCGCCGCGACCGTCACGGGCAGCACGGCCGTGACCCGGCTGAACAAGACCATCACGGCTGGAGACAGCGTCTTCCTGCGAATCCGCCGCGAGGGCAACGCATGGACGCTGCGCCACTCGGTGGACGGCACCAGCTGGACCACCGACGCCACGTTCAACTACACGATGCCGGTGACCCAGATGGGCCCATATGTCGGAAACGGCCAGGGTGCCGCGGCGGTCGCGTCCGTCGACTACTTCAACAACCTCGCGTCGCCGGTTGTCGATGACGGCGGCGCGCCGCCGGCGACGAGCCAGCCGGGCCAGATCCAGCCGTTCTACGGCGACAACCAGAACGTGGGGGTCCACGGATACCCGCAGCAGTGGGCTGGCGTGCTCGGCCGGGCCACCGACGCCGACGGCATTGCCCAGCTCTGGTATCGGATCAACAACTCGGCGCCGCGGCTGCTCAGTGTCGGGCCCAACAACTCGCGGCTGGAGGCGGCGGGTGACTTCGTCGCCGAGCCGGACCGCGCGGAGCTGGTCGCCGGGGCGAACTCGGTCGTTCTGACCTTCATCGACCGACTCGGCCACCAGACGACGCACACCGTGACGCTGAACAACGTCAACGGTCCCGCGCCCGCGCTCCCGTACACCGTGAGCTGGTCTGGCGCCAGCGCGATCAGCGACCGCGGCCAGGTGGTCGACGGCGTGTGGCAGATCACCGGTGACACGATCCGCACGGCCGAGCCCGGTTACGACCGGCTGGTCGGGGTCGGCAGCATGGACTGGCCGGCCGGCTACGAGGTCACGGTGCCGATCACGGTGCATTCGGCCACCTCGGGTGGCGCCGGAATCCTGGTCGGCTGGTCGGGCCATAGCGGCACCAACCAGCCCAGGACGTTGCACCCGTACGGCGCGCTCGGCTGGTTCCGGCTCAACAGACTGGAGCTTCTGGACACCAATGCCGTGGTTGTGACCTCGACGAGCAGATTCCTCACCGTGGACACGACCTACAACTACAAGTTGCGTGCAGATCCACAGGGCAATGGCAACAGCGTTTACAGCTTCAAGGTCTGGCAGGTGGGCCAGCCGGAGCCGGCGACCTGGGATCTGACGACCACGCTGCCGAGCCGCGCCGGGTCGGTCCTGCTTCTGGCGAACGACGCGGATGCCTCGTTCGGGACGGTGGTCGTCACGCCGCTGTAGTTCACGACAGCAGCAGCTGGCGGTCGGTGGTGGCCCGGGACACCGGGCCACCGCCGACCACCTGCAACGTCAGGCGGCCGGGGCTTTCGAGTGGCCGCTGCCGCTGCCGCGCAGGGCGATGCGACAGCCAGGGCCGCGGCGTGTTCCGTGACATCGGAATCCAGGACGAACTCCGGGCCAGCATGGTCGGCACATCAGCGGACGACCGACTCCATGCGAGGTCGGAGCGGCAACATAACGACCTCGGCGGACCCGGTGATCACCATTCACGTTCGTTTGGGGTGGCCGCGTCACGAAGTCCCCTGTGCGCCCTCGTGGTGGGTGTGTGGCAGTATGGCCACGCAGTCGAGATCCAGGGCAACGACGGCGTTCGGGTTGAAACAGGGCCGGGGCCTGGAGCACCCAAGAACACCTTGGACTGGCGCAAGCAGACTTCTGGGGGGATCCAGGTGGATTTGATCAATATTATCCGTGCCACGCTGCGACGCTGGTACGTTTCGTTGCCCTTGGTGATCGTTACCTGCATCTCGCTGTTCCTTGTGACGGCATCGTTTCCCCCTGTTTACCAGACGTCAACAACGGTGCTTATTATCGGGCCGCAGCAAAGCGTCGTCGGTGCTTCAGTGATCAACGTGAACCCCTTCGCCTACCTCAGTGACTCGGTCAAGGTGATGGCGCTCGCCGACGTCGCGGTGGCGAACAGCCAGGAGATCCACAACAAGGTCTACGCCGAGGGTTACCACGGCGAGTTCACGGTCAAGGTGCAGCCGGGGACCTCGTTCATCAACGTGGCGGTGAACGGATCGAGCCAGCAGGAGACCGAGCGGACCACCGGCCGCGTGCTGAAGGAGCTGCAGGACATCGTCGACAGTTTCCAGACGCGCAGCCCCCAGGCTCAGCGGCTGAGCGTGCAGGTCCTGCAGCAGCCCAACGTGTTCAAGGCCAAGCCAGACGGCAGTTCCAAGCTGTTGCTGGTCATCGCCGTGCTTGGGTTGGCCGCATCCATCGGCGGGGCTGTGGCGGTCGACCTCTGGCGGCGTCGCCGGGACGTGGAGGACGACCGGCCCGCGGGGGCCGGCGCGCCTCCTGCCCCGCGCGACGAGAACCGCGGCGACGTCTCGCCGGACACCGTACGGCTGCAGCCGTACGGCCGTGACCAGGTACGGCCGGCGCCGGCGGCGCCCCGGTCGGACGACCAGGAGGCGTACGCCGACACCTCGGGCCTGAGGAAGGCTTGATGGGCGGCCCTCACGACGTGGGCCACCGTGGCGGTCGTGCTCCTCGAGAGGCCGGCTTGGGGGATCACCCGCAGGCGGCGTCCGGCGGTATCTCCGCGTCGGCGGCCATTCACACGGGCCGGCCTCCGATCGGGTGGCGAACGGCGGTCCCCGGCGGGATCTACCTCCTGGCCGTGATCGTCTCCGGCCTGATCGTGCCGTTCGGCCCGGCCGCGCTGCTGCTCATCGTCGCGATCGTGCCGGTCGCGATGGTCTGCCGCTGGGATTCGGTCTCCGCACTGACCCTGTTGCTGCTGGTGGTGTTCGGCATCTCGGCGCGGTACACACTCGGAGTGGGCCCGCCGGTCATGTTCGCCGGCCTGTTCTGTCTGGGCGTGTGGCTGGTCGCCACGCTGACCGACCGCCGGCCGGCGCCACGCAGTCCGGTGCGCGCCGCGACCCTTCTGCTGATCTGGTTCCTGCTGCTGGGCTACGCGGTTGCCTTCACGAGGGTGCTGACCACCCTCGAGGTGAGCAACGGACAGCGTCAGACTCTGATCATGATAGCCGCGGCCGGGGTGACCTTGCTGGCCGCCGACCGGATCAGCGACAGACAGCGGCTGGATGTCCTGCTGCGCCGGCTGGTGCTCGGAGTCACCTTCGTCTCGGCGATCGCGATCGTGCAGTACCTGTTCGACCGTGACCTCAGCATGTACTTCGTGCCGCCGGGCCTGCACCAGGACGCCGCGGCGGCGGCCATCCTCGAGCGGTCGAACCTGCGCCGGGTCGCGGGTACCGCCGGTCACCCGATCGAGTTCGGCGTGCTGCTGGCGATGGTGCTGCCGCTCGCACTGCACTTCGCGATGTCGTCCTCGCCCGGTCGGTCACGTCAGTGGGCCTGGCTGCAGGTCGCGTTGATCGGGATCGGCCTTCCGCTGAGCATCTCGCGGTCCGCCGTGCTGAGCCTGGCGGTCGCTCTCATCGTCATGATGGCGGGGTGGGACAACCGGCGCCGACTGAACTTCGGCGCGTCGTTGCTGCTGTTCACGGCGTTCTTCAACGTCGCGGTTCCCGGCGTGTTGGGCACGATAAAGGCGCTGTTCCTGTGGGCCAACGAGGATCCCAGCGTCGCGGGCCGCACCGAGGACTACCCCTTGGTGTGGCACATGATCGCCCAGCGCCCGGTGCTGGGCCGGGGGCTCGGAACGTTCGTCCCTGGCCAGTATTTCTTCCTCGACAACCAGTTCCTCGGCACCATCATTGAGATCGGCTACCTCGGTCTGGCCGTCGTGGTGCTGTGGCTCGTCGTTGGTCTCGCCTGCGCCCGCGGCGCGCGCAGGCGTGCCGTCGACCCCGTGGACCGTCAGCTCGGCCAGGCGATCGTCGCCGGGATCCTGGCCGCTGTGGCGAGTTGCGCCACGTTCGACACCTTCGGCTACCGGCAGGTCACTTTCACCCTGTTCCTGCTCGTCGGCTGCGCCGGCGCGCTGTGGCGGCTGACCGCCGCCGACCGAGGCGTCTACGCCCGGGAGACGGGGGCAACGAGCGGATCACCCGCCGAGGCCGATGACACGCGCGGCGTGCCGGTGGCCGTGAACGGGTCATGACCGGCTCCCTGGGGCAGGCCTTGACGGACAGCCGGCCAGCAGGTCGGCTGTCCGTCAGCGGGCCGGCCCGGCGTTCGCCGGCCGACGGCGCGGCCGACGTCGTTCTGACACTGGCCTGGGAGACCTGGGCCGACATTCATCGGCGCGAGTTCGCCTTCTCGGTCGACCGGCTGTTCGCCCACCTCTATGCGTCGAACCGGGTGAACCGGCTGCTACTGGTCGACCCCTGGCGCAGCACGCTGGTCCGCCGGGCACGGCGAATGCTTGGTCGCCCGCCGGGCGTCTCGTTCCCCGCCGACGCGGGCACCAGTCACCTCACGCCGATGCGGGCACGGCGGGCGGACCCGGCCGAGCCGGGTGATGTGGCGGCGGAGTACCAGCGCTACGACGGCCTGGTCGCCCGCGCCGTCCGCGACCATGGGCTGCGCGATCCCGTCCTGATCGCGACGCATCCGTTCCATGCGGCAGCGGCACGACAAGACCACTGGCGCAGGCGGATCTACTACGGGTGGGACGACTTCGCGTCCTATGCCCCACACGCGCGCTGGCACGAGGCGATCCGGGACTCCTACCGCAGGATCTCGGAACATGCGCTGCCGGTCGCCGCCGTCACGCCGGCGATCATCAGAACCATCGATCCGCGCGGTCCGGGACTGGTGCTGCCCAACGGCGTGGAGCCGGCGGAGTGGAGCTCACCCGGCCCGGTGCCGCCGTGGTTCGCCGCGCTTGCCCATCCGATCCTGCTCTACACCGGCACGCTGGGACAGCGCCTCGATCTCGACGCGCTGATCGCGCTGGCCGAGGCCAATCCGAAGGGAAGCGTGGTCCTGGTCGGCCACTGCGCCGATCCCAGCTACCTTGCCCCGCTGCTGCGGCACCGCAACGTCCATGTCCGCGGCCTGCACTCGCGAGCTGCCGTGGTCGCGATGACCGCGGCGGCCGACGTCTGCCTGCTGCCGCATGTGCCGTCCCCGCTGACCGAGGCCATGAGCCCGCTGAAACTGTTCGAGTACCTGGCCGCCGGCCGACCCGTGGTGGCTTCTGACCTGGAGCCCGTGCGCGCGCTCGGCCGCGAGGTGCGCATCGCCCGTGACGCCGCGCAGTTCGTCGACCAGGTGGCCCGAGCGATCGACGAGCCGGCCGTCCCGCCGTCGGCGCGCGCTGACTTCATCGCCCACAACTCCTGGTCTCGACGGTTCGACGAGCTGCTGACCTTCGCGCTGGGAAGCGACACGTGAGGCTGGTCCCGGAGGCTGCCCGGTGAGAGTAGAGAAGTGAAGGCCCAGATTGGTCTGCCTCCGCGGGTGCTCTACAGCTTTCCGCATCCGCTCGGTGGCGCCGGGATCGGGACCACCGCGTACTACCAGGTGCTCTCGCTGTGGCGACAGGGCATCACCGTGGACGTCATGTGCGCGAGCCTCGCTCGGCCACTGCCCGCGGGACTGCGCGTCGTCCAGACGCTGGCCGTCGCCGGGCGCCGGGTGCCGCCTCGTGTCCTCGGGGTGGGCCGGGCGCGGGCCTACCACGACAGGCTCGTCGCGACGGTCGTCAGTCGCGGCCGCCACAACGTGGTGCATGCGTGGCCGGCGTCGTCGCTGCGCACGCTGAAGGCCGCCCGCCGCACCGGCGCGGCCGGCATGCGCGAGGTGCCCAACACGCACACCGGGCACGCCTTCGAGGTCGTCGGTCGGGAGGCCGACCGGATTGGCTGTCCGCTGCCTCCGGGCGCCCTGAACGCCTTCGACGCCGCGGTGCTGCGTGCCGAGGAGGCCGAGTGGGCGAGCGCGGCCCGTCTGCTCGTGCCATCGGAGGTGGTGGCGGAGACATTTCTAGCCCGTGGGTTCGCCCCGGACCGTCTGGCCAGGCACCGCTATGGGTTCGACCCCGAGATCTTTGGGCCTCCGGACGAGCGTGAGCTCGCTCGGGACGCCGACAGACCACTGCGGGTGGTCTTCGTGGGCCGCTGCGATCCCCGCAAGGGCCTTCACCTGCTGCTGGAGGCCTGGGAGAAGGCCGGCCTGAGTGGCCGTGACGCCGAGCTGACGATCTGCGGCACCTTCGAGCCTCGCTACCACGCCCTGCTCACGCCGACGCTCGACCGACTGGGGATCCGGATGGCCGGCTTCGTCGATGACGTCCCTTCCTTTCTGCGACGCGCCGACGTGCTTGCGCTGCCGTCGGTCGAGGAGGGCAGCGCGCTGGTCACCTACGAGGCGCAGGCCAGCGGCTGCGCGTTGCTCGTCTCGCGCCAGGCCGGCGCGGTGGTCACGCACGGCGAGCAGGGGCTGATCCATGAGGCGGGAGACGTGGCCGCGCTCGCGCGGGACCTTGCCCGGCTGGCGGCTGACCGGGAGATGCTGGCCCGGCTGCGGCGGGGGGCGCTGCGCGGTCGAGACCATCTCACGTGGGATTATGCGGGCGTCGCGCTGATGGACGCATATCGCGAGGGTTTGCTGGACATGGTCACCGCCCCGCGGGCGGATTGACTGGACTCGCGCGTCGGGCCGACGGGGGGAGAAACCGATCCGATGTCCGATCATGTGGCAAGTGTCATCATCCCGGCGCACAACGAGGCGGCAGTTATCGAGCGCTGCCTGACGGCGCTGCGCACCGGCGCCCCCCCGGGCGCCCTCGAGATCGTGGTCGTCTGCAATGGCTGCACCGACGCGACGGCGCAGCTTGCGCGGTCCGCGAGCGTGACGGTGCTGGAGACGCCCCAGCCAGGGAAGGCACGCGCGCTCAACCTCGGCGACGAGATGGTCTCCGCCTTTCCCCGTTTCTACGTGGACGCGGACGTGGAGGTCACGGGCCATGCCCTGATGGCCGTAGCGGCAGCGCTGAGGGACGGAAGATGTCTGGCGGCCGCCCCGAGAGTCGTGATCGACCCGACCGGGACGAGCCGGCTGGTGCGCGGCTACCACCGGATCTGGTCTCGACTGCCGTATGTGACAGCCGACCACATCGGCTCGGGGGTAGTTGGGCTCAGCGAGGCCGGTAGGGCCCGTTTCGTATCTTTTCCAGCCGCGATCGCGGATGACTACTTCTTATATGCCCTTTTTGTGCCGGGCGAGCGTCGGACCGTGTCGGATGTCACTTTCACGGTCTTCCCCGCCCGTACTACCCGCGACCTGGTGCGTCGGAAGACCAGAGTCTTCGCGGGCAACATCGAGATGCGCCGGGCCGGCCACGCAACCGCGCCGAAGGACGCCGTGACCCCGTCCGACCCGCGACCCGGCACCGAAACGGCCGCGGCGGTGAGGACCTCGGTCACGCCTACCGATCAGGCACACCAGCCGGTCGGCGAAGCCGAGCCCGGCACGCCACGGCGCGTCCGCCCGACCGAGAAGGACAGCCCGGCGGGCAACCTGCTGAGCGTCGTCGCGTCCGACTGGACTCTCCTGACGGCCCTGCCCGCGTACGTCGGGATATCGGTGGTGGCAAAGGTGCTGGCCCGTCGGAAGGTCGCCCGCGGCGACCTCGGCTCCTGGGAACGGGACGAGAGCAGCCGGATCAAGGTGGGATAACCGTGGCACAAAGACTCGTCCGCGCACTGCGGTCGGTGTTCGACGTTCGCGTCTGGGCGCATCTGTTCCGCCTCGTGCACTTCTACGGCTACTCGCATGTCCTGCCGCGCGCTCGCGTGACGATGGGGCAGGGGGTGCGCATGGCGCCGAACGTCTCGATTCGCAATGGCGAGCGGATCACCATCGGGGCCGGCGCGCACATCGGTGAACGCTGCTACCTCTGGGCGGGCGACGACCTAGGCCAGATCGACATCGGGGAGAAGGCACTGTTCGGCCCCGAGGTCTTCATCACCGCCTCGAACTACATGATCAAGCCAGGTACCCCGGTCATGGACCAACCGAAGATCGAAAAAGATGTACGGATCGGCCGGGATGTCTGGTTGGGCGCCCGAACGGTGGTGCTCGCGGGTGTGACCGTCGGCGACGGCTGCATCATCGCGGCTGGTGCTGTGATCACCAGGTCGGTGCCGCCCAACTCGATCGTCGCCGGGGTGCCAGCCCGGGTGATCGGCATGCGTACCGAGCCGGAGGAGGCTCCGACTCCGGTGGGCGTGTCCGGCACGGTCTCGGGCCCGGCCGCGAGCCCGGAGCCCGGCCGCGAGCAGCCTGCCTGAATCGAGGCGGGCGGCCTCCGGCGAACGGGCCATGACGGTCATGCCCACGGCGGCCCGACCTCCTGCCCGGCGAGTTCCCGATGCCAGGCGCCTCGGACATTGGATTAGTGATCGCGGCGCCGACCGGTGGCCGCTCGAACCGCGAAGGGCAAGGCAACCATGGGAGCCGACGTCTCCGTACTGATCGTCTCCTACAACACGGGCGCGCTCCTTGTCCGGTGCCTGGAGTCGTTGGCGACGTCGGCCGCGGGCGTGGCGACCGAGGTGATCGTGGTCGACAACGCCTCGACGGACGACTCCGTGGCGTCGGTCAAGGGTGGCTTCCCCGACGTCCAGGTCGTCGAGGCGGGCGTGAACCAGGGGTTCGCCCGGGCTGTGAACGCCGCGGCCGCGCGCGCCACCGGCGAATACCTGCTGTTGCTCAACCCGGACACCGTGGTGTTTGACGGGGCCGTGCACAACCTGCTCGCGTTCGCCCGGGCCAATCCGGCGTACGGCGTGTACGGCGGGCGGACGGAGCGCGCCGACGGGACGCTGGAGCCGAGTTCGTGCTGGGGCCAGCCGACCCTCTGGAGCCATGTCTGCTTTGGGCTGGGCCTGACGACGGCGTTCCGGCGCTCCCGGCTTTTCGATCCCGAGTCGCTGGGCACCTGGCGGAGGGACACCGTGCGGACGGTGGGAGTAGTGACCGGCTGCCTGCTGATGCTGCGGCGGGAGACCTTCGAGCAGCTCGGCGGATTCGACGCGCGTTACTTCATGTACGGCGAGGACGTCGACCTGTGCATGCGGGCCCGCGGGCAGGGCTGGGACCCGGTCATCACGCCGGACGCCACGGTCGTGCACCACGTCGGCGCCGCGTCTTCCAACTGGGCCAACAAGTTCGTCCTTGTGCTTACCGGCAAGGTCACGCTGGCCACCACCCACTGGACGGGATGGCGTCGCCGGCTCTGTCTGTCGATGATCGATCTTGGCGTGGCGCTGCGGGCCGTTCTGGATGTCCTGAGCAAGGCGGTTCGGCCCGGCCGACCACGCCGCAGTGACTGGCCCGCGCTGTGGCGCAGGCGTGGTGAATGGCGTTCGGGCTACCCGGCCGTCGATGCCGCCGGGCTCGCTCCCGAACGTCCCTGACTCAATATTCTCTCCAGAGAAAAAACGAAAGGACAACGTCGACACAGGTCGAGTGCGCGGCCGGGGGGCGTGAGTGGGGTGATCGTGGCTGTGAGTACTCTGACGTTCATGGAGGGGTCTGCCCGAGTGAAAGGAGACCCAACATCGGGGTCACGCCAGCTCCGGAGGCCGGCCGGCATTTAAGGCCATTCGGCTGACCGGGTCTGCGTAGGGTGCTCGTTGGCCACGTGACCAGCACCATGACCGTCCGTGACTTCGATTCCGTTCGCGACGGCCGACGGCCTGGGGATGGGGGCCAGCTCGGCCTGTGAGCGAGTCGTGTCAGCTCGACAGCCATTTGTTGTGTTTCCCGAGGGAAGCGCGTTCGCTCGGCCTGGTGCCGCGTACCTATGCCTGGACCTGCCCGCAGGTCGCTGGAACAGGCGGTGACGGGACCATTGATGGCAGGCGAACGAACGATGTCGCTGTCGCGCGCCGCCGGCTTGACGCATCGCCGTCAGCGACGCCGTTGATCGGCGCCAGCCGGGACGCATTCGGACGGATCACGGCCAGCAGTTTCCGACAAGCACACCGTTCGGCCTGCTCGCCTCCGAGGCGACCGGTCCGATGGTGAGGAGATCTCATGGGCCGCCACAACAGATCCCTTCAAAATCGCACAGCGTCGACCAGGCCGGCTCGGAAGCCGGCCGCGCGACTCCGCCTGCCGATCGGCATCATCCTGCTGGCGGCGCTCCTGGGAGCCGTGTGCTCCGCGGTCGTCCTGCGATCGATGAAGGACAACGTCACGACCATCGAGACGGTAGCGAGTGACGATCCGCTACCCGCGATCGAGTCATACGGAGTCAAGTATTCACTCAACGTAGGTACATCTTTCGACGCGATTTCCGACGCCCAGGTCACCGGAATACGGTTCTGGAAGGCGGCGACCACGGCCGGCCCGTTCGTCGGCTCGCTCTACAGCTCCGACGGCCGGGCGCTCGCCAGCGTCACGGTGGACGGTGGCAGCCAGCAGGGCTGGATACAGGCAGGATTCTCCGCGCCGGTGAAGATAACCGCCGGTCAGAAGTACGTCGTGGCTGCCTTCTTCCCCAAGGGGCACTGGCCGGTAACCCAGAAGTACTTCAACACCAATGGCCCGCGCACGGTGGGTCCGGTCAAGCAGACCCACGGCACCTACCTCTTCGCACGGGAGGCGAAGTTCCCGACGTCGTCGACGTCCGACTTCCTGTTCGTCGACCCGCTCTTCTCGTCGGTGAGCGTCCCGGCACAGCCGGCCGCCACGCCGACCGGCGAGGCGATGCCGACCGCGGGTCCCACGCCGACACCGACGTCGACACCGACGTCGACGGTGGCGCCCACGACCACTGCCCAGCCGACGTCGACGACGGCGCCGACCAGCGGCGCCGGGCCCACGTCGTCCGCGGCCCCTGGCGTGCCGTCGTCCGACCCGTTCTCCAGCACCTGTCCGGTCATGCCCGGTTCGGGCAACACCGGCCCGTCCTCCTCGGCGAGGCTGACGCCGTATTCGGGCGCACAGATCAAGGAAAACGGCGTCGTGCTGGACGGTCGTGATATCTCCGGGACGATCACGATCTATGGCAGCAACGTGACGATCAAAAACTCGGTCGTCCGCGGAAGCATCATCATCCGGTCAGCGGGCGGCGCCACGATCGATCATGTGAAGACGGTGGGCATCGCGATCATTTCGGGTTCGCATCACGTCGTGCGGTACACTGACATTTCGGGCGGCTCGGACGCGGTCCAGATCTCGTCGGTGTACGACCCGGTGTCCGACGTGACATTGACAAACAGCTATCTGCACGGGCCGAACCCGCCGCCGGACGCGCACTACGACGGGATTCAGATCCGCGGGATCGACGGGCTGCGGGTGACCTGTTCGAACCTGGACCTGGTGCCCTTCGCGATGAACCACAACGCCGGCATCTACCTCGAGTGGGCCGGGGGTGGCATCCGGAACGTCACCATCGACCACAACTGGATCAACGGTGGCGGATACGCCGTCCGGGTGGACGCCGAGAACCTCAAGATCGTCGACAACCGGTTCGGTCGGGCCTCTCACTGGGGCCTGTGCAACAATGATCGCCGCAACACTGGCGGTGGTCAGCGGACGTTCGTCAGCCGGGGCAACGTCTGGAACGACACCGGAGCCGCGGTGAACCTCTGCGGCCAGGGCTGAGTCCCGGCCCCGCGTCCGGGGCAGCGTTGCGTGGAAACCTCGTAGGGGGCGGGGCGGGTCGACCAGACCCGCCCCGGGAGGGAGAGCCAGATGCCGAGTCTCACCGGCTCGTCGAGCCGCGACACGCGGACCCGGATCCGCCCGGCGGCGCCGGAGCGTCTACTCGACTTGTGGCGGCGGATCAGGGGCAAGAGCTTCACCCTGGCGATCGCTCGAACGTTCGCCGCGCTCGGCGGACACACGATGATCGAGCCGCCGCTGCGCCTGCACGGAGCCCGTCGGATCGAGATTGGCAGCGGTGTCTTCATCGGGCCGGGCTCCTGGCTGCAGGTACCCAATGATCTGTCAGCTTCCGAGGAAGACGTCATTGTCCGGATCGGTGACGGCTGCTCGTTCGTAGGTTGGGCCACGGTGTCGGCGGTCATCGGCGTCACGATCGGCGAGCGGGTGCTGTTCGCCAGGGGCGTCTATATCTGTGACCACGATCACGAGTTCCAGCGAGCCGGTATTCCGATCATGGACCAGGGGCATCGGAACCTCCAGCCGGTCTCGATCGGCGACGGCGCATGGCTCGGTCAGAATGTCGTCGTACTACCTGGCGCGCAGATCGGTCGGGGGGCCGTCATCGCCGCCAACAGCGTCGTCAAGGACGAGATCCCGGACTACAGTGTGGCCGCTGGATCGCCAGCGAAGGTGATCAGGTCATGGTCACCGACTCCGTCCTGATCAGGTGACAGCGCTGAAACGTCCCGGTCGGATCGGGCTGGCGGTCGTCGCCGCCATCGCCGCCATCGCCGCCCTCGGGATCCTCGCCGCCATCCTGACCTGGCGGCCCACCCGGGATTCACCCACCGCGGCCCCGCCGGAGCATGCTGGCCGGCCCACCGCGTCGGGTGCCTTCTGCCCGGCGGTGCCCGGGCCGGCGAACACCGGCCCGGCCCCGTCGGTGCGGCTGACGCCGCACCAGGGTGGGTCGCTGAAGACCGACGGAG
The DNA here is from genome assembly GCF_032027725.1 of Pseudofrankia coriaricola. Classification (NCBI taxonomy): domain Bacteria; kingdom Bacillati; phylum Actinomycetota; class Actinomycetes; order Frankiales; family Frankiaceae; genus Pseudofrankia; species Pseudofrankia coriaricola. The sequence continues at coordinate 42,253 of NZ_JASNFO010000057.1, read as the reverse complement.
CGGTACTGGACGGTCTTACCTTCTCCGGGACGCTGACGATCTACGCCAACAGGGTGACGATCCGGAATTCCGTCGCGCCGGGCGGCATCGTCGTCCGGGGCAGCGACGTCACGATCGATCATGTCCGGACGACGGGTATCGCGATCGCCAACGGCTCACATCATGTGGTGCGGTACACCGACATCTCCGGCGGCTCGGACGCGATCCAGATCTCGTCGGCGTACGACCCGGTGTCCGACGTGACGCTGGCGAACAACTATCTGCATGGGCCGAACCCGCCGCCGGACGCGCACTACGACGGGATTCAGGTCCGCGGGATCGACGGGCTGCGGGTGACCTGTTCGAACCTGGACCTGGTGCCCTTCGCGATGAACCACAACGCCGGCATCTACCTCGAGTGGGCGGGCGCCGGTAACAGGAACGTCACCATCGACCACAACTGGATCAACGGTGGTGGCTTCTCGCTCCGGGTGGACGCGGAGAACCTTCAGGTGGTCGACAACCAGTTTGGCAGGGCCGATCACTTCGGCCTGTGTAACAACGATCGTCGAAACTCCGGCGGTGGTCAGCGGACGTTCGTCAGCCGGGGCAACGTCTGGAAGGACACCGGCGCCGCGGTGAACCTCTGCGGCCAGGGTTGAACGACGCCCACGTCGCGACCGAGCCGACAGGCAACTCATACGGGCGTCTGGTGACAGTCGTTCGGACCGATCACCAAGCGATTCGCCAGGAGGTCGGCGGTCGGACGCACGGCGCAGGCGCCGCGGCCTGTCGAGCCGTGCCCGCAACGAGTTCGCGACGAATGTGCGCCACCTCACGGTCATGAAGACCCGCCCATGTGTACGGCACACATTGATGTCTACTGAGTCTTGGCGGAAGCGGGCTTGCCCTTACCGTTCGGCGGAGTGGCGGGAGCCGATGTCGAGGTGGGGCCACCTGCGAGATCGCCTCATGGGCGGATCGGCGGTTGGCTCGGCTCGGGAAACAACGGGGGAATGAAAAATGACAGGATGGAATGTGCCCGCGGTCACGCGGATCAGTGTGATCGGCACCGGCTATCTCGGGGCCACCCACGCGGTGTGCATGAGCGAGCTGGGATTCTCGGTCGTCGGCGTCGACGTCGACCCGCACAAGGCGGCGAGCCTGGCGGCCGGGACCGTGCCCTTCTTCGAGCCGGACCTCGAGGAACTACTGCGCAAGAACCTCGACGCGGGCAGGCTGACCTTCACCACATCGTTCGCCGAGGCCGCTGACGCGGATATGCATTTCCTGTGCGTCGGTACTCCGCAGCGGCCCGGCTCGCGGGCCGCCGACCTGAGCTATCTCGACTCGGCCGTCGGCCAGCTGCTGGCTGCCGGCCCACGTCCAGGCTCCCTTGTGGTTGGCAAGTCCACGGTCCCCGCCGGCACGGCCGCCGCGCTGGCCGACCGCCTGGCGGCCGAGGCACCGGGAGTCGGGCTTGCCTGGAACCCCGAGTTCCTCCGCGAGGGCTTCGCGGTGGAGGACACCCTTCGCCCCGACCGCCTGGTCCTGGGACTGCCCAGCGATGACGGCGGCCGGGCCGAGGCGATGCTGCGTGCCGTCTACACCCGCGCCATCGAGGCGGGCACACCGGTGGTGGTGGCCGACTTCGCGACGGCCGAGCTGGTCAAGGTGGCGGCGAACGCCTTCCTGGCCACCAAGATCTCTTTCATCAACGCGATGGCGGAGATCTGCGACGTGACTGGCGGTGACGTCAAGACCCTGGCGTCGGCGATCGGATACGACGCTCGCATCGGAAGCCGTTTCCTGGCCGCCGGCGTCGGCTTCGGGGGCGGGTGTCTGCCCAAGGACATCCGTGCCTTCCAGGCACGAGCCGAGGAGCTGGGCGCCGCGGACGCCGTCGGGTTTCTCGCGGAGGTGGACGCGATCAACCTGCGCTGCCGGACACGGATGGCGGACCTCGCCACCGAGCTGCTCGGTGGCAGCGTCGCCGGGCGCCGAGTAGCTGTGCTCGGCGCGGCGTTCAAGCCGAACAGCGATGACATCCGTGACTCGCCGGCCCTCGACGTCGCCGCGATTCTGCACCGGGGGGGCGCCCTGGTGACCGTCACGGATCCTGCGGCGATCCCGAACGCTCGGCGCCGGCACCCCGAACTTTCCTACGCCGACAACGCCGTCAGCGCGGCGGCCGACGCCGATATCGTGCTTCACCTCACCGAATGGGCCGATTTCCGGGAGATCGACCCGGTGGCGCTCGCGTCGCACGTGCGTTCTCGGGTGGTCATCGACGGCCGCAACACGCTCGACGTCGCCCGTTGGCGCGCGGCCGGCTGGGACTACCGCGCACTCGGGCGGCCGAACGCGTAGTTGACCCGGATGGTTAAATGCCGGTCCGACACATTCCCAACAATTCAACTCGGCTCCGTTCGTGGAGTTCCCCGAGGGCCACACCGGCATGACGGGCGTGATCCCAGGCCCGGGCGGGACCGAGCCCCTGCGTGGATCGCGAGCGGTCGCGGCTCCGGGGCGTACCGGGCTGCGTGCGCCGCTCGGTACGCTGGTCGTGGCCTCTCGCGCCAGCGCGCCCGAGGCCGTCACGTGGCGTTGTGGCGTCTGGTGGGTCAGGCATGGCCGGTCAGGACGACGACGTCTCAGGACATCGGCGTCCATGACGTAGCAGCGAAGAAGGTGCGGTTCGCATGACGGTCACGCCCGAGGGGTCCGGCGCTCGGCTGCCGCGGTCCGGGTACCCCACGGACACGGTCGCCCGGGACGTCCAGACGGCACCCGATGGCACCCCGGCGCGGATCGCCGGGCGGCTGGTGCTGTGGCGCCGGATGGGCGGCCTGGTCTTCGGGCATCTTCAGGACCGCAGCGGCCGGGTGCAGATCTCGCTGGCGCGGAACGATCTCGGTGACGAGACGTTCAAGGCGTGGCACAGCTCCGCGAGGGTCGGTGACTTCGTCGGCGTCACCGGCACGGTCTACACCACCCGCAGGGGCGAGCGGACCGTCGCCGCGAGCGGCTTCACCGTGCTCAACAAGGGAATCCGGGCACTCCCGGACAAGTGGCACGGTGTCGCCGACATCGAGACTCGATACCGGCGCCGCTATCTGGACCTGCTGGCGAACCCCGAGTCGCGGGAGCGGTTCCAGACCCGCTCGCGGGTGATCAGCAGGATCCGCCGTTTCCTGGACGAGGCGGACTTCCTCGAGGTCGAGACCCCGATCCTGACCGACGCCGCCTCCGGCGCCGCCGCGCGTCCGTTCATCACCAGGCACAACGCTTTGGGCGAGGACTTCTACCTGCGCATCTCGCCGGAGACCTACCTCAAGAGGGTGGTCGCGGGCTCGTTCGACCGTGTCTATGAGATCGGCCGGAACTTCCGCAATGAGGGAATCGACCCCTCGCACCTGCAGGAGTTCACGATGCTTGAGTGGTACGCGGCGTACTGGGACTACCGCGACAACATGAGCTTCGTGCGCGAGCTGCTCCTAGCCGTTCTCGACGACGTGCTCGGCACGCGGTGCGTCACGTACGAGGGCGTCAAGCTCGACTTCGGCGCCGACTGGCCGGTGATCGACTACCGCGAGGCGGTCGAGCGGCACACCGGCGTCGACCTGCGGGTGATCCGCGATTTCGACACGCTCAAGGAAAAGTGCGCCGTGCTCGGCCTCGACGTCACGAAGGCCGCCTCCTACGCGGCGCTCGTCGACCTCCTCTACAAGAAGACGGTCCGCCCCCGGCTTGTGGCGCCGTGCTTCCTCGTGGGGCACCCGGTCGAGCTCGTGCCGCTGGCGCGGCGCAGCGACGACGACCCGACCAGGCTGGACATGTTCCAGGTCGTCGTCAACGGCTGGGAGATCGTCAAGGCGTACTCCGAGCTGGTCGACCCGGTCGACCAGCGGGCTCGGCTGGAGGAGCAGGCCGAACTGCGGGCGGCAGGGGACGACGAGACGATGATGCTGGAGGAGGATTTTATCGAGGCGATGGAGTACGGCATGCCGCCGATGTCCGGTCTCGGTCTCGGCATCGATCGGTTCGTCGCACTGGTGACCGACGCCCCGACACTGCGCGACGTCGTCCTGTTCCCGTCGATGCGCGGCGCCAAGGGCTCCGGGGCCGAGGACGCCATTCCGACCGCCGACGCGGCGGCAGCGGCGGCGACGCCCGTCGAGCCCGCGGGCCCGAAGCCGGACGACACTCCCGACGCCTGACCGCTACCCGGTCCGCTCAACCCGTATACGGATTGCCGACCGCAGTAATTCGTATACGGGCCCAAGTGGTAAAAAATCTATGACACGTGCGTCTTCGGCAGTGACGGCGGCAGCTGGGCGAGCCCTACCGACCAGTACGCGGACTTCACCGACTTCCATGTCTCGGATCACCACGTCGACGGCGCTCCCGCGCCCAGTCGCGAGCGTTCCGCAGCCGGACTACTTGCCTCTGGAGAGGTACGCGTGGACGGCGTCCGCGATCGCGCGCTGGCCCATGGTGTTGGGATGGGCGCTCGCCTGCAGGCCGGCGCCGGTCACGGCGATCGGGTACACCCAGGGGTCCTTGGTGCACAGCTTGTGGGCATCGAGCACCCGGTCGATGGAGAGGAACTCGACGCCGGTCTTGCTGGCCGCGCGGCGGATCACGCGGTTGAGATCCCTGTTCAGGCCGGCGAGTTGGACGCGCTCGTTGTTGTCCAGCCACCTGCAGGTGTTGGCGGTGCTGCTGGGGAACAGGTCCGGATAGCCGATGACGATGACCCGGGCACCGCCCGCCGCTTCCTTCACCTGGGAGTAGGCCGCCTGCAGCAGCGGGGGCAGCTGGTCGGTGACGTACTCGCGGCTGTGGTCGTCGTGGCCGGTCCAGAAGCAGCGCCAGACGACACAGCTGACGATCGTGGGCCCGAAACCGGCGTCGTTGCCGCCGATCGTGATCGTCACGATGTCCGGCTTCACCCCGCTGGCCACCAGCGCCCGTAGCGCCTCGACCTGCGGTGGCTGACCGTGGAACGACGCGGTGAACGCGCTGGTCTTCGCGCCCGAGCAGGCGAGCAATCGGGCGGTGGAGCCGGCGATCTCCTGGGCGAGCAGCCTGGGCCAGGAGGCGCCGCTGCGACCACAGCCCGGGGCATCCAGGTCGAAGGGAGCGTTGCCCTCACCGGAGGAGTAGGAATCGCCGAGCGCGACGATTGTGAGAGGTTTCCCGGATCCGCTCGAGTTCGTGCCTGTCCGTACCTGGGAATCGGGGCCCTCGCCCTGCCCGGCAGGAGGACGCGGCTGGCAGCCGGACAGCAGGACGACGAGCGTCGCCAACAGGCCGACAGCGCCTAGGTTGACGGGACGGTGAGCCCGCGTCGGCGCGGGCAAGCGGAGCCGCATGGTATCGCAGCGTAACCGCATCGGTGGTCCTCGACCGTCGTGTTGCGGTCGGGACACCCTGCTGTACGTGTCGATGGGCCGACTCTCGACCGCCCTACGTCCGCTTGTCGACGATGCCCTCAGGCGGTCAGGAGCTGCTGGAGGTAGCCGCCGTACCCACTCTTGGCGAGCGGCTGGATCAGCGAGTCAAGATCATTATCCGAGATGAACCCCTCGCGCCAGGCGACTTCCTCGACACAGCCGATCTTCAGGCCTTGTCGTTCCTCGATGACCTGGACGAACTGGCTTGCCTGCATCAGGGAGTTGAAGGTCCCGGTGTCGAGCCAGGCGGTGCCTCTGTCCAGCACGTGTACGCCGAGCTGGCCGCGGTCAAGGTACGCCTGGTTGACCGCGGTGATCTCAAGTTCGCCACGGGCGCTGGGCTTGGTCTGCCTGGCGACCTCGAGGACGTCGTTGTCGTAGAAGTAGATACCGGTAACGGCATAGCTCGACTTGGGCTTCTCGGGCTTCTCCTCGATGGAGACGGCGTGGCGGCCGTCGTCGAACTCGACGACGCCGTAGCGCTCCGGGTCCGAAACATGGTAGGCGAAGACGACGCCGCCGTTCGGGTTGGTGTACTGCTTGAGCTGCGTCCCGAGCCCCGCGCCATAGAAGATGTTGTCGCCGAGGATCAGGCACACCTTGTCGGTGCCGACGAAGTCCGCGCCGACGATGAAGGCATCGGCCAGCCCGCGCGGCTGGTCCTGCACCGCATACTCGAAACGGCAGCCAAGCCGGTCTCCGTCACCGAGCAGGCGGCGAAACTGGTCCTGGTCCGCGGGTGTGGTGATGATCAGAATCTCGCGAATACCCGCGGCCATGAGGGTCGAGAGGGGATAGTAGATCATCGGCTTGTCGTAGACCGGCATCAGCTGTTTCGAGACGGCCTGGGTGATCGGGTAGAGGCGGGAGCCGGTGCCGCCGGCCAGGATGATGCCTTTCATACCGTCCTTCCAATCCTTGAGGACCCGTGCGACTTTCAGCATCGCGGCTCTCCGCCATGATGGCTCGGCGCTGGCTCGACGGCCAGGAAGTGGTCGGGCAAGCCTTACGCGCGGGACGTCGACGTGGGCGTGGCGTTCGGCGTCGAGGTGGCCGGGCTTGGGGTGGCGCTTGGCGGCGCCGTAGTGGCCGCGGCCGCGGCCGGGCTCGAGGTGGTCGCGGCCGGCGTGGGTGACGGCGCCGGGCTGGAGGTCGGCGACGAACTGGGCGACGAGCTGGGGGTCGACGACGGCGTCGGGGTTGGCGTCGCGGTGGGGATGCCGGTGACGACCACGGTGGTCAGCGTCCGCGCCGCGCAGCCGGCCGGGGTCGTGGTGAGGGTGACCGTGACCGAGCCGCCGGTGGCCGCAGGGAGGCTCAGGCGCGCGAGCGGCGTGGCGCCCGCGGCCGGCTGGGCCGGCACGCTGGTGTCCGCCTGCGCGAGCGGGGCGCCGCCGCTGGACGCGCGGGCCTCCGCGTGGATCGAGACGTTGCCGGTGGCGCCCGCGGCCGCGGCGGTGTAGGTGCCGGTGACGTCCAGCGCGGTGCCGCTGGCGGACTGGTTGACGGTGGCCGCCAGGCTGCTGGTGGTGACGGTGATCGTGGCGCAGGCCGCGCTGGTGGGGCTCGCGCTCGCACTCACGCTTGCCGACGGGGAGGGGAGCCCCGCCGCCAGCGTGACGGCCGGGACAGGGGAGCTGCTCGAGCCGGGGCTGGGCGTGAGGGGGACCACGGGGATGGGCACCGTGGTGGGGCTGGAGTTGATGTAGCCGTCCATCCAGGCGAGCACGGCGCGCACGTAGGCGTCGGACGGGTTGTAGGAGAAGATGGCCGCCCGCAGCTGCGCCGGATCGGTGAGGTCCCGGCCACGGGCGCACAGGTAGCCGCCGGCGGCGAGTGCCGCGTCACTGATGTTGCTCGGGTCCCTGCGGCCGTCGGAGTTGCCGTCGCGGCCGCTGGTCTTCCACGTACTCGGGATGAACTGCATCGGGCCGACCGCGCGGTCGTAGACCTTGTCGTGGTCGAACGAGCCGCCGTCGGTGTCGCGGATCAGCGCGTGGCCACCCTTGCCGTCCAGCGCTACGCCGAGGATCGTCGGCGTGACGGCGCCGTCGGCGGTGATGGAGCGTCCATTCGCGTTGTTCGACTCGACCCTGCCGATGCCGGCGAGCAACTCCCAGCGCAGGTGGCAGCCGGGCAGCTCGCCGCCCATCGTCGCGACGGCCCGCTGGTAGGCGGCGAGGATCTTGTCAGGTATCCGCTTGTTGGCGCCGGAGAGGCGGACCAGCCCGCCGTCGCCGTCGCCGACCGCGGCGGCGGCCAGCGCGTCCGTGCCGACCTCGTCGCCGGGGCTGGGGCTCGCGGTGACAAGGACCGAGCCATCGTCGCCGTCGTCGCCGTCTGGCGTGAGCGGCGGCATGGGGTAGTTGTCGCCCCGTACAGGCTGGTTTCTGGGGGAGCTTGAGGCGGCCTCGTCATCGTGGGGGCTCGCGGGCCCACCGCCGAGCAGGAGCAGCAGGCCGACCGCCGGGACGGCGACGACGCGGGTGAGGCTGAGGGTGCGGTTGCCCTGCCGCCTGCCCTGCCGAGCCGGCTTGGCACGCCGGTGCCGATGCCGGGGGCGCGCGGGCGCCGCGGGAGTCCGCGGCGTCGACGGTGGGGAAGGCGCCGGCGTCTCGCTCACCACGTCCGTCTGGCCATCGCCTGTCGCCCCACCTGTCCGGTTCGCCACTGTCTCCCCGTCCCGGTCGTCCCCCCGGCCGCGTAGCCCGGGCACGCGACGGCCGGCCTCGACGACCAGCCGTGCCGACCGAGTCGTACCGACCGCCGCCGATGGCCTGAGGCGCCGCGTCAACCCGGCGAATGTACCGGACCTCGTTTACCGGGAACGACCCCTTTGGGCACGAAACATGGAAGCCGAGTGAACTGTCTGCCGGGATGGGGCCGCCTTGGCGGTTTCTCCGCCGGTGTCGTCCGGATGCCCGAGCGCCGTTGTGGCTGGCCTGGCTCGGCGGCCACGCCTGCCCCAGCGTGGTGTCGTCCCAGCAGTAGTTGGCCAGGGGTCCCCGGGGTCCCTGCCGGATCGGCAGAGCCGATCTGGGAGGTTAGCGATCGGGGAGGTCTGGGAGCCGATCTGGGAGGTCGTGATCTGGGAGGTCTGCGATCCGCCTCCCTTGGCCTGGCTCGGCGGCCACGTCTACTCCGACGTGATGTGGGCCCCAGGAGCGGTTGGCCAGGGGTCCCCGCCGATCCGTCTCGCCGAGTCCCTCCCAGCCAGGACCTACGGGACAGGCGCCAAGCCGGCGGATCGGTGGGGAGGCTTTTAGTAGGCGCCTTCGCGCTTGAGGACGGCGAAGACGGTGCGCCAGAGGATGATCAGGTCCATGGCGAGCGACCAGTTCTCGACGTAGCGCAGGTCGAGGCGGACCGACTCGTCCCAGTCGAGATCGCTTCGGCCGCTGATCTGCCACAGGCCGGTGAGGCCCGGCTTGACCATCAGCCGGCGGTGCACGTCCCGCTCGTACTGGGCGACCTCGCTCGGCAGCGGCGGGCGCGGGCCGACCAGCGACATGGTGCCGTTCAGGACGTTGAACAGCTGTGGCAGCTCGTCGAGCGACCACTTGCGCAGGAACTTCCCGACCCCGGTCACCCGCGGGTCGTCGCGCATCTTGAACAGCAGGCCCTGGCCCTCGTTGCTCGTCCGCAGCCCGACCAGGCGCGCCTCGGCGTCGACGTACATCGAGCGGAACTTGTACATCGTGAACTCTCTGCCGCTCATGCCGACCCGGGTCTGCCTGAAGAACGCCGGGCCCTTACTGGTCAGCCGGATCGCCAGCACCAGCGCCACGAACAGCGGCAGCGTGACCAGCACACCTGTCAGCGCGAGGCTCCGGTCGAGCATGCCCTTCATCAGCCGGCGGGCGCCGGAGAGCTCGGGCTCCTCGATGTGCAGGAGCGGCAGGCCGGCGACCGGGCGCAGGTGGATGCGGGGCCCGGTGACGTCCGTGATCGCGGACGACACCAGCACGTCGACGTCGGAACCCTCCAGCGCCCACAGCGCCCGGCGCAGCCGCTCGCCGTCGATCTGCGGGCTGATCGCGACGGCCGACGCCTGGGTGCGCCGGATCGCCTCCTCCAGCGCGTCGGACGTCCCCACGATCGGCACACCGGCCAGGTCGAAGCCGGCGCGGTCCGGCCGTTCGGAGCTGTGCAGGCCGGGCGCCCGGTCGAGGCACACGCCGACGACGTTCCAGCCCGCGGTGGGGTCACGCCGGGCGATCCGCACCAGCGACGCGGCCGACTCGCCGGCGCCCACCACCAGCACCCGGTGCTGGCACTCGCCGGCGCGACGCATGCGGTGCAGCCGCGCACGGGCCACCGCTCGACCGACGAGGGTCAGCACCGTGGCCGTCGGGAACGCCACCAGCAGGTACGAGCGGGCGAACTCCGCCTTGGTCGCGTACGAGGCGACCGCCACCAGCGCGGTCAGCCGGACGGCCGCGTTCAGGACGCGGCGGAACTCCTCCGACCCGCCGCCGAGGAAGCGGTGCTCGTAGCCCCGGTTGAGGGCGACCGCGGCGATCCACACGAGCGGCAGCCCGAGGGTGAAGAACAGGTAGGGACGCGACGACTGCGGCGTCTGGCTGAAGTCGATGATCCCGCCGAAGCGGATCAGGTAGGCGAGACCGGTCCCGGCGAGGCAGGCGGCGAGGTCGGCGAACATCGCCGCCCGCGCGTAGTCGCGCTCCCAGGTGAGCTGGGCCCGGTACGGCTCGCGTACCCCCTCGTGCGGAGTGCTCGACAGGACCGCGAGCTCGGCGGCGCTGCGCGTGGTGGCATGCGGGTGGGCGCGCTGCTCAGGTGGGCGGCCGGCCAGGCGTGCCCGGAAGTTGCGCATCGAGACGCGTAGCGTCGCCTCGCCGTCGCCTTTTCCGTCGCCTGGGCCCGCGTTCCCGGCGGGCCCGCGGGTCGTCGTCGCGGTCACCGGTGCGTCCTCCCTGGGCTGTCTGGGCCGGCCCGCCAGCCAGCGGCGGCCGACCGCGGGTCGGCGCGCGGGATGACCCGCTTCGCACCCATGCGCACCCCTCCGCCGAACACAGCCCCCCGGGCAGCAGCCCACGCGTACCCTGCCGGGCCGTCCGCGGGCGGCTGACGTGACACGCGCGTCGAAAGTACCAACGTCTGACTGATCCCCGGCGTTGAGGCATCCTTCTCGGATTTCATCCGCAGGCGGACGAATAGTCTCCTTCCGGACATCGTCCTGGCTGGCCGCGCGCGGCCAGCATCGGGCCGCGGCGGCGCGGGACGTGACGACGGCTCCCGCCCGTGGGCTTACGCGACAGGCGTCCCCGCCGAGCAGGCGGGCGCCGGGCGAGGAGACGGCGGAAACCAGGCCCAGTTCTGACGGCACCGGCCGGACCAGGAAATCTCCGCCCCGAGTGGGCAGGACCACATCTGAGGAGTGGCCAGGACCCCACCAATCGGCCTGGTATGGGCCCCGACCACCCTCGCGGATCGGTGGGGAGGCTTAGTAGGCGCCTTCGCGCTTGAGGACGGCGAAGACGGTGCGCCAGAGGATGATCAGGTCCATGGCGAGCGACCAGTTCTCGACGTAGCGCAGGTCGAGCTGGACCGCCTCGTCCGTCGGCAGGTCGCTGCGGCCGCTCACCTGCCACAGGCCGGTGAGGCCCGGCTTGACCATCAGCCGGCGGTGCACGTCGTCGGCGTACTTCGCGACCTCCCGCGGCAGCGGCGGGCGCGGGCCGACCAGCGACATGGTGCCGTTCAGGACGTTGAGCAGCTGTGGCAGCTCGTCGAGCGACCACTTGCGCAGGAACTTGCCGATCCGGCTGATCCGAGGGTCGTCCTTGGCCTTGTACATGTAGTCGTCCTCGCGGTCGTTGAGAGCGAGGACCTCGGCCAGTCGTGCCTCCGCGTCGACGTACATCGAGCGGAACTTGTACATCGTGAACTCTTTGCCGCCCTGGCCGACCCGGGTCTGCTTGAAGATCGCCGGGCCCTTGCTGGTCAGCCGGACTGCCATGGAGAGCCCGAACAGGAGCGGCGAGAGCAGCGTCAGCGAGACGAACGCCACCCCGCGGTCGAGCAGCACCTTCATCAGCCGGCGGGTGCCGGTGAGCTCGGGCTCCTCGATGTGCAGGAGCGGCAGGCCCGCGACCGGGCGCAGGTGGATCCGGGGGCCTGTGACGTCGGTCACCGCCGAGGACACCAGCACGTCGACTTTGGTGCCCTCCAACGCCCACAGCGCCCGGCGCAGCCGTTCACCGTCGATCTGCGGGCTGATCGCGACGGTCGTCGCGTCGGTGAGCCGGATCGCGTCCTCCAGCGCGTCCGACGTCCCGACGATCGGGACGCCGAACAGGTCGAAGCCCGCGCTTTCCAGGCGGTCGTGGCTGTGCCGGCCGGGCGCGCGGTCCAGGCAGACGCCGACGACCGACCAGCCCGCGCTCGGGTCGCGGCGGGCCAGCCGCACCAGCGACGCCGCCGACTCGCCGGCTCCGACGACGAGGACCCTGTGCTGGCAGCGGCCGGCCTGGCGCATCCGGTGCAGCAGCGAGCGGGCGGCCCCGCGGCCGGCGAGCGTCAGGACCGTGGCCGCGGGGAAGACGATCAGGAGGTAGGCCCGGGCGATCTCGGCCTTGGTCGCGTACGACCCGACGGCTACGAGCGCGGTAAGCCGCACCGCGGCGTTGACGACCCGGCGGAACTCCTCCGTCCCGCCGCCGAGGAAGCGGTCCTCGTAGGCACGGTTCAGCGACATCCCGGCGAGCCACGCGACAGGGAAGACCGCGCTGAGGATCAGGTAGGGCGTCGGCGACACCGGCATCAGGTCGAAGTCGACGAGGCCGCCGAACCGCAGGAGGTAGGCGAGCGCCGCCGCGAGCGCCCCCGCGGCCAGGTCCGCGCAGACCACCAGCCGGGTGTATTTGCCTTCCCACGAGATGTGGGCCCGGTATGCCTGACGCCCGGCGGGCTGATCCGTCTCGCCGGCCCGGTCGTCCGCCGGCGTGCCGGTCGGCGACGCCGCCCTGGGAGTGGGAATGGAGGCCACCGGTTCGGATGGCTCCGTCGCGAGCCCGAGGCCTTCGAGGCCACCGGGCGGCAGCGGGAGCAGCGTCGGCCCGGTGACCGCGCCGTGCACCGTGCTCTCGAGGGCGTCCCGCGCGGTGTGTTCCGCCGCGGCCCCTTCGAGCGTCGGGCCCGCCTCCGCGTCGCCGTCCTCGCGGGCGGTGGTGGCACCGTCGCGCGCGATGCCGTTCCTGGCGGCAATGCGCAGGGTGACGTCGTCGTCGGCGACGTCACCCGCGGTGGCGCGGCCCCCGGAGGCGTCGTCGTCGGCGGTGTGGCGTGCCGCGCCGGCGGAGTCGCCGGCGGGGGAGCCGCCCTTGGCCCGGCTGCCGGTGCGCGCGCCGCGGGCACCGGCGGTGCGTGGATCGGTCGTGCGCGGCGAGACCCGCGCCCACTGCATCGGGACTCGCACCGTCGCCTCGGGATCGGTGCCGGTGGGCTTGGAGGTGTCATCGTCTACGGCGTTCTCGTCCATGGTGCTGGGCTCCACGGGACTCCGGTCGGCGGCATCATCCGTCGCGACGCCGGTCGACGCGGCCAACTCCACGGCGGCGACGTGGCCCGCGCCGGGAGAGGACCTGGCGCCGGGCGATGAGCCGAGGCCGCCCTGACTCGGCTCGTCCGTTCTGGTGCCAACATGCTCGGTGCTCGCGTGCTCTGCGCCGAGGTGCCCCAGGCCAGGGTGCTCCGTGCTCAGGTGTTCCGCGTGCAGGCGCGCCGTGTCCGGGCCCGTCGTGCGCCGGTGTGCCGTCTCGAGGTGCGGTATGCCCGGATACTCCCTAACCGAGGCCTCCGCCCGCGCAAATGGGTCTATGCCGTCGACCGTCTCCGTCACGGTGGCCCCCGCCCCCCTTGCGTCTTCCGCCGTTTCGGTCTGCCCGGCGAATGATCGTCAGTCGCCGAGCCTAGCTGCATCTGATTGCCTGGGTGTGTCGGTCATCGGCTGCTCGATCGAAAAGTGTGATCGAGTGACCGTTGGTCTGATGATGGCCGAACGGAGATTAGGACCGAATTCTAGCGGCGCGGCGTAGTGTTCTTGGTGTTGTTACGGCAAATTCCGTCGCGCCGACTGGTCTGGTCCGCCTGGGCCACATGGTCCCGAAGTGGTCCCGACCCGGCACTTTTGGGTGTGGCGCGTGGCGTGGCGCGCCTGGCTGGATCCCCGATCTCACTGTGTGACGGCGCGTGCCAGCGCGAGCCGGCACGCGAATTCCGCCGAGGCATGACCCTGGGCATATGTCGTGAAGATGACTCCAAAACAGGGAATTTCTCGGTGTGGCCGGCCTGGCGAGTATGCCGGGCCGGGTGCCGCGCGTTGGTGCGGTATCGCGTCGGCTACCCGCGAACCGGCGGCGCGGGTGATCGGCCCCGGAATGGCGGCTTTGCCAGAAAAGACCGTTATGGATTTCGGCGGCCAACCGGGAGGAACCCGGGCTTCGCCGGTCCGGGAGGGCCGGCGGACCCAGACCCCGGATCCGGACGCGGACCCCGGACCCCGGACCCCGGACCGGCCAGCTAGCCGACAGCCGGCCGGCCGAGGGGAGGGAGCGCATCGGCGGCACGTCAGATGTTCTTGGTGAACACCAGCCGCAGGCCGATCAGCGTGAGGTGGGGTTCGTGGATCTGGAGGGTCTCGCTCTCCTTGATGACGAGCGGGGCGAGACCGCCGGTCGCGATGGTGGTCGCCTCGACGCCGAGCTCGGCCCTGATCCGCCGTACCAGCCCGTCCACCTGCCCGGCGACGCCGTAGATCATGCCGGACTGCAGGGCCTCGACGGTGCCCTTGCCGATCACCGACCGGGGCGGCACCAGCTCGACCTTGCGCAGCTGGGCTGCCCGGGAGGCGAGCGCGTCCAGCGCGATCTCGATGCCGGGCGCGAGCGCGCCGCCGAGGAACTCGCCGCGCGCGGAGACCACATCGATGTTGGTCGACGTGCCGAAGTCGACCACGATCGTCGGCCCGCCGTGCAGGTGGTGCGCGGCCAGCGTGTTCATGATCCGGTCGGCGCCGGCCTCCTTGGGGTTGTCGATGAGGATCGGCACTCCCGTGCGAGTACCGGGCTCGACCACCACCACCGGTACGTGCCGGAAGATCCGCGCCGCCATCCGGCGGATCTCCCGCAGCGCCGCCGGCACCGTCGAGCACACCGACACGCCGTCGATCTGGTAGTCGCCGAGCAGGCCGCGGTAGACCAGCGTCAGCTCGTCCGCCGTCGCGTTCGGCTGGGTGCGCACCCGCCACGAGTCGGCCAGCGTCTCGCCCTCGAACACGCCGAGGACGGTGTTGGTGTTGCCGATGTCGATCGTCAGCAGCATCAGTGCGACCGTTTTCCCTATGCGTCGAGAGCGAGGTCGAGGCCCAGGTCGAGCGCCGTGACCGAGTGGGTGAGGGCGCCGACCGCGAGGTAGTCGACGCCGGTGGCCGCCACCTCGGCCGCGACGGCCAGGGTGAGGCCGCCACTGGCCTCCAGCAGGACCCCGGCCGGCCGGGCCAGCGCCACCGCCGCGCGAAGCTCGTCGGTGCTCATGTTGTCGCACAGGATCAGGTCGGCGCCCGCCTCGACGGCCTGGGCGACCTGCTCGACGGTGTCGCACTCGACCTCGACGGGCAGGTCGGGAAACGCCCCGCGCACGGCGGCGAACGCGGCCGCCACCCCGCCGGCCGCGACCACATGGTTGTCCTTGACCAGCGCCGCGTCCACGAGCGACATCCGGTGGTTCACGCCGCCGCCGGCACGCACGGCGTACTTCTCCAGCGCACGCAGCCCCGGCAGCGTCTTGCGGGTGTCCCGCACGGCGGCGCCCGTCCCGGCTATGGCGTCGACCCAGGCCCGCGTCCCCGTCGCCACCCCGGACAGGTGGCACAGCAGGTTCAGCGCGGTGCGCTCGGCCGTCAGCAGGCCGCGCACCGGACCGCGCACCCGCAGCACCTCGTCGCCGGGCTCGACCCGGTCGCCGTCCGCCGCGGTCGGCGTGACCTCGACGGCGAGGCCGACGACGGCCTCGAACACGGCCGCGGCCACCGGGAGGCCCGCGACCACGCCGCGTGCCCGGGAGACGACCCGGCCGGTGGCCACCAGGTCCGCGGGCACGGTGGCGGCCGACGTGGCATCCACACCCAGCCCGCTCGTGGCCGGCAGGTCCTCGGCGAGCGCCCGGGACAGCACGTCGGCGACGGCCAGCGGCTCGAGGCCGGCGGCGGCGAGGGCCGATTCGGTCGCGTCCGACAACCCGAGGCCCATCTCACACGCCGCGGCGGGGGCGTGGGCGTCGGTGAGGAAGTGGGCCGGAGCGACGGCGTGCTTCGCGGCGATCCTGGGGCTCACAATGCCTTCTCTCCTTCGACAGGGGTCGCCCCGCCCGCCGCCGCGGGCTCGAACGTGACGCCGAGCGCCCCGTCCGAGTCCAGCCGGACCAGCAGGTGCCCTCGCCAGTCGTCGTCCGCCTCGGCGAAGTCCTCGCGCCAGTGCGAGCCGCGGGTCTCCGTGCGCGCCGCCGCGGCGGCGACCAGCGCTGTCCCGACGGTCCGCAGGTTGCTCATCTCCCAGGCGTCCGGCCCGGCGGTGACGGTCGAGCCGGTGACCCGGACGTCGCCGATGGCCGCGAGCGCCTTGGCGGCGGCCAGCAGGCTCGGCGCGGCGCGCAGCACCCCGGCGCCGTCGGTCATCACCCGTGCGAGGTCGCCCCGCTCGGCCGGGTCGGTGAGCCCGGCGGAGCCGCGTTCGACCACAGCCAGCGCGGGCTCGCCCGGCGAGGGCAGCCCGCCGGCCAGGTCCTCGGCGATCCGCGCCGCGAAGACCAGGCCCTCGAGCAGGCTGTTCGACGCCAACCGGTTCGCGCCGTGCACGCCCGTGCAGGCCACCTCGCCGCAGGCGTAGAGGCCGGGAACGCTGGTGCGGCCCCAGGTGTCGGTACGTACCCCGCCGCTGGCGTAGTGGGCCGCCGGTGCCACCGGGACCGGCTGGGTGACCGGGTCCACACCCTGGGCGCGGCACTGGGCGGTGATGGTCGGGAACCGGCGCAGGATCGTCTCCTCACCGAGGTGACGGGCGTCCAGATAGAGATGGTCGACGCCCTGGGCGGCCATCACCCGCGACATCTGCTTCGCGACCACGTCCCGCGGCGCGAGGTCGGCCAGCGGGTGCACGCCGGGCATCACCCGCTCGCCGGCCGCGTCCACGAGGACGGCGCCCTCGCCGCGCATCGCCTCGCTCACCAGCGGCCGCTGCCCCACGGCGAGCGGCTCGGCGCCGGGAGCCCAGAACGCCGTGGGGTGGAACTGGACGAACTCCAGGTCCGTGACCACCGCGCCGGCGCGCAGAGCGAGCGCGACCCCGTCTCCGGTGGAGACAGGCGGGTTCGTCGTGGACGCGAAGATCTGGCCCATTCCGCCGGTCGCGAGGATCACCGCCCTGGCGGTGACGGCTCCGACCCCGTCGCGGCTGCCCTCGCCCAGGACGTGCAGGGTCGCGCCGGCGACGCGGCCGTCCGCGTCGGTGAGCAGGTCGAGGACGAGGGCGTGCTCGATGACCTCGACGGCCTCGTCGGAGCGCAGCGCCGCGATCAGCGCACGCTCCACCTCCAGGCCAGTGGCGTCACCGCCCGCGTGCACGATCCGGTCGCGCAGGTGACCGCCTTCCCGGGTGAGCGAGAGCTCGCCGCTGGCGGTCCGGTCGAACTGGGCGCCCAGCGCGGCGAGCTCGCGGACCCTGGCCGGGCCCTCGTCGACCAGCACCCGCACCGCCGCCGGGTCGCACAGCCCGACGCCCGCGACCAGCGTGTCGCGCAGATGGTCGTCGGGCGAGTCCTCGGCGGCCAGCGCCGCGGCGATCCCGCCCTGCGCCCAGCGGGTCGAGCCCATGTCGAGCAGCGCCTTGGTGACCAGCAGCACCCGGGTGGCCGGCAGCGCCGCGCGTACCCGCAGCACGGCGGACAGCCCCGCCACACCCGAGCCGATCACCACCACGTCGGCGTGCCTGGTCCAGCCGGCCCGCGGCGCGCCGAGCCGCGCGGGCAGCACCGGCAACGGCGGCAGGCCCGCCAGTGACTCCAGGGACAAGGGCCGCCGGGTGCGCGAAGGAAAAGCATTTTCGCGCACCCTTTGGCCCGCCAGAGCGGGCAGCGCCGAGGCCGAGGGTGAAGGGTTGCTGGTCATGGTCAGGCCTCTGGCTCGGCGGCGGGCGGAAGGACGAGTTCGATGTTGTCGATCAGGCGGGTGCTGCCCACCCTGGCCGCCACGAGCAGCAGCGCGGGCCCGGTCGTGGCGGGGCTGAGGTCGTCGGGCCCGGCGAGGACGAGGTAGTCGACCTCGATGCCCGGCTCGGCCGCGAGCACCGCGCGAGCGGCGGCGATGACCGCGTCGGGGCCGTCACCGCTGGCGGCGAGGCCCGCCGCGAGCGCCCGCGAGAGCGCGAGCGCGGACAACCGCTGGGAGGCGGTCAGGTAGGCGTTGCGGCTGGACAGCGCGAGCCCGTCCGGCTCCCGGACCGTCGGCACGCCGACGATCTTCACCCCGAAGGCCAGGTCCGAGACCATCCGGCGGATGCAGACCAGCTGCTGGGCGTCCTTGCGGCCGTAGAACGCCAGCTCCGGCCGGACCAGGTGCAGCAGCGTCGCGACGACCGTGAGGACACCGTCGAAGTGCCGCGGCCGGCTCGCCCCCTCCAGCACGTCGCCGAGCGGCCCGGCACTCACGGTCACCAGCGGAGCCGGGTCGTGCACGGCCGCCGGGGCGAACACGACGTCCACGCCCTCCCGGGCGCATACCTCGAGGTCGGCCTCGAGGGTGCGCGGGTAGCGGTCGAGGTCCTCGTGCGGGCCGAACTGCAACGGGTTGACGAAGATCGTGACGACGACCTGGCCGGCCTCGCGGCGGGCCGCGCGGATGAGGGTGGCATGCCCCTCGTGCAGCGCGCCCATGGTCATCACCACCGCCCGGCGCCCGGCGGGGCGGGCGAGCAGCGCGGCGAGCTCCGTGCGGGTGCTGGCGAGTGCGGGCCGAGTCCTTGCGTCGGGATCGGCGAGCGGGGTACGGGGCATCTGGCCGTTCCAGTCCTCGTAGTGCGGTACCGGACGTCGCGGACGACTGTAACCCCTGCGCAACCCCCGTGGCCCCCGCTGTGACCTCCCCCAACTCCCACACAGAGCTGTGCCCCCTCCTTCCCCACCGACTGCCCCTTCCCCACCGATTGGCTAGGACAGGGCTAGATCCCGATCAGTCGGGTGCTGCCTGTCGCGACTGGTAGCCAATCGGTGGGGACCCCGCGGACAGCTCGGTGCAGAAGCAGGAAGTCTGAGACGTCGGAGACACCGCGAGATGTCTTGCGGGACATGGCTGTGCCCGCCCTGCCGCGGGGGTCGGCAGGGCGGGCACAGGATCGGGGCTGGCTAGTGGGTGCGGGAGTGGGCCGGGAGTTGGCGGGTCTGCTGGGTGGGAAGGGTGGTCGCGGGGAACTCGTCGGTGTCGGTCGCGGCCGTGGGGGTGGAGCCGGCCTTGGGGCGCCAGACGCGGTCGCCGAGCAGGGTGAGCATGGCGGGCATCAGCAGGACCCGGATGACGGTCGCGTCGATGAGGATGGCCGAGCCGAGGCCGATGCCCAGTTGCTTCATGCTGACCTGGGACAGCGTCGCGAAGATCGCGAAGACTGCGACCATGATGACCGCCGCGCTGGTGACCACGCCGGCGCTGCGGCGCAGGCCGGCGAGCGCCGCCGACCGCATGTCCAGCCCGGCCTCGCGGGCCTCGCGGACCCGGGAGAGCAGGAACACCTGGTAGTCCATCGACAGGCCGAACAGGATCACGAACAGCATCAGCGGCATCCAGTTGGCGATGCTGCCGGTGGCCGTGAAGTTGAGCAGGCCGTCCGCCCAGTGATGCTGGAAGATCAGCACCAGCAGGCCGTAGGCCGCGCCGACGGAGAGCAGGTTCAGGCCGACCGCGAGGGTCGCGACGATGGCGCTGCGGAACGCCGCCAGCAGCAGCGCGAAGGCGAGCAGCAGCACGAATCCGATCACCAGCGGGGTGCGCCCGCCGAGCTGGTCGTTGAAGTCCAGCGAGCCGGCGGCCATGCCACTGACGTCAGCACGCGCACCGGGGGCCTTCTCGATCGTCGCGGGCACCAGGTCGTCGCGCAGCGTGTGGACCGCGTCCATCGACGCGTCGTCGGTGCCGCCACCGGCGATCGGCATGAGCACGCGGGCGACCGTCTTGTCGGCGCTGACGTCGACGACGACGGGCTCGAAGGCGACCTTGCCCGCGACGGCCCTCGACCGCAGGTCGTCGATCGCCGCGGTCACGGGCGCCGAGGTGACGTCGGGCGCGGACACCACGATCACCGCGGGCGTCGGCCCGCCGGGGAAGGCGGTGGTGAGCCGCTGGTAGGTCTTCATGACCGGGATGTCCTTGGGCAGGTCGTCGAGCCCCTGCTCCGCGGTGTGCATGCTCAGCATGGGCAGGGCGAGCAGGATCAGCAGGCCACCGGTCACGGTCGCGACGATGCCGGGGTGGCGCATCAGCCGGTCGAGCAGGCGGACCCGGCCGTTCTTCCCGGCCGCGTCGAGGAGTGCGGCGCGCTCGGCCTGGGCCACCCGCTCGGCGTGCTCCGCGGCGACGGCGGCGCCGAGGACCTCCGTCAGAGCCGCGTCCGCGATCTCGCCGGACTGCCGCTTCGAGTGACGCGCGGTGCGCCGCGCCGCCCGCCGGGCCCGCCGGGAGCGGGGCGCGTCCGGCGCGGCCGGGCGCTTCCACGGCAGCCGGCCGAGCTCGACCCGGTCACCGAGGAGGGACAGCAGCGCGGGCAGCACGGTGACCGAACCGAGCAGCGCGACCAGGACGACGATCATCGTGCCGACCGCGATCCCGGTGAAGACGCTCATCCCGGTGATCATCAGGCCGGCCAGCGACACGGCGACGGTCAGGCCGGAGACCAGCACGGTGTGACCGGAGGTCTCGGACGCGATCGCCAGCGCCCGCTCGGGGCCGTGGCCCTTGGCACGCTCCTCGCGTTCGCGGCGGATGTAGAACAGCGCGTAGTCGACGCCGACGGCGAGCCCGATCAGCAGCATGACCGACGTCGCGATCTCGTTGGTCGGCATCAGGTGGCTGACGAACGCGACGACGCCTAGCGTGCCGACGAACGCGGTCATCGCCAGCGCGACCGGTATCAGCGCGGCGATCAGCGCGCCGAACACGATCAGCAGGATGGCGATGGTCACCGGGATGGCGGACCACTCGGCGCGCTGGAAGTCCTTGCCCATCGTCTCGTCGAGGGCCTTGTCGGCGCTCGCCTGGCCGAACTGCTCGACCGTGAGCCCGCTGTGGGCGGCGGCGACCGAGGCGACGGTGTCCATCACCGGCTCGATGCGGTCGGTCGCGGTGTCGGGGTCGCCGGTGAGCTCGAAGGTCACCAGTACGGACCGGCCGTCCGCGGAGACCAGGCCGCGGTCCTCGGTGGCGCCCTGCGCGGCGATCGGGGCCCGCACGTCGGTCACCTCACTGGTGGCCGAGATCCGCGCGATGACATCGGCGATCGTCGCCCGAACCTCCTGGTCGGCCAACGGGCCGCCTGTCGGCGCGGTCGGGAGCTGGATGAGGACGTTCTCGCTGTCGCGGTCGACGAAGCCGGCGTCGCGCAGGGTCTGCTCCGCGCGGCCGCTCTCGCCGAGGCTCATGTCCTCGTCCTTGAGGGTCTTCGTGCCGATCATGCTGCCGATCATGATCACAGCGACGACGGCGAGCAGCCAGCCGGCGACGGCGAACTTGCGGTGCCGCACGCTCCAGCGCGCGGCCCTGGCGGCGATGTGGTTGGCGTGACCGTCGGCGTTGACGCGGCCCGCGTCACCGCTCGGCCGGCGGGTGGACCCGGCGGCGGAGCGCGCCAGGGCCTGGGCGGAGTGATCGGCCCGATGGCCGTCGGGGTGGTGGGAAGCGCGACTGGGCATGCGTCAACGTTCCCGGAACGGGCACGCAAGGTCACTGGAGCGAACCGCCGACCCTGGGGTCAGGCCAGCCTGTGGGCCATGGTGGGTCACCACCGCCGGTTGGGGGTGGGGCCAGCCCCACCCCCAGCCCGGCGCGCCGGGTGACGGGCATCCGCGGCCGGGCCCGTGACCAGCTCTTTCGGCCGGCGCACCCGACGCGCGGGCGACGACGCGAGTGCGCCTGCCTCAGGGGCAGGAAGGCGCCGCCCAGCTGCGATCGCCCGCCCCAGACGGGTGTCAGAACGCCGACAGACATCCCATCGGCTCGGATGTCCAGCCGCGCGGTGGGCCGCGACGCCGTTCCATCGACCAGTAAGCGCAACTCAGCCACAACTGGTGACAGCGCATCGGCGCGGTGCCAGCCCAGCCATGTCGTCAGCCCGGTCCCAGCTCTACCACCGCCATATGCCAGGGCCCGGCACCACGCGGGGAGGGCGCTCAGCGCCCGACACGGGGCGAGCGCGCCCAGCGCCTCGCCCCGACAAGTGGCTGGCGGCGGCCGCTCCTGCCTCGGTAACGGCCGAGCCGTGCGTGTCGATCCTTCAGAAGGCCGATCCTTCAGAAGTTCGACGGGTAGCCGCCGGCTAAGCCCCGTCCGCCGTCGGCGGGTGGCCCACAGCGCTTCCCCCGGCGGCCTGGAACCGGGGGCTCGGACCGGTGGGGCGGTGAACGTGCCTGTTCCAGCGGTGGGTACAGTTTCTGTACTTGGCAGGGCTGGGGGTGCCTGGTAATCCCGTGACGAAAACTGCGACTGTGTTCCGATGGAACGACTTCCCGCGGCGCGACCGGTTCTGGCTCGAGGTCGAGAGCACCTTCGCGGTCGCGACGGGCCCGGCCGAGATGCCGTCGGTCGAGGCCGTGCGCGCGGTGGTCCGGCATCTCGCGGCGATCGATCCGGCCAGCCGGTTCACGCGTCGCATTGATGCCGTCAGGGGGGCCCGTGTTCCCATTCCGTTCGCGCGGCGCGAGCGGTTTCTGTCGGCCGTCGTCGTCGGCCTTGACGACAGCCCGGCGGCTGTGGGCGAGCCCGCCGAGGATTCCGGTCCCCTGCTCGCCCGCCTGGCCGAGATCTGCGAGGAGGGTCTCGGTGACCTTCCCTTCCGGATCTTCGTCGGCCAGCGCTGCTCGTTCTTCGTGTTCTCCCATCTCCTCGGCGACTACACCTGCCTGAAGTTCTGGGCGGGCGTGCTGCGCCACGCGCTGGAAGGCAGCCGTCCGGTCGACCTGGTGGAAGGCGGGACGCGGTACCCGCTGCCACGTGCCCTGGGCGAGACCTACGGCCGTCGGCCGGCCCTGCTCAGGGGCCTCGCGGCGTCGATGCGTGAACAGCACGGCGTCCCAGCCAGCCGGCTAGGTTTCCTGGGCGGCGAGCAGTCCGAGGTCGGTGAACGGCGACCGGCCCGTGCCGCGGCGGGGCCGCGCTCGGCGGCCGGGGGCGTGGGCAGGCTGGTCGAGCGTTCCAAGGCGGGCTACATGGCCGCCCTGCGCGAATGGCGGGACCTGTACGCCCCTGGCGTGTCCGTGAACAGCGTGCTGTTCGCGGCGACTATCGCCGCGTCGGACGCGGCTGGGCTCGCCCGGCCCGACGACGGCGTCCACCTCCCCTGCGACCTGCGGCGCTATCTGCGGGCCGGCGCACCTGACTTCGGCAACTTCGTGGAACGGCTGACCATCTGGCCGGACGACCCGTCGTCACCGGAATCGCTCGGAGCGGAGCTGCGCCGGGCGACCGAGGTGGGCCAGCCGCTCGCCAGGCACGCCATCCAGATCGCGAAGACCTGGCTGCCCCAACCGCGTGAGGCCGCCGCCGTCCAGACCACCGCCGCCGTCCAGACCACCCCGGCGCCGACGTCGCCTGACCTGCGGCCGTGGCTGGTCAGCTGGGGCCGGGTGCCCGAGCTGGAACGTCTCCGGTGGCTCGCCCCGCCGGAGGGACGTTTCTTCGCCAACGCGCGCTCCGGTGGCAAGGACGAAGGCATCTCCTTCATCTACGTCGACCTCGAGGGCGTGCTGCACGTGCGGGCGCAGTTCGACGAGCGACACCACGACCCGGCGCTCGTGAGCCAGGCGTTGAGTCTCCTGTGCACCGACCCGATCAAGGTACTGGACGGCCGTTCCCGCCGGCGGACTCGCTCGGGTGAGGCAGGCGTCGCGTAGGCACGGGCAGGCCCGGTGTCTGGTTGGCGCCTTCATGGCGATGGCTCGGGCCGAAGCCCGAGCCATCGCCATGCTCGCCCCATCGCTGTGCTTGTCGTCACCGTGGCGAGAGACTGACAGACAGGTCAGTGACGCTCCTTGCTCAGGAGGTCGACAGGTAGTCGTCGAACGAGATGCCGGTAAGACGCTCGTACGCCTCGACGTAGCGCGCCCTGGTCGACGCGATGACGTCCGCCGGCAGCTCGGGAGCCGACGTGTCGCGGTCCCAGCCCGAGTTGACCAGGTAGTCCCGGATGAACTGCTTGTCGAACGACGGCTGGGCGCCGCCGGGCGACCACAGGTCCGCCGGCCAGAACCGGGACGAGTCCGGGGTGAGCACCTCGTCGCCGAGCCGCAGCACGCCGGCCGAGTCATGGCCGAACTCGAACTTCGTGTCGGCGAGCAGGATGCCGCGTTCGGCCGCGAGGTCGCTCGCCCGGCCGAAGATCTGCAGGGTGAGCTTCTCCAGCTCGGCGGCGAGCTCGTCGCCGACCCGGCTCGCCGCGTCGGCGCGGCTGATGTTCTCGTCGTGCTCGCCGATCGGCGCCTTCGTCGACGGCGTGTAGATCGGGTGCGGCAGCTTCGAGCCGTCGACGAGGCCCTCGGGCAGCGGATGGCCGCTGACGGCGCCGGTGCGTCGGTAGTCCTTGAGCCCGCTGCCGGTCAGGTAGCCGCGGGCGACGCACTCGATCAGGGCCATGTCCAGCCGGTGGCACAGCATCGACCGGCCGCGCAGCTGCTCCCGGTAGGGAGCGAGCTCGGCCGGGTACTCGTCGACGTTCGAGCTGATGACGTGCGACGGAACGAGATCGGCGAGCTGGTCGAACCACCACAGCGTCAGGCCGGTCAGCACCGCGCCCTTGTCGGGGATCTCCGTCGGCAGGATGACGTCGAACGCGGAGATCCGGTCGCTCGCGACCAGGAGCACCGCGTCCTCTCCGACGGCGAACAGCTCGCGGACCTTGCCCGAGCCAAGGTGGGTCAGCCCGCCGAACTCCTCATGCGTAAGTGGCATGATCTCTCCAGGTTCCTGGCTAACGCCGTCAGCTCAGCGCCGCGAGTCGGTCAAAGACAGGGGCCAGCCGCTCGACGTAGCGTTCGGGGCGGCTTACCTGGCCGAGGCGGGCTTCGTCGAGGGGCAGGCCACGGTCGGCGGCGTGCTTGCGCAGCGTCTCCCGGAACGGGACGCCGGTCTGCCAGGTCTCCATCGCGGCGGCCTGGGTGATGGCGTAGGCGTCCTCCCGGGACAGGCCGGTCTCGACCAGTTCCAGCAGCACGGCGGAGGTGTAGACCAGTCCGCCGGTGGCGTCGAGGTTCTTGCGCATCCGGTCGACGTCGACGACCAGGCCGGTCACCAGCCGGGTTGTCAGGTTCAGCAGGTAGTCGACGCCGGCGGACGCGTCCGGCAGCGCGATCCGCTCCGTCGAGGAGTGCGAGATGTCCCGCTCGTGCCACAGCGGCACGCCCTCGAGGACGGGGACGTACTGGGCACGCACGATCCGGGCAATCCCCGCGATCCGCTCGGACATGATCGGGTTCTTCTTGTGGGGCATCGCGGACGAGCCTTTCTGGCCCTTTCCGAACGGCTCGGACAGCTCACGCACCTCGGTGCGCTGCCCGTGCCGCACCTCGAGGGCCACCGCCTCGCACACCGTCGCGATGCCGGCCAGCGCCGCCACCCAGCTCGCTATCCCATCGCGCAGCACCACCTGGGTGGCCACCGGCGCCGGGGTGAGGCCCAGCTTGTCGGCGACGTAGCGCTCCACGTCCGGGTCGATGTTCGAGTACGTCCCCACCGCTCCGGAGATCTTGGCGACGGCGACGTCGGCGCGGGCGGCGCGCAGCCGGTCGCGGCAGCGGGCGACACCGAAGGCCAGGTCCGCGACCCGGTGGCCGAAGACCGTCGGCTCGCCGTGGATGCCATGGGTGCGCCCGACCCGCAGCGTTGACCGGTGCGCGAGCCCCAGGTCGCGCAGCGCCGCGACCAGCGCGTCCGCCTTGGCGAGCAGGATGTCGGTCGCCTCGACCAGCTGACAGGCCAGCGCCGTGTCCAGCAGGTCGGACGACGTCATCCCGAAGTGGACGTAGGCGGCGGCCGAGCGGGGCTCGGTCTGGTCGGCCCAGGCGGTGAGGAACGCGATCACGTCGTGCTGGGTGACGGCCTCGATCTCGGCGACCGCCGGCGGCGTCGGGGCGGGCGCGGCCCGGACCGGCTCGACCGCGTCAGCGGGAATGCGCCCCGCGGCGGCGTGCGCCTCCATGACGAGCACCTCGACCTCGCACCACAGCTCGTACTTGTGCGCCTCCGACCAGACCCGGCCCATCTCGGGCAGGGTGTAGCGCTCGATCATGCCGACGCGCCGGCGGGCGAGGCGGCCGCCGCGACGCGGGCGAGCCCGTCCGCCGCGGCACGCTCGAAGTCGTCCTTGTAGGTGACGAGCTTGCCGGCGAGCTCCTGGTCCGAGAGCGCCAGGATCTGGACGGCGAGCACGGCCGCGTTGGTGGCGTTGTTCAGGCCCACCGTGGCCACCGCGACGCCCGGCGGCATCTGGGCGATGGCGAGCATCGAGTCCATCCCGTCGAGCGCGCCCCCGGAGATCGGGACGCCGATCACCGGCAAAGTGGTGAGCGCGGCGACTGTGCCCGGCAGCGCCGCGGCGAGCCCGGCGCCGGCGATGACCACCTGGATGCCGCGGCTGCGCAGGCCCTCCACCCAGTCGGCCAGCGTGCGGGGCGCGCGATGCGCTGAGAGCACGGCCTCCTCGTGGGCCACGCCGAACCGCGCCAGGGTCGCGCCGGCCTTGCTCATCGTCTGCGCGTCCGACGCGGACCCGTAGACGACCGCGACCCGTGAACGGGCGGTGGGGGATTCGGGGGGGCTAGACATGCTGCTCACTTCGCTCCTCGTCGTCGGGGAGGACTCCGGTTCGACCACCGGCACGTACTCCCGGGCGGCTGTACTGCTCGGGACTGCTCGGGGCGATGGCCGCCTAACCAGGCTCACCCGGCCCGACCGGCCCACCGGACACGCCCGGCCCACGCGGGCCGTCGGCCGGCCCGGGCTGGTCGGTCCGCTGGGTGACCGAGCCGGCGCGGCGGACGTCCGCGGCGTGGCGCAGCCGCGCCGGGTCACCGATGTCGGTCCGGTAACGCGCGCCGGGCAGCGAGATCCGGCTGACGGCCTCGTACGCCGATCCTCGCGCGGACTCGAGGTTGGAACCGATCGCCGTGACGGACAACACCCGCCCGCCGGCCGAGACCACCCGCCCGTCCGCGTCGAGCCTCGTCCCCGCGTGCAGGACGTCCACCCCGGTGAGCCTCGCGGCGGCATCGAGGCCGCGAATCGGGTCGCCGAGCCGCGGCGTGCCCGGGTAGCCGGCGGCGGCGAGCACCACGGTGACCGCCGCGCCCGACCGCCACACCGGCGGGCGGCGGCCCGTCAGCACGTCGGTCAGCGGCGTGGTGAGCAGCGCGAGGATCGCCTGCGTCTCCGGGTCGCCGAACCGGGCGTTGAACTCGACCACGCGCGGCCCGCGCGCGGTGAGTGCCAGGCCCGCGTAGAGCAGGCCCGCGAACGGGGTGCCGCGCCGGGCCATCTCGGCGACCGTCGGCCGGATGACCGTGGTGACCACCTGGCCGGCCAGCCCGCGTGAGGCCCAGGGAAGGGGAGCGTAGGCGCCCATCCCGCCGGTGTTCGGACCGGTGTCGCCGTCTCCGATCCGCTTGTGGTCCTGGGCGGGCAGCAGCGGCACCACGGTGCCGTCCTCGGTGACGACCGCGAACATCGACACCTCCGGGCCGTCGAGGTACTCCTCGATCACCACTCGGTCGTCCGGCCCTTGGAGGCAGCTACGGACGGCGGTGACGGCGGCGTCGCGGTCCTCGGTGACCGTCACCCCCTTGCCGGCGGCCAGCCCGTCGTACTTGACGACGTAGGGCGGGCCGAAG
Organism: Pseudofrankia coriaricola; assembly: GCF_032027725.1. Taxonomy (NCBI): domain Bacteria; kingdom Bacillati; phylum Actinomycetota; class Actinomycetes; order Frankiales; family Frankiaceae; genus Pseudofrankia; species Pseudofrankia coriaricola. The sequence continues at coordinate 14,663 of NZ_JASNFO010000057.1, read as the reverse complement.
GTGTCCAGGTCGGCGAGCGCCGGCTCGACCTCGGCGTGGTCGCGGGCCGCGGCTGTCGGCACGCCCGCGGCCCGCATGACGTCCTTGGCGAACGCCTTGCTGCCCTCCAGCCGCGCCGCGGCGGCGGACGGCCCGAAGCACGGCAGGCCGCGGGCGCGCAGCTCGTCGGCGGCGCCGCCGACGAGGGGGACCTCCGGGCCGATGATCGTGAGCTCGGCGCCGACGGACTCGGCGACGGCGGCCACCGCCTCCGGGTCGGCGACGTCGAGCGGGCGGGGCTCGGCGATGTCGGCGGTGCCGGCGTTGCCGGGCGCGCAGACGATCGAGCCGACGCGGGGGTCACGGGTGAGCGCCCGGCACAGCGCGTGCTCCCGCCCGCCCGAGCCGACCACAAGGACCTTCATGCCCACGCCGCCACCTCTGGGAGCACCCGGCCAGGCGGTCGTGGGCGTCGTACGCCGTGCGTCATCGGTCCGTCGGTCCTTTGCCAGTCGGGGTGCGGCCGCCGCGGGCCGCCCCTGGGGACCGGTGACGCTGGTCGGCGGGGGACCTCAGGCCCGCGCCGCACCATACCCGGAAACCGACCTGTCCCCTGATTCCCCGACGCTCGCCTAAAGCCCGATTCCCGCCCTCCAGAGCAGCCGGGCCATCCCGTCTACCAGGTGGAGGGCACAGCGGCGGGCGTCGACCTCGGCCATGCCCTCGACGATCGACGGCGCGTCGACCGGCCAGACCCGCACCTGCCGGCCGACCACGGTCAGCGGGGCCGGCAGGTCCCGGCCCTCGAACGTCCGGCCGCCCGGCTCGACGAACAGGTGCAGCGACCGGCCGGCCGAGGGGAAGCTCTCACACCGCCAGTAGAGCAGCGGCCACGCCGTCAGCTGGCTCCTGCCGTGCCAGTGGCTGGGCGGCCCGCCGGCCGGGGGGCGCCGGTCATGGCGGTCGGCGCCCCGCGGGGGGTTCCCGGGGCTCCTCCTGGACCGGCGAAGGCCGGGGTTCCTGTCGGATGGGCGGGGCCGGTCCGGCGGGTCGGCCGGCTGGTCCGCCGGCGAGTCGGTGGCCGAACGGGCCGCTCCCGCCGGATCGACGAGCCCGAGCGGGATGGCCAGGTCGTCGGCGGTGCGCAGCGCGGCGCGCGGCCGGCCCTCGGCGCGATGCCTGGCTCCCGCCAGCCGCGGAACGTCCCGCACCACCCGCATCGTCACCGGAGGCATCAGCTCCGCCTCGGCGCACAACCTGAGGAACGTGGCCAGCTGCGCCTCGACATGGGTGGCGATGGCGGCCGAACGCTCCCGACGCTCCGCCTCGGCCCGCTGGGCGCTGCGCACCCAGTGGCTGCCGCGCAGCAGGACGTCGGTGAGCGCGTCGGGCAGCGCCTCGCCCGTCGGGGAGAACCCGACCGGCCACGCGTCGGCATCCACGTCCGCGCGGTAGCTGCCCGGCCTGACCTGCCAGAAGAGCTCCGCCGGCCCGGCGGGGACCCTGTCACTGGTCCGGGCGGGGCCGATCCCGCCTTGACGGCCGTCGATGGGGGCCAGCACTGCCGGCGTGCCGGAGGTAGGCCTGAAGCTGGCTTCCCTCCGTGCTTCCGGCGGTCCTGGAGTGGGTTGCGGCTCCTCGGACGGGCGGGCGACCACGTGATCCACCTCCCGGCGACTGCGCAGCGTGACCAAGGAAGCGTGACCCGTCACGGGCCGTGCCGCAACCGGGCGGGCGTGGCGCTGGTGATCCGTCAGTGATCCTGGGGACAACGGCCCGCCGGGCGTGCGAAGGAAGATCATTTTCGCACGCCCTTTGGCCCTCTAGTGATCCTGGGGACAACGGCCGCCGGGCGTGCGAAGGAAGATCATTTTCGCACGCCCTTTGGCCCGTTAGAGGAGGTCGCGTAGGACGAGTGTCTGGTCGCGGCCGGGGCCGACGCCGATCGCGGAGATCGGGGCGCCGGACATCTCCTCCAGCGCCCTGACGTAGTCCCGCGCCTCGGGCGGGAGCTGGTCGAACGAGGTGGCGCCCGAGATGTCCTCGTGCCAGCCGGGCAGCTCCTTGTAGATGGGCTTGGCATGGTGGAACTCGGTCTGGGTCATCGGCATCTCGGACATCCGCGTGCCGCCCACGTCGTAGGCCACGCACACCGGCACCCGGTCGAAGCCGGACAGGACATCCAGCTTTGTCAGGAACAGGTCGGTGAGCCCGTTGACCCGCACCGCGTAGCGGGCGATGACCGCGTCATACCAGCCGGTGCGCCGGGCGCGGCCGGTCGTCACCCCGAACTCGCCGCCGACGCGGCGCAGCTCGTCGCCGACCTTGTCGTCGAGCTCGGTCGGGAACGGGCCCGAGCCGACCCGGGTGGTGTAGGCCTTGATGATCCCGATCACGCGGGTGATCCGGGTCGGGCCGATGCCCGCGCCGGTGGCCGCGCCGCCGGCGGTCGGGTTCGACGAGGTGACGAACGGATAGGTGCCGTGGTCGACGTCGAGCAGGGTGCCCTGCGAGCCCTCCAGCAGGACGACCTTGCCGGCGCGCAGCGCCGAGTCGAGCACAAGCCCGGTGTCCGCGATGTGCGGGCCGAGCTGCGCGGCGTAGTCCAGGTACTCCTCGACCACCACGTCAACCTCGATCTTGCGGCGGTTGTACACCTTGGCGAGCACCTGGTTCTTCTCGCGCAGCGCCAGCTCGAGCTTCTGGCGCAGGATGCCCGGGTCGAGCAGGTCCTGCACGCGGATGCCGGTGCGCGCGACCTTGTCGCCGTAGGCCGGGCCGATGCCGCGGCCGGTCGTGCCGATCCGGGCCTTGCCGAGGTAACGCTCGGTGACTCGGTCGAGGGCCCGGTGATGCGGCATGATCAGATGGGCGTTCGCGCTGATCATCAACCGGGATGTGTCGATACCACGGGCGCGGAGCCCAGCCATCTCCGACAGCAGCACGCCGGGGTCGATCACGACACCGTTCCCGATCACCGGGATGCAGTCGGCACGCAGGATTCCGCTGGGGATGAGGTGCAGGGCGTACTTCTCGTCGCCTATGACCACCGTATGGCCGGCGTTGTTGCCGCCCTGGTAGCGCACGACGTAGTCGACGGCGCCGCCCAAAAGGTCGGTCGCCTTTCCCTTACCCTCGTCGCCCCACTGGGCTCCGATCAGGACAAGCGCAGGCACGGGGCAAGACTGTACTAAGAACGAAGCCCGACCTTCCCCACCGATTGGCTAAGTGACGGCCTGGTGTCTGGCTGTGCGTTCGATGCCCGACCCGTCCCGGTAGCCAATCGCCGACCTCCCAGATCGCTGACCTCCCAGATCGGCTCCCAGACCTCCCCGATCGGCTTCGCCAATCGGGCAGGGACCCCGGATCCGGCAGGGACCCTGTCGCCAATCGGGCAGGGACCCCGGATCCGGCAGGAACCCTGTCGCCGGTCCGGCAGGAACCCCGGGGACCCCTCGGGCAACTCGGCGCGGAGGATTCGGCCCCGCGGGCCCGACGATCAGCCGGCCTGCCCGAGCTGGCCGGGCGCGGTGGGGTCGCTGTCGGCCAGGAACGTCCCGATCCGCTCGACCTCGGCGGTCTCGCCGATCGCGGCCGCGGCCTGCCCGAGGGCGGCCAGCGCGCGCAGGAATCCCTGGTTCGGCTCGTGCGACCAGGGCACCGGCCCGTGCCCGCGCCAGCCCGAGCGGCGCAGCGCGTCGAGCCCGCGGTGGTAGCCGGTGCGCGCGTACGCGTACGCCTCGACCGGGCGCCCGCCGTCGAGCGCCGCCTCGGCCAGCACCGCCCAGGCCGCGCTGGATGTGGGGAAACGAGCGGCCACGTCGCTGGCCGCCGCGCCCTCGGCGAGCGCCGCGGACGCGGGGTCGAACGGCAGCAGGGTAGCCGGCGGCCCACCCAGAAGATCGGCACGCCCGGACGGAGTCGTCATACCCCAACCGTAATCGCCCCGACCCGCCACCCAAGGACCGGCCCGCGCCGCGAGCCTGACGCCGTTCTGGCAAGCGAGGCACTCGACCTAGCCCCAAGAAGATGACGGCCCGTCCCGCAAGCGTGGTGCCGTTCTGGTGAGCGAGGCACTCAACTCAGCCCAGGGGGGTGACGGCGCATCAGCGCTGGCGCCAACCCACCCACGTCGCCAGCCTGGAACCAGCCCAGCCACCGTCATACGCCTGTGCCCGGAACCACGCTCAAGGGCGCTCCGCGCCCGCCAGGCTGACGCAGCGGTCAGACGCGCAGCGGCTGAGCCGCGCGGCAGCCTCAGCCTTGGACGGTCGCGTTCCAGATGTTCTCGCCGACGACGCCGGGCTGGCCGTCGCTGACCTTGGTCAGGTACGAGTAGAGCGCGGCGACGCCCTGCGACTGCGGGCCGAACTTGCCGTCGACGGTGAGCGAGAAGCGCTGGTCGCGCATCTGCTGCTGCCAGACGTACGCGTCGGCGCGCACCTTGCCGCCGTCGGCCGAGGAGATCGTGCCGTGGAAGCCCGACTGCTGGACCTCCGAGCGGGCCCGGTCGAGCGTCATCGGGGGCTCGACCGGCTGGACCGCCTGCTGGACCGAGCCGCTGGAGGCGGACGACGAGACGCCGCCGACCGGCCCGTTGTTGGTCAGGCCGAGCTTCTTGGAGCAGGCCGGCCACGGGGACCAGCCGCGGGAGTTGTACAGCCGGTATGCCGCTTCGTCCTGGACGGCAGGTGGCGCCTCGCTGGGCAGGCCGGAGTAGCCGAGGCCCTGCCAGGTCCGCTGGTCGAACTGGTAGGCGCCGTAGAAGCCGTTCCCGGTGTTGATCGAGTAGTTGCCGCCGGACTCGCACTGGCGCAGCCGGGCGAAGTCGTCCGGGGTGGCGGCGCCGGCCGGTATCGCGGTGACCGCGAGGCCGCTGCCCACGAGCGCCGTGACCGCGCCGGTGGTGCGTAGCAGGCGGGCGGTCGACGACGGGCCCTGCTGGGCGCGGTGCCGGCCTCCCGTCCTGTAGGCGGGCCGGGCTTCGCCGGTCTGCTCAGACGGCATGTCGGTCCTTCCCTGCGCCTGCGGGGTGAGCTGTCGGGTTCGGGCCGGGAATGCCCGGCCGGTCGTCACCTCGCGCTCCGCCGATGGCGTCGCGTCCGGGCTGACCGGCTTCACCCCAAGGACGCGACTGTCGCCACGCCCGGAAATGGGTCCCCCGCTCCTGCCCAAGCGGATCCGTGCCCCGCGATAGAGGGGCCATCTCCACACGCGGGTGGGGGCAGGACTTGGCGTCCGCCCGCGCGACTCACCCAGGTCGGGCGAGTAGCACCGGACTGTAGCGAGCCCGCATCCTTCGCCGCAAACCGGGGTCGCCCCAGTGAACGGGGCGGCCCCGGTTCGCGACTGCTCCAGCGGTGGCGCCAGCCGCTCGCTGACGCCGCCTGGCCGGCACGCCGGCCGGCAGCAGCGCGATCATGATGAGGCTCGCGCGGCTTTCAGCCCTGTGGCCGGCGCGGCGGCCCAGCGGCGAGGCAGCGGCCGGTCGTCTACCGCCAGGTCCCCTTGCCCACCGACCAGCCGGCGGGTCAGAGCCGTATGCCTCCGACTGGCGGCCAGAGGCGGGGTGGGAAAGGGGTCCCGTCGCCGACGTGGGCAGCGGTCGGTGGGGGCCGATCGCGGCGAGGTTCCAGCGGCGGCGGGTCGACTGACCTCGCGGGGCCGGCCCGGGAGGGAGGTGCCGGGCGGGTGGCCCAGGCCGAGGCTCTTCTTCAGGGACCGGCGTCAGCCGATCTCCGGGAGTTCCGTCAGCGACAGTGGCAGAGCCCTGCGCGGCCGGAGGCCTCGGCAAGAAGGTCAGACGGGCGGTGACGCCTGACTGCTCAGGCGAAGGTGGCGGCCCAGGTCTTTGGACCGACGACGCCGTCGACGGCCAGGCCCTTGGCCCGCTGCAGCGCGCGGGCGGCCTCGGCCGAACGCGGCCCGTAGTGCCCGTCGACGGCGAGCGAGTAGCCGATCTTGTTCATCTGGGCCTGCCAGGACCGGACATCGGCGCGGTACTGGCCGGCCAGCGCTGTCGTGAACGGCAGGCGCGCCGTGGTCGAGGAGATCGCCTGGGTCACGAGGGGCGCCCTGGGGGCTGAGCGGGAGGCCTGGCTGGCGCCGGGGGAACTGGCGCCAGGCGCGAGCTGGTCCGGGCCCATCCCGCGGCCGCAGTCCGGCCACTGGCCAAAGCCGGAGCGCTGCGCGAGCCGCAGCGCCGCTTCGTCCTGAACCGCGGGTGGCGCGGCACTCGGCAGTCCCGAATATCCGAGGCCCTGCCACGTTCTCACAGAGAACTGGTACGCGCCGTAATATCCGTTGCCGGTATTGATGGAATAGTTTCCGCCGGACTCGCACTGGCGCAGTTCTGCCCAGGTGGATGAGGCGTTCGCGGGTGTCGCGACGGCGATCGTGCCACCCACGGCCGCGGCGATGACGGGAACGGCCGCGAGGGTCTTGCGTAGCCGGCGTGCCGGGGACGTGATGGCCCGCCGGGGCTCCCGGGACTGGCGGATCGGCCCCGCCGATTCGGCGGGTTCGGGGCTGACGGAGACGCGCACGCTCGTGGTGCCGTCTGGCGGACAGTCGGCCAATGGCGGAACGAAACGCCCGCCGGGCATGCGATGTCGACCAGGGGTACTTGTTTCGGACATGCGTGGTTGCCCTTCCCCACGCCTGCGAGGTGAGCTGTCGGGTTCGGGCTGGAAAGAGATTGCCCGGCCGCGCGACATGTTCGGCTGTTGGGCTGACGCGCTAGGTCCTGCGCATCAACGAGTACAGCGAAAGTCGGTCGGCTTCACCCCTAGGACGCCTGTTGAGGGCGAGGCTGGCGTGGCGCGCTGTCTGGCCACGCAGGCCGTCGCCCTATTGAGCCTTTTCCGTCACCACTTCGGCTCCACGGGTCTCGTCGGTCCCGATAAGGCTGGCGGAAAAGGTCGCTGTCCAGGATCTCTGGTCAGGCGTCCGGATTCGGTTCCCCCGTTCCTGCCGCTGGTTAAAAACTCGCCGGGCGGGGGCAGGATTCGGCGTGCCGCCCGGTGGGTGCCTGTCCTGTCGCCAGGCACGGCGAAGACCATAACCACATTCCTCGGGGTGACGGCAAGCATTGAAATAGGCACGTGAAGAAGGCCACACCGGCGTGTCGCTGCTTGAAATCTGCCCGAAACGATGTTAGCGCGCGCATACGCGCGCTCATCTTTCCTACCCGGTGCCGTGGTCGGTGATTTCTTGCTCCGCGTCGAAGATCTGCTGACTGGCGGTTTCGCCCCACAACGGGCGGGACCATCCGTGCCGGAGGGCCACGCGCGGGTCTGGTGTCGTCCGCGTGTCGCGTCGAAAAATAAATCTACCATTCTGCCGCCCGAACGGCCCCTTCGATGCATGCCCGGGCGAAATGCGATCCTCGCTACACCCGTCGGGACACACCCGGTTGCTGTACATTCGGTAGTCAAATGATTACTTCTGGTTAACTATTGCGGTTGCGACCGCTAGATGCCGTACCCCGCGGTGGTCTACCGACGGTGGCGCTCAGTGGTCCAGAAGTCGCCGATGGGTAGTCGCCCCGTTCGGAGCGGTACCGGGTCGGGCGGGAAGGTTGTTGTTGGTTCGCTCCGTGCGGGCGGCGCGCTCCGGCCCCGTACTCGCTTCGCTCCCACGGGACCTCCGCGCGCCGTCCTCCTCCGCTCACGGGCGTTCCGGCGACCTCCGCTGCGGCCCGACCCCGTCGCTTCGCTCGTGGCCGGGCCTCCGCGGAGGCGCGCCTCCGCGCCAGCTCGGTTGCCATGCGCTGGAACGTCACCAATCCTCGAACAGCCTCTGTTTGCGGGCACTTCGCTGCGCTCGTGGGCGGTGCTCGCGCCTGATGGGGTAGGAAGCGCTAAGTCACAGAACGACTTCGGCCCGGGGCTGCCAAAGTGGCGGCCCCGGGCCGAAGGTGTGACTTCGAGCTCAAGATGATCTAGAAACGGTCAAGCGCGACGTAACCGTGCGGCGCGGAGGCTTCCGCAAGGCTCTGGCTCACGCCTGGATCGAGTGGGTCTTGGTTGGTGACGTTCAGCGATAGGTGACCGTGCGGCGCGGAGGCGCGCCTCGCGGAGGCCCGTCCACGAGCGAAGCGACGTGGCCCCGCGGGGATGGTTCTGGATCGGGTCGTTGTGGATTGGTGACGTTGAGCGGCGGGTGACCGTGCGGCGCGGAGGCGCGCCTCGCGGAGGCCCGGCCCACGAGCGAAGCGAACTGGGTCGGGCCGCAGCGAGGTCGCCGGAGGGCACGTGAGCGGAGGAGGACACGGCGCGGAGGTCCCTTGGGAGCGAAGCGAGTAAGGGGCCGTAGCGCCGTGCCCGCACGGAGCGAACCAGATTAAATGGCCTGGCCGGCGCTGCGCAGGTCCTCGCAGGCCTGCGCGACACGCTTGGCCATGTTCGCCTCGGCGGCCTTGCCCCAGGTGCGGGGGTCGTAGGACTTCTTGACGCCGACCTCGCCGTCGATCTTCAGGACGCCGTCGTAGTTCTTGAACATGTGGTCCGCGACCGGCCGGGTGAACGCGTACTGGGCGTCGGTGTCCACGTTCATCTTGACGACGCCGTAGTCCAGCGCCTCGCGGATCTCGGAGAGCTCCGAGCCGCTGCCGCCGTGGAAGACCAGGTTGAACGGCTTCGCGTCGGGGCCGAGCCCCAGCTTGGCGGCCACGTGCTGCTGGCCGTCGCGCAGGATCGTCGGGCGCAGCTTGACGTTGCCCGGCTTGTAGACGCCGTGCACGTTGCCGAAGGTGGCCGCCAGCATGTACCGGCCCTTGCCGCCGGTGCCGAGCACCTCGGCCGTGCGCCACATGTCCTCGGGCGTGGTGTACAGCTTCTCGTCGATCGCGCCGACGACGCCGTCCTCCTCGCCGCCGACGACGCCGATCTCCACCTCGAGCACGATGTTCGCGGCCTTGCAGTCCGCGAGCAGCTCCTCGGCCAGCTTGAGGTTCTCCTCCAGCGGCACCGCGGAGCCGTCCCACATGTGCGACTGGAACAGCGGGTCGCGGCCGGCCCGCACCCGCTCCTTGGAGATGGCGACGAGCGGGCGCATGTAGGCGTCGAGCTTGTCCGCCGGACAGTGGTCGGTGTGCAGGGCGATCTGTACCGGGTAGGCCTTGGCGACGTGGTGCGCGAACTCGGCCAGTGCCTCGGCCCCGAGCACCATGTTCTTGACCGTCGCCCCGGACAGGTACTCGGCCCCCCCGGTGGACACCTGGACGATTCCGTCGCTGCCGGCCTCGGCGAAGCCGCGCAGCGCGGCGTTCAGCGTCTGTGACGACGTGACGTTGATGGCGGGGTAGGCGAAGGCATTGGCCTTCGCCCGGTCGAGCATCTCGGCGTAGACGTCTGGGGTCGCGATGGGCATCGAAAGCTCCTGTCAAAGGCGTCGGGCCACCGAGCGGGCGGACACGGCCGGCTCGCCGGCCGGCGGCCGTCATCCCCTGGCGAGCCGGGCAGTGATGGACGGCGCGCACCGGGGCGTGCCGGGACCGCGCGTTGCGGGCTGTGTTGCGCGAAGGGTATGACGCGAGGCGGTCCGACGGGAGCCCGTTGCCGCCGACATCGCGCGTGCCACCGTGACTCGTGACTACTTACCCTTCGATCCGTCATCTTGGCAGCGACCGCGCCGACCGGGTGTCGAGCGACCCGCCGCTTGGCGCGTCCGCACGGCGCGGGCGGTCGCGCCCGCCGCATCTCGCCCACCCGGTCGACATCCGCCCAGGTCGGCCGCAAGAGCACCCGTTTCCCGTCCATACCCCCGGATCCGAACCCGGCGCGCAGCGTCCGACGGCCGAGGCGCTCGGCGTCCCCGTCAGACTGAGGTCATGGATGTCGACCGTCTATCCGGCCTGACCCTGTATCTGACCGTGTTCGCGATCGTCTTCCTTGAGAGCGGCGTGCCGATCGCGTTCTGGCTGCCGGGAGACGCCATGTTGTTGGCGACTGGGCTGATGGCGGCAGATCCGGCACACCGGGTGTCACTGCCGGTACTTGCGGCCGGCGTGACCGTGATGGCGGTCGCGGGAGTCTGTGTTGGCTATGTCACCGGGCGGCGGCTCGGCCGGCCCTGGTTGGAACGCCGACACAGAAAGCTGCTCGAACGGACCGAGGCGTTCTACGAACGCTTCGGTCCGGTGACGCTCGTGGCCGCCCGATTTGTGCCGTGGGCGCGTACGTTCGCCCCGATCCTTGCCGGCGCGGTGCGGATGCCGTGGTCGCGTTTCCTGGCGGCGGCCGTGATCGGCGCGGTGATCTGGGGGACCGGGCTGCCCGCTCTGGGCTACGCGGCGTCGTCGCTGCCCGGGCTGGAGGAGTCGGCTTCCTGGCTCGCGCCGGCCGTCGTGGTCGTCTCGGTCGTGGCCGGCCTGTCCGGCGAGCTGCTGCGGCGCGCGGCCCGGCGCCGCGCGACGACGGCCGGAAGCGTCGAGGAAGGAAAAGGAGAGAAGGAAGAGGGAAAGGGAGAGAAGGAGAAGGAGGAGCCGGCCAGGCTCACGCCCGTCGAGGGCGGCGGCCGGTCGTAGCGCACCCATGACTACAACCGTCTAGTCACGCAGCCACGCGCAACCCCATACTGGCGACGTGTCAGCGCAGCCTAGCTACCGTTGGTGACCGCGCATCAGCGCAGCGCCCGGGGTCCCGCCGGATCCGGGGTCCCTGCCCGATTGGCGACAGGGTCCCTGCCGGATCGGCGGAGCCGATCTGGGAGGTTAGCGATCGGGGAGGTCTGGGAGCCGATCTGGGAGGTCTGCCGGCCACCTCGTCAACCCAGACCTAGCCCAGCAACCGCCATATACCAGGGCCCGGAACCACATGGGGAGGGCGCCCAGCGCCCCGGACCTCCCAGATCGGCTCCGCGAAGCGTCCGGCGCGGGACCGCCGTGCTGAGATCCGGGTGTGCTGTCATGCTGCATGCTGAGACGTGATCCGGACTCCGGCCGCGGGTACCGCGTGCCCGGATGGCCGGGATGGCCTCGCCTGCGAGGTCACTGTCAGGAGGGCTGACGTTGGCTCGGGTGGTGGTCACCGGCGCGGCCGGGTTCGTCGGCGGGGCGGTTGCCCATGCCCTGCGTGGTCGCGGGGATGAGGTGGTCGCGCTCGACGCGGCCCGCGGCCCTGGCGTGGTTGCCGCGGACGTGAGCCGGCCAGGCGACTGGGAGAAGAAGCTCGCCGGCGCCGACCTGGTGGTCCACGCGGCGGCGGCAGGCATGGGCGGGGTCGGCGAGCTGCCGCCGATCCGCGGCGGCCGGCCGGTCGGCAGCCCGAGGATTCCGCTGGCTCGGATGCGCCAGGTGCTGCTCGGCGGGACGGCGACGGTGCTCGACGCCGCCGCCCGCGCCGAGGTGCGCCGGGTGATCCATCTGTCCTGTGTGTCGGTACTCGGCCCGGACATCGCCGACGGCATCGACGAGACCGCGCCGGTGGGGCTGACCGGCGACCCGCGCGCCGACACCCTGGCCGCCGCGGAGCAGTCGGTGAGCGCGGCGACGGCGTCCGGCCTGTCCGCGACGGTGCTGCGCCTCGGCGACGCCTACGGCCCGCGGGCCGGCCGGTGGACGGTGTGGCCGGTGCTGCTGCTGCGCGCGGGCCGGTTCGTCCTCCTTGACGGCGGTACCGGATGGCTCAACCCCGTCCACATCGACGACGTGGTCGCCGCCGTGATCTCCGCCGCGGACTCGCCGCGGGCGGGCGGCGAGATCCTGCATGTGACGGGCCCGGAGCCGTGCACGGTCGCCGAGTTCGTCGGTTACTACAGCCGGATGCTGGACCTGCCCGCGCCTCGCTCCGTGCCGGCCAAGATGTACGGCGCGCTGGATGAGGCGGCCGTGGCCGTCGGGCGCCTGCGGGGCCGGGTCGAGTCGCGCCGTGTCCCGCGGCCGGGCTCCTCGGCCACGGCGCCCCGCGCCGCCGGCCGGAGCACCCGGCCGGCCGGCGGCGCGCGGGAGCCGCTCGGAGACGCCGCCGGCGGCCAGACACTCGGCCCGTCGGCCAGGTCGGCGGCCCTGGGGATCGTGCGCGGCCTTGGCGCCCGGCTGGTCGCCGGTGTCGACCCGCGCGGCCGGATGGACCTCGGGCCGCTCACCGTGGCCGACGTGACCAGGACCGGGAGGTGCTCCGGCGAGCGGATCACCGCGCTGACCGGCTGGGGCCCGCGGGTCGAGCTCGCCGACGGCATGAGCCGCACGGAGGCGTGGCTGCGTGAGCGCGGCCTGCTCGGCGTCAGCGAGCCATCTCGGCGTGGGTGAGTGTGGGCGACGACGGCCCGACGCTGATGACGCCGCGGCTACAGGCGTTGCCGGTGACGCTGTGGAACGCGGGCTACGTCGCTGAGGAACTGGCGCGCAAGGTCGCGCTCGCGGCGCGCCCGGCTCCGGGGCTCGGAGTCGGTGGCCTGTTCGCCGGCCCGGACGCGCGCGGGACGGCCGAGCCGGCGGCATTGCGCCGCGAGCTGCGCCACCGCGCGGGCGCCGGCCGTGCCGCGCTGACGTGGGTGGTGCGCGACCACGACGGTGTGGCCGTCGGCCTGCTCGGCGCGGACACCCGGGCGCGCCGGGCCGCGGTCGCGGTAGTGATCGGCCCGGACGAACGCCGGTGCGGATACGGCGCCGAGATCGTCCGGGCGTTGGCCAGCTGGCTGGAGGCGTATCGCCTGGCGCTGGTGGAGACGCGGGTGCGCGCCGACGACCCCGCGTCCGAACGGCTGGCGATGGTGACGTCCTTTCAGCCCACCAGGGTCGTACTCGCCACCGGCTGGCGGCTTTGGTGCCGTCCGCCGTCCCGTTGATCCTTCGCGGCACCTGGCGCGCGGCGGCCGGGTGGCGAGAGGACGCGCGGCCGGCCCTCATGGGTAGCGCACTAGGTATAAGGCCCTGGCGACGTGGCCGCGCGGCCCTCGCCGCGCGGCCCTCGCCGCGCGGCCCTCGCCGCGCGGCCCTCGCCCCTCGCCTCTCGGGTGGCGGTCGCCCCAAGTTGCCCGAAAGTCCCGAACTCGCGCCGACAGGGACAGACATCCGTAACAGGGCGTAACGGCGCGACGAGGGCGTGGAGCTCACTCGCACCCCTCGCTCATGGGGCGCGGCACAGCGCGAGAAGCCCGGCTCCCCACGCCATTGCCGCAGGTCAACGCCGCGTCTCCCGTTTGTTCTTTGGCCTGCGCGCAGGGGGGGTGCGCTGCTAGGTTGTCGGCTACCCGACAACGTCTGGGGTCTTGTTTCGTCGCCGGTGCGTAGCTTCTGGCCACTCGTAGGGTGTCCCGGCTGTTCGCGCGGTGACGGTCTGAGGCACCATGGCAGTGATGTCACGACCGGGCAGGCCTCCACCGTCCGGTCGGGTGTCCGCGTCGATGAGCATGTCGATGTGTGTCCGGGAGGGGAGCCCGACGGTCGGCGCCATGCGCCGGGGAGGTGCACCATGAGCGTGGATTCCCCACACCCGGTCTCGTCGCAGACCCCGCCAGCCGAGGTCACCTACGACCATCTGATCATTCCGCCGCACTGGCGTCGGCCCGACGAGTCGATCCCCGGCGCGCCGAACTCGCTCTTCCCCGTCGACGCGCCCGCGGCGCCGGCGCAGACGACGAGTGGCCCGCACACGGGCGCGATGACCGGCCCGCTGCTGGTCGGCACGACGGCGCGCGCTTTCGCCAAGCTCGATGACATGATCCGGCTGAGCTCCGAGGACAAGGCCGTGATCGACGCGCGCAGGGACGAGGCCGAGCGGGCGCTGCGCGCGATCTTCCCGCCGCGCTGCGCGCTGCCGCTCGTCGGCGTCGCCACCATCGGCTCGGCCGGCCGGGACACAATGATCCGCCCGCTGGACGAGGTGGACATCTTCGCGGTGTTCAGCGCCGCGGCCGGCGCCTGGAAGCGGTTCCGCTGGGACTCGCGTGACCTCCTGCTGTGCGTGCGGGGCGCGATCGGTGGCGACCGGGTGCAGACCATCGGCACCCGCGGCCAGGCGCTGCGCGTCGTCTACGACTCGCCGCCGGACGTGCACCTCGTTCCCGCGTTCGACCATCCGCGGGCCGGCTATGTGATGCCGGACCGGGTCGGCGGCTGGCTGCCTACCCGCCCTGAGCGGCACGCCAGCTGGACCGAGGACCTGGGCCCTCGGGTGATCTCCGCCGTGCGGTTGCTGAAGGCGTGGAACCGGGTCTGCGGCAGCCACCTGCGTTCGTTCCACATCGAGGCGCTGGCCGGGACCGTGCTCGCCGGGCGCGGCCTGAACACCCGCCAGGCGTTGACCACCGTCTTCCGGTATATGGAGGAGGTCGGTCTGTCGGTGGCCGACCCGGCGGACGTCGGCGGCGACCTGTCGACCTACCTGCGGCCGGACGACCTCGCCGCGCTTGGCGAGTCGATCAGGCTGGCGCGTTCCTACGCCGAGAAGGCGGTCGTCGCGGAAGCCGACGGCAGGCATGAGGAGGCTGTCGCCTTCTGGGCCGCCATCTTCGGCCCGGAGTTCCCGACCTTCGGCTGAGACATTGGTTCGCTCCGTGCGGGCACGGCGCTACGGCCCCTTACTCGCTTCGCTCCCAAGGGACCTCCGCGCCGTGTCCTCCTCCGCGAACGGGCGCTCCGGCGACCTCCGCTGCGGCCCCCCTACGTCGCTTCGCTCGTAGGCAGGCCTCCGCGGAGGCGCGCCTCCGCGCCCAGCTCGGTTGCTTGCCGCTGTGACGTC